>NZ_JBVJQR010000042.1:0-46768 GCF_055608425.1 Kitasatospora sp. NPDC036934 | reverse complement strand
CGACCAGCGCCCGGTCTCGGCCTGGGCCGAGGGCGTCGAACTGCGCGTGCACGCCTTCGCCGACGGCGCCGAGACCACGGTGGTGATCCCGCACTGCGACGGCCCCGGCGAGAGCGCCCGCTTCCAGGTGCGCCGTTGCGGTGACCGGCTCCGGGTGACCACCGACAGCCCGCACCCCTGGCAGCTGCGGACCGGCGGCCCGGACGGCGCCCTGCACGTCCACCCGGCCGACACCCGGGAAGCCGAACTACCCTACCCGGCCTGACAACCGGCCCAGGACAACCGGCCCAGGACAGCCGACCCCAAGGACACGGGGCCCCGCACGCCACCGCACGGGCGTACGGGGCCCCGTCCCCATTCCCGGCTCCGGCCACCCCGGGCTCCACCCCGCACGCAAGCGACCGTCGGAGGCGAACTCTTCTGCGGATTGTGTGCGTTAACATCCAGACGTCTTGACGGTGCCGGGGCGTCTGGCCATAGTGATGGGCGATACAGCCCGGCCAGGACCTTTCTCGACGGGCCTGGTTCATACTTTCCGGCCATTGTTGTTAGCGCTAACAATATTGGACGCCTTCTTCCTTCCCCCACCCGTGAAGGAGTTCGTTCATGACCGCCCGAACACGGCTGAGCCGCGCCCGGCGAACGCCGGCGGTGGTCGGCACGCCGGTGACTTCCGGCAGTTCCGCCGCCGACGCCACCGTCCGCGCCCAGCACGGGAACAGCGGCGCCGACCACCCCCTGAAGTCCTTCAGCGCCCCGGAGAGGTACGTCCGCCACCACCGCTTCGCCGGCCGCGTCGCGAGCAACGGCGGCACCGAATCCTGGGGCAGCCATTCGTCATGGGCCCAGGACGCCAACCGGCTCGCCGCCGCTCCCTGGAGCTGACCAACAGCCCCCGTGCCGGGTCCGGTTCCCAAAGGGCAGAAGCCGCACCGGACTTGCAGGCGTCAGCGCAACCCGCACCGTCCGCACAGCCGGACGCCGGGAGGTTCGCGGCGCCCGCCCACCCCCCACCCCACCCAGTGAAGGAACTCCTCATGATCAAACCGTGGATGCACCGCCTCCGACACGCGTTCCTCGCGGCCGGTACCACCGCTGCGCTCGCGGCCGGCCTGCTCACCGCCACGGCCACCCCCTCGCAGGCCGCCACCCAGGGACCGTGCGACATCTACGCCGCCGGCAACACCCCGTGCGTCGCCGCGCACAGCACCACCCGGGCTCTGTACGGGGCGTACAACGGCCCCCTGTACCAGGTCAGGCGCGCCTCCGACAACGCGACCAGGGACATCGGCCTGCTGAGCGCCGGCGGCTACGCCGACGCCGCCGCGCAGGACTCCTTCTGCGCCGGCACCAGTTGCGTCATCACCGTCCTCTACGACCAGTCCGGCAAGGGCAACCACCTCACCCAGGCGCCCGCCGGCGGGGCGGCCGGCGGGCCGGACAACCTCGCCAACGCCGTCGAGGCGCCGGTCACCGTCGCCGGCCACAAGGCGTACGGCGTCTACGTCGCCCCCGGGACCGGCTACCGCAACAACAACACCAACGGCATCGCCACCGGCGACCAGCCCGAGGGCATGTACGCCATCTTCGACGGCACGCACTTCAACGGCGGCTGCTGCTTCGACTACGGCAACGCCGAGACCAACAGTCTGGACACCGGCAACGGCCACATGGAGGCCCTCTACTTCGGCAACAACAAGAGCTGGGGCTCGGGCAGCGGCAACGGCCCGTGGGTCATGGCAGACCTGGAGAACGGCCTGTTCTCCGGGGTGAACCGAGGATTCAACGCCAACGACCCCAGCGTCAGCAACCGATTCCTGACCGCCATGCTCAAGGGCGGCCCGAACCAGTGGGCCCTCCGCGGCGGTGACGCCCAGTCGGGCGGTCTGTCCACCTTCTACAACGGCGCACGCCCCAACGCCACCGGCTACGACCCGATGCACAAGGAGGGCGCGATCATCCTCGGCATCGGCGGTGACAACAGCAAGTGGGCCCAAGGCACCTTCTACGAGGGGGTCATGACCCAGGGCTACCCGTCGGACGCCACCGAGAACGCGGTCCAGGCCAACATCACCGCCGCCGGCTACAACAGCGGCTCGACCAGCACCGGCACGCTGACCCCCGGCTCCCGGATCTCCCTGCAGGCCACCACCGCGCCCTGCTGCACCTCCCACTACCTGCGCCACGACGACACCGACTCCAAGATCGTCATCTCCGACACCGGCTCGGCCAGTTCGGCCACCGACAAGGCCGACGCCACCTGGATCGTCCGCGCCGGCCTGGCCGACTCCTCCTGCCTGTCCTTCGAGTCCGCCAACAGCCCCGGACGGTTCCTGCACCACTACAACTACGAGCTCTACCTGGACTTCGACAGCGGCGTCGGCTCATTCGCGCAGGACGCCACCTTCTGCCCCACCAGTGGCAACAGCGGGGTCGGCACCTCCTTCCGGTCCGTCAACTTCCCGACGAAGTACCTCCGCCACTACAACTACACCGCCTACATCGCCGACAACGGCGGCTCCAACAGCTGGGACAGCTCCACCAGTTGGGCTGCCGACACCAGCTGGCTGGTCGCCCAGCCCTGGGGCTGAGCCGCCGGGGCACCGGCGGTCGTCCGCAGTGGGATGCAGCGGGCGGAGCAGGGTGCCGCCGGTCCTGACGGGTGCCGAGCCCGGGGGCGGTCCCGCCCCCGGGCTCGGCACGGCCATGATGCGGGCGCGCCCGGGCCAGCCGGCGGAGCCGTCGGGAAACCGCCCGCCCAGGTCGGCGTGGGGCCTGCCACGCCGACCGCCTCAGTGCCCCGGGTGATCGCCCGACCTCTACCGTCCGGGATTCCGGTCGTGTGCGGGTGAGCTGCCGTGACCTGCCCTGACCGGGCCCGAGGCGTGTCCGGTGGTCTTGTCCCGAGCGGCAGGGAGCGTGTGCTCCGAACGTCAACTGGCCGACGGGGATACCGGACTGAGAGTGCTTCCGGTTGCCGGTCCGCCCTGGTCAAGATTGGGTAACACGGCGCGGAGGCCTTGCCGGGCTCAATTGTTAGCGTTAACAATCGGTCCCGAGCGAAACGGCGACGATACCTCGCGTTCACACAGCCGGTGCCGTTCGCGCGATCGACGATCCCGAGAGGAAGTCCCCACATGTCCAAGAGAGTTGCGGCGGTCCTGGTCGCCGGTGCGATGGTCACCGTCCTCACCGCGTGCGGTTCCGGCGGCGGGGGCTCCGCCGGGAAGGGCTCCGGCGGCAAGCTCGTGGTGGGCTTCTCGCAGGTGGGTGCGGAGAGCGGCTGGCGCACCGCGAACACCAAGTCGGTCCAGGACGCGGCGAAGAAGGCGGGTATCGAGCTCAAGTTCTCCGACGCGCAGCAGAAGCAGGAGAACCAGATCAAGGCGATCCGCTCGTTCATCCAGCAGAAGGTCGACGTGATCGCCTTCTCGCCGGTGGTGGAGTCGGGTTGGGACACCGTCCTCAAGGAGGCCAAGGCCGCGCACATCCCGGTCATCCTGACCGACCGCGCGGTGGACTCCAAGGACGAGTCGCTGTACGTCTCCTTCCTCGGCTCGGACTTCGTCGAGGAGGGCAAGAAGGCCGGCGACTGGCTGGTCAAGGAGTACGCGTCCGCCAGTGGTGACGTGAACATCGTCCAGCTGGAGGGCACCACCGGCTCCGCGCCCGCCAACGACCGCAAGGCCGGCTTCGCGGACGCCACCAAGGGCGACCCGAAGTTCAAGGTGGTCGCCTCGCAGAGCGGCGACTTCACCCGCGCCAAGGGCAAGGAGGTCATGCAGGCCTTCCTGAAGGCCCAGCCGAAGATCGACGTGCTGTACGCCCACAACGACGACATGGCGCTCGGTGCGATCCAGGCGATCGAGGAGGCCGGCAAGAAGCCGGGCACCGACATCAAGATCGTCTCCGTGGACGGCGTCAAGGACTCCCTCACCGCGATGAGCCAGGGCAAGATCAACTACGACGTCGAGTGCAACCCGCTGCTCGGCGACCAGCTGATGGACCTGGTGAAGAAGGTCAAGGCGGGCGAGCAGGTGCCGCGTCGGATCAAGACCGAGGAGGGCACCTTCACCCCCGAGCAGGCCACCGCGGCCCTGCCCACCCGCCAGTACTGACCGGCTTGGCCGGCCCGGGGAGCGATCGGCGGATCGCTCCCCGGGCCGGATCGCACGAGGAGAGGAGAACCGGGGTGCGTCAGCAACCGGTCCTGGAAATGCGGGGTATCCGCAAGGAGTTCCCCGGGGTGGTGGCGCTGGACGGGGTCGACTTCCGGCTCTTCCCCGGTGAGGTGCACGCCCTGATGGGGGAGAACGGTGCCGGGAAGTCCACGCTGATCAAGGTGCTCACCGGTGTCCACCCGTCGGACGGCGGCGAGGTGGTGCTGGCCGGCGAGCAGGTGTGGATCGCCGGGCCGCTGCAGGCCCAGCAGGCCGGCATCAGCACGGTCTACCAGGAGGTGAACCTCTGCCCGAACCTGTCGGTCGCGGAGAACATCTTCATCGGGCGCGAGCCCCGCCGGTTCGGCCTGATCGACTGGTCGGCGATGCGCCGCCGGGCCGCCGAACTGGTCCGCGAACTCGACCTGGACATCGACGTCAGCGCGCCGCTGAACAGCTACTCCATCGCCGTCCAGCAACTGGTGGCGATCGTCCGCGCGGTCGGCGTCTCGGCCAAGGTACTGATCCTGGACGAGCCGACCTCCAGCCTGGACCGCGACGAGGTGAACCAGCTCTTCGCCGTCATACGGAGGCTGCGGGACCAGGGCGTGGCCGTCCTGTTCGTCTCGCACTTCCTCGACCAGATCTACGAGATCTGCGACCGGATGACGGTGTTGCGCAACGGCCGGCTGGAGGGCGAGTACCTGACCAGCGAGCTCAACCAGGTCGAACTCGTCTCCCGGATGATCGGCGCCGAACTCGCCGGACTCGATCAACTCGCGGGCGGACAGCGGGGCGAGCGCTCCGCCCCGGTCGCCGGCCCGGCTTTCCTGCAGGCCGAGGGCCTGGCCCGGAAGGGTGCCGTGGAGCCGTACGATCTCGCCATCCGACGCGGCGAAGTGATCGGCCTCGCGGGCCTGTTGGGGTCCGGCCGGACGGAGGCGGCCCGGCTGCTGTTCGGCGCCGACCACAAGGACCGCGGCACCGTGCGGATCAACGGCACCGAGGCCGACCTGCGCAACCCGCGTGACGCGATCGCCCACGGCATCGCGTTCTGCTCGGAGAACCGCAAGACCGAGGGCCTGGTCGGCGAGCTGACCGTCCGCGAGAACATCGTGCTGGCGCTGCAGGCCGCCCGCGGCTGGACGCGCCCGCTGTCGCGCACCGCACAGGAGCAGTTCGCGCTGCGCTGGATCCGCGCCCTGGACATCCGCCCCGGCAACCCCGAGGCGCTGGTGCGCAACCTCAGCGGCGGCAACCAGCAGAAGGTGCTGCTCGCCCGCTGGCTGATCACCGACCCCAAGCTACTGATCCTGGACGAGCCCACCCGCGGCATCGACATCGGGGCCAAGGCCGAGATCCAGAAGCTGGTCGCGGACCTCGCCGAGAAGGGCATGGCGGTGCTGTTCATCTCCGCCGAACTGGAGGAGGTGCTGCGGCTCAGCCACCGGGTCGGCGTGCTGCGTGACCACCGGATGGTCGCCCAGCTCGACAACGACGGCGAGCTCACCCCGGAGCGCGTCCTGGCCACCATCGCGAGCGGAGCGGAAGAATGACCACGGTACCGACGACCCCGTGGGCCAGGGCGGTGACCCGGTCCAGGCTGTTCTGGCCGGCCGTGGTGCTGGCCGTGCTGCTGCTCGCCAACCTCGCCTTCACCCCGGACTTCTTCGCCCTCCACCTCAAGGACGGTCACCTTTACGGAAGTACGGTCGACATCCTGCACTTCGGCGCCCCACTGATCCTGGTGTCGCTCGGCATGACCCTGGTGATCGCCACCGGCGGCATCGACCTCTCGGTCGGCTCCACCGTCGCCATCGCCGGTGCGCTGGCCTGCCAGCACATCAGCGAGGCCGCCGACCCGGCGAGCCTCGGCACGGTGTTCGGCGCGGTGGGCATCGCACTCGGCACGGCGGTGCTGCTGGGCGTGGTGAACGGGGTGCTGGTGGCCCGGGTCGGCGTGCAGCCGATCATCGCCACCCTGATCCTGATGGTCGCCGGGCGCGGCCTGGCCCAGCTGATCACCGACGGCCAGATCATCACGATCACCAGCGAGCCGTACAAGCTGATCGGCGGCGGCTACTGGCTGACCATGCCGTTCGCGATCCTGCTCAGCGCCGTGGTGGTGCTGGCCACCGTGCTGCTGACCCGCTCCACCGCGCTGGGACTGCTGCTGGAGTCCGTCGGCGGCAACCCGGTGGCCAGCCGGCTGGTCGGCATCCGGGCGATGCGCCTGGTCGCCCTGGTCTACGTGTTCAGCGCGCTGTGCGCGGCACTGGCGGGCCTGATGGTGTCCTCGAACGTCTCGGCCGCCGACGGCAACAACGCCGGTCTGTGGATCGAACTCGACGCCATCCTCGCGGTGGTGATCGGCGGGACCTCGCTCAACGGCGGCCGCTTCTCGATCGGCGGCACGGTCCTCGGCGCGCTGATCATCCAGACCCTCTCCACCACCGTCTACACCATCGGCATCCCGCCGGAGACCACCCTGGTGTTCAAGGCGTTCGTCGTGATCACGGTCTGCCTGATCCAGTCGCCGAACTTCCGGGCCAAGGTCGCCAGGCGCGGCGCCGGACGTCGGAGCGGAGCCCGAACCAATCCTGTCACCACCACCAACCGGGAGGTCGGCGCGTGAACGCCAACGCCCTGCTGACCAGAGTGCGCGGGCAGGTCCCGCTGCTGGTCACCTCCGTCCTGCTGGTGTCGATGTTCACCGTCGGGTCGGCGCAGTACGACGGCTTCTTCTCCGGCCAGGTCGTGCTCAACCTCCTGATCGACAACGCCTTCCTGCTGGTCGTCGCGGTCGGCATGACCTTCGTCGTGCTGACCGGCGGCATCGACCTGTCGGTAGGCGCGGTGGTGGCGCTCTCCACCATGGTCTCCGCCTGGCTGGTCGAGAAGCACGGCTGGCCGCCGCTGCTGGTGATCCCGCTGGTCCTCCTGATGGGCGCCGCCGCCGGCTGGCTGATGGGCTGGATCATCCACGTCTTCGAGATCCAGCCGTTCATCGTCACCCTGGCCGGCATGTTCCTGGCCCGGGGCCTGTGCTACACGATCAGCGTCGAGTCGATCTCCATCACCGACCCGCAGTACACCGCGATGGCGCAGACCCGGATCCCGCTCGGTGACCTGTTCGTCTCACCGAGCGCGGTCATCGCGCTGCTGGTGGTCGCCGCCGCCTTCGTGGTCCTGCACTACACCCGGTTCGGGCGGAACGTGTACGCGCTCGGCGGCAGCGAGCAGTCCGCGCTGCTGATGGGCTTGCCGGTGCAGCGCACCAAGACGACCGTCTACGCGATCAGCGGCTTCTGCTCCGCGCTCGGCGGCGTCCTGCTCACCTTCTACATGCTCTCCGGCTACGGCCTACACGCGGTGGGCCTGGAACTCGACGCGATCGCCGCCGTGGTGATCGGCGGCACCCTGCTCACCGGCGGCTCCGGCTACCTGCTGGGCACCCTGCTCGGCGTGCTGGTGCTCGGCCTGATCCAGACCGTCATCAGCTTCCAGGGCACCCTCAGCTCCTGGTGGACCCGGATCGTCATCGGCGCCCTGCTGTTCGTCTTCATCGTCCTGCAGCGTCTGATCACCAGCCGCCGGCGGTAGTTCACCGCGTCGCCCCGGCACGGCCCGCCCGGGCCGTGCCGGGGCGCGCGCTTGAGCACGGTGCCGTCTCCGGGGACCGTGCCCACGCCCTCCTCGCCTACGTGTCGGAGATGTATGAGCGCGGCCTGGCGCGGCGGGGAAAGAGCCGGGCCGTAGGACCGAGGTCGATGGAGACGGTGAACCTCAGGACGCTTCGGCCTCTCCGGTCGCTCTGGGGCGGGGCGTCACGGTGGGGGCGCGGTGCCACCGTCGAACCGCTTGACCGGCAGTGCCCGACCGGCACCACGCGAAGAGCCGGGTCGTGCCCTCGGGCACGACCCGGCTCGGGCAGGGCTGCGGTCAGCGGGCGCCGAGCAGGTGCTCCAGGGCGAGCTGGTCCAGCTGCTCGAAGGCCATGCCGCGCACGGCGGCGGCGTCCACGTCGAACTCCTCGAAGGCGGAGCGGTCCGCCAGCAGCCCGGCCAGGCCGTCCCCGGCCGTGGGCAGGGCCAGTTCGGGCAGTCGGGAGGCGGCGAGCGCGGCCTGCACCTCCGGGTCGGCGCGGAAGGCGCGGGAGCGCTCGGCCAGCAGCAGGTAGTTGCGCATGCAGCCGGCCGCGGAGGCCCAGACGCCGTCGAAGTCCTCGGTGCGCGGCGGCTTGAAGTCGAAGTGCCGGGGGCCGTCGTAGCCGGCCGACTCCAGCAGGTCGACCAGCCAGAAGGCCTGCCGCAGGTCGCCCGCGCCGAAGCGCAGGTCCTGGTCGTACTTGATGCCGGACTGGCCGTTGAGGTCGATGTGGAACAGCTTGCCGTGCCACAGGGCCTGGGCGATGCCGTGCGGGAAGTTGAGCCCGGCCATCTGCTCGTGGCCGACCTCCGGGTTGACGCCGACCCGGTCGGGGCGCTCCAACTCGTTGATGAACGCCAGCGCGTGGCCGACGGTGGGGAGCAAGATGTCGCCGCGCGGCTCGTTGGGCTTGGGCTCGATCGCGAAGCGCAGGTCGTAGCCCTGCTGCTCGACGTACTCGCCCAGCAGGTCGAAGGCCTCCTTCAGCCGGTCGAGCGCGGTGCGCACGTCCTTGGCCGCGCCGGACTCGGCGCCCTCGCGCCCGCCCCAGGCGACGTAGACCGAGGCGCCGAGCTCGGCGGCCAGGTCGATGTTGCGGATGGTCTTGCGCAGCGCGTAGCGGCGCACGTCTCGGTCGTTGGCGGTGAAGGCGCCGTCCTTGAACACCGGGTGGGTGAACAGGTTGGTGGTCGCCATCGGGACCTTCAGCCCGGCGGCGTCCAGTGCGGCGCGGAAGCGCTTGACGGTCTCCTCGCGGGTGGCGTCGCCCGCGCCGAAGGGGATCAGGTCGTCGTCGTGGAAGGTGACGCCGTAGGCGCCGAGTTCGGCCAGCCGCTGCACGGTCTCGACCGGGTCGAGAGCGGGGCGGGTCGCGTCGCCGAAGGGGTCGCGCCCCTGCCAGCCGACGGTCCACAGGCCGAAGGTGAACTTGTGCGCGGGGGTGGGGGTGAGCTGGTCGCTGGGCATGGAGCGGCTCCGGATTCGGATCCAGGGGTGTTTGTCAGGGCTCTCAACAAATTAGTATGCCGGAACGTCAGAAGGAACCCCTCCGGAGGAACGCATGGCTGAGCAACGTGTCGTGATCGGCTTCGACAGCTCGACGCAGTCCACCAAGGCCCTCGCCGTCGATCTCGACACCGGCGCCGTCCTGGGCCAGGGCCGCGCCCCGCACACCGTCAGCACCGACGCCGGCCGGGAGAGCGACCCCGAGCAGTGGTGGCGGGCACTCGGCGAGGCCGCGGCGGCGACGGGCTGGGCGGACCGCGTGGCCGCCGTCTCGGTCGGCGGCCAGCAGCACGGCCTGGTCACCCTCGACGCGTCCGGGGCGCCGGTCCGCCCGGCACTGCTCTGGAACGACGTCCGGTCCGCGCCGCAGGCCGCCGGTCTCCGGACCGCCATCGGTGCGGCGGAACTCGCCCGCCGCACCGGCAGCGTCCCCACCGCCGCCTTCACCGCGCCCAAGTGGGCCTGGCTGCGCGCCAACGAGCCCGCCGCCGCCGAACGCGTCGCCGCCGTCCGGCTGCCGCACGACTTCCTGACCGAGCGGCTCACCGGAGCGGCCGTCACCGACCGGGGCGACGCCTCCGGAACCGGCTGGTGGGGACCGGACGGCTACGACCAGGACGTCCTCGCCCGGATCGGCCTCGACCCGGCCCTGCTGCCGCAGGTCCTCACCCCGGGCACACAGGCCGGCACCGTCCGTCCGGGGACGCCGCTGCGCGAAGGCACGCCGGTGGCCACCGGCACCGGCGACAACATGGCCGCCGCCCTCGGGCTCGGCCTGCTCCCCGGGCAGCCGGTGCTCAGCCTCGGCACCTCCGGCACCGTCTACGCCGTCGGCCGCACCCGGCCCGCCGACCCGACCGGCACCGTCGCCGGCTTCGCCGACGCCCTCGGCGGCTGGCTGCCGCTCGCCTGCACGCTCAACTGCACCGTCGCCGTAGACCGTTTCGCGGTGCTGCTCGGCCGCGGCCGCGACGAGGTCGAGGAGGGCGGCACCGCCGTCGTCCTGCCCTACCTCGACGGCGAGCGCACCCCGGACCTCCCGGGCGCCTCCGGCCTGGTCCACGGGCTGCGCCACGGCACCACCCCGGGGCAACTGCTCCAGGCCGCCTACGACGGCGCCGCCCACGCCCTGCTCGCCGCGCTGGACGACGTGCTGCGCGCGGGCGGCGCCGACCCGGAGGGCGACGAACCGCTGCTGCTGATCGGCGGCGGCGCCCGCGGCCGGGCCTGGCAGCGGACCGTGCTGCGGCTCTCCGGCCGGTCGGTCCAGGTGCCCGACGCGCAGGAACTGGTCGCGCTCGGCGCCGCCGCCCAGGCGGCCGCACTGCTCACCGGTGAGCCGGCCGACGCGGTGGCCCGCCGCTGGCGGACGGCCCGCGGCCCGGTGCTGGACCCGGTGAAGAAGGACGAGGACACGCTGCTGCGGATCGGCGATACCCTGCGTCGGGCCGGAGCCTTGCAGGGCGCTCCGGCCCAGGACCGGTAGGAGGAGCGGCGCGTGACGGTGGTCGGCAAGGTGAACGGGAGTGCCTCGATCGGGCCCGCGTCGCAACAGGACATGCGGCGGCAGAACCTCGCGGTGGTCCTCGGAGCGGTCGTCGCGCACAGCCCGCTCTCCCGCGCGGACGTCGCCGGACGCGTCGGGCTGACCAGGGCGGCCGTCTCCTCGCTGGTCGACGAGCTGATCGCGCGCGGCATGGTCACCGAGGCGGCCGCCACCGCCAGCGGCCGCCCGGGCCGACCGGGACGGGCGCTGGCCGTGAACGACGCGGGCCCGGCGGGCCTCGGCCTGGAGATCGGCGTCGGCCACCTCGGCGCGTGCGTGGTGGACCTGCAGGGCGAGCCGCGTGTGTGGCGCCGGGAGGAACGGGTCAACGCGGGCCGGACGGCCGGAGAGGTGCTGGCGGAGACCGCCGCGCTGGCTGCCGAGGCGGAGGCCGAGGCCGCCGCCCTCGGGCTGCGCGTGGAGGGCCGCGTCCTGGCCGTGCCCGGGGTGGTGCCGAACGACCCCGCAGGACTGGTCGAACGAGCTCCGAACCTCGGCTGGTGCGGTGTCCGGCTCGCCGACCACTGGCCGGACGCGGACACCGTGCCCGAGCCCGAGAACGAGGCCAACCTGGGCGCGCTGGCCGAGTACTGGAGCACCGGGCAGCACCCGGAGACCTTCGTGCACGTGTCCGCCGAGACCGGGATCGGCGCCGCCCTGGTCATCGACGGGGGGCTGTTCCGGGGCGCCCGGGGCTTCGCCGGCGAACTCGGCCACCTCCCGGTGCACCCGGACGGCCCGGAATGCGCCTGCGGTGCCCGCGGCTGCCTGGAGCAGTACGCGGGCGAGACGGCCGTGCTGCGCGAGTCCGGCCTCGGGCAGCACCACCCGGGCGACGTCGTCGCCCTGCTGGCCGAACGGGCGGGCGCCGGGCACGCGCCGACCCTGGCGGCGCTGGACCGCGCGGGGCGTGCCCTGGGCCTGGCCCTCACCTCCGCCGTCGACCTCATGGATCCGGACGCCCTCGTCCTCGGCGGTGCCTACGCCGAACTCGCCGACTGGCTGCTGCCGGCCGTGCGCACCGAGCTGACCGCCCGGGTCACCGTGCGGCCCTGGGCCCCGGAGGCGCTGCGCCCCTCGGCCCTGGGGCGGCGCGGACCGCTGCTGGGCGCGGCGCTCACGACGGTCCGCCGGATCATGGCGGACCCGACCCTGCTGCCCGTCGGCTGACGGCCCCGCGCCGTTCGTCGGACCCCCTTCGTCGGGCTGCCCCTCGTCGGGCTCCCGGCTGTGGGAGTCCGACGAAGGGTCCTGGCGCGGCGACCACACGGACAGGCCCGCGGAGCGGACTTGCCGACGGCGGTGCAGGGGTCCGGGCAGCGCGTCGTGAACCGCCCGTCCGGCGGCCTACTGTGCGATGAAGGACCACTGCAGGTTGGGGCTGCCGTTCCAGCCCCACTGCTTGGTGACGGAGCCGTCGGCGACCTGGCCCCCGCCGTCCAGGACCAGGCCCGTGGTGCGGTTGGCGATGCTGTACAGGCCGTTGCCCCGGTTGGTGATCTGCCACTGCTGGTTGGTGCCGCCGTTCCAGGGAGCCTGCTGCGCGGGTGCCCCGTCGGAGGTGGCGCCCCAGCCGTCGGCGACCATCCCGTTGGTGCGGTTGACCAGCTTGTAGTAGCCGTTGCCGAGGTCGACCGCCTGCCACTGGAGGTTGGGGCTGCCGTTCCAGGTCCACTGCTTGAGGCTGCTGCCCGAGGCGACGTTGCCGCCGCTGTCCAGGGCCAGGCCGTCGGTGACGTTGCTGATCCGGAAGTAGGCGGCCGGGTTGAAGATCACCTTCAGCGAGGTGATGGCGTCGTTGTTGCCGGTGTTGCGCAGGTCGGGGTTGTCCGCGCTGAAGGTCCACGCCGTCCCGGTGAAGTTGTCGCCGGAGTAGCCGATCACCTGGTAGCCGGCCGGAACCCGCAGGGACGAGATGGTATTCGCCGCCATCCCCGCGCTCTGCAACTGGGCGGCTGTGTAGCCGCCCAGCACCAGGGCGGCCGCCGTGCCCGCGTACGTGATGTCGCTGTACGCGGTGGCCACGCCGGTGCCGCCGGGCTGGAGGACGGGAATCCGACCGGAGAAGGTGAACTTCAGGACGTAGGCGAGGGCGCTGAAAGGGGCCGAGGACGACGGCAGCGTGATCTGCAGGCCGTCGCCCGCCTGGGTCGGGGCGGGCAGGCTGGTGTACGTGCCTGCGGTCGCGTTGAGCAACTGGACCGAGGTCAGGGAGCCGAGGTCGATGCGGCCGCTCGCCAGGGTGCTGATGGTCGTGGAACTCCCGGGCCAGCCGAGGACCGTGGCGTACAGGACGGTGCCGTCCTTGCTGCGGGTGAACCGGAAGTCCTTGTTCGTGCCCGCCACGGGGGTGGTGAACGAGCCACCGCCCATCTTGGTGGGCCCCTCCCCGTAGACCGTCCACGCCCGGGTGGCGTACACGGACTCGCCGAACCGGTGGAGGTGGTCGCCGATGCCCAGCAGGACGTCCTTCTGACCCTGGGGAATCGTCCCGTCCGCCATGGGGGCGATGTTGAGCAGCATGTTGCCGTTCTTGCTGACCCGGTCGATCAGGGCGTGCAGCATCTGCTGGGTGGAGTAGTAGCCGATGCCGACGGTGTAGCACCAGCTGGAGCTGCTGATGCTGTCGTCGGTCAGCCAGTACGGGTCGGCGATGTCGCCCGGGCCGCCGCGTTCGTAGTCGAAGACCTCGCCGAGGTTGTCGTAACCGTCCTTGTAGGTGGCCACGACCTCCCGGCCCCAGCCCAGGGCCTGGTTGTAGTAGTAGGAGAGGAAGTTCAGGCGTTGCGTCTCGTCGACCTTGGAGAGGTCGAAGTCCTCCCACAGGATGTCCGGTTGGGCCAGGTCGATGACTTCCTTGAGCTTGTCGTACCAGAGCTGGTTCTCCGCCGTGGCGCCCAGCTGGCCGAAGAGCTTCTGCAGGCTGGCGGTCGGCTGCGCCGGCGCGTGGTCGTAGTAGCCGTTGAAGTTGTAGGCGTGGTGCATCGCCACCAGCAGCTTCAGGCCCTTGCCCCGGATCGCGTCGCGGAAGATCTGCAGGAGGTTCAGCTTCGGTCCCCGCTGCACCGAGTTCCACTCGTTGACCGTGCTGTTCCACATCGAGAAGCCGTCGTGGTGCTCCGCCACCGGCCCGGCGAACCTGGCGCCGGCGTCCACGAAGAGCTGGGCCCAGGCGTCCGGGTCGAAGTTCCCGCCCTGGGAGACCGGCTTGGGCGAGAACTGCACCCAGTTGCCGGCCTTGTCGCGGGCCCCGTCGAGGAAGTTGTTGTAGGGCCAGACCGACGGGTCCCCGTAGGTGGCGATGTGATGGGTGTTCACATCGCTTCCACCGATGTACATGTTCCGCGGGTACCACTCGCTGCCGTACGCCGGGACGCTGAAGGCGCCCCAGTGGAAGTAGATCCCGAACTTGGCGTCCTGGAACCACTCCGGCGCCGGCGGGTGCTGATCCACCGAGGCCCAGGTGGGCGAGTAGGACGACGGAGCCGCGAGTGCCCTCGTCGTACCGAGCGTCAGGTTCGCCGTCGCGGCGGCAACGATGCCGGCGGCACTCGACAGGAAGACACGTCTGTTGATCGCCATGGCTGGATCCTTCGTCGTTGGGTGGGGGCGTTCTGGGCCGTGACACCGAAGCTCGGGCAGCGCATGCCGTGCGGCTCGACACGGCCTGCCGCGTGCAAGGCGTGGAAATGTGAGCGATAACAGAAGCGGCCCAGCCGATTCTGGCAGCCTCGTGACAACTGTCAAGGCATCGGACAGGACGAGCTGCTCGCCGCCGATACATGGGATGTATCCGGGTGCTCGACGGAGCTGCTGACCTGGCTCAGAGGCGGGTTTCATCAATATGAGGACGGAATCTGACGATCCGTCCCCTCTGCAGCGCGTTGGATGACTGCTCGGCACTCATAGGATGTTTGGCGGCCAGGGAGGCGTGATATCTCTACGGGGCATGCCGCCGGACGTCGGGTGCCGCCGGGCCGACCGAGCCGACTGCCCCGTTCCCCTCCGGCCGAGGGGTCGGACCATCCGGAGATCCTCCTCGCGTCCGCCCGGCGGCCTGCGGATCTCCGAGACCGTCCTGGTCGGCGCCCACGTTCCGCTCGATCAGCTCCACCCCACCCCCAGGGAGACTGCATGGCCACGATGAACCGGCACTTCTTCCGCCGTTCGAAAGAAGCGGCAACGGACGAACCCGCGAACTCCCGGGCCCCCAGAGCCGACCCCGTACCGGCCGCAGCCTTCGGCGGGCCGCCCGGCACGTGATCGCCGGCCTTGCGGCCACGGCCCTGGCCCTGTCGGGGCTGCTGACCGCCGGCGTGGCGCAGGCCGTGCCGACCACGCAGGCGACCCAGGCGGCATCCGCCACCGCCCAGTTCCACGGCGTGAACTGGGCCGACCCGGACGACAACTTCATCACCGGCCCCAACGTGCCCGTGGGCCTGTCGACTTCGGACGACTACTCGACCACCTACGCGAAGTCCACAGCCAATCCGGGCGGCGGGGGCAGCGCCGGCACCGCGCTGCGCGGCAGTGGCTCCAGCCGCTGCCTGGACGTGCCGGGCGCGGCCACGACCAACGGCCTGCAGACCGAGATCTGGGACTGCACCGGCGGCAGCGACCAGCAGTGGAACGTCAACAGTGACGGCACCATCACCAGCGCCCTGTCCGGACTGTGTCTGGACGTCTCCGGCGGCTCCACCGCCAACGGCGCCCTCGTCCAGCTGTGGACCTGCAACGGCGGCAACAACCAGCAGTGGAGCCGGAAGTAGCAAGGGACGAAGCCGCGCCGGCGGCTCGATGAGCCGCCGGCGGCCCGGAAGGGCCGGGCCGCCGGGGGCTCGTTCGACGTGCCGTCAGCGGGGGCCGCTCGGAAGCCCGTGGGCGAGCTGGTCCAGCTGGTCGACGGCCCCGCCGCGTCGTGCGGCTGCCTCGACGCCGAGCCCCTCGAACACGGCCCGGTCGGCGTGCCGCGCGGCCGCTCCGCCCGTCGACCCGGTGCCCGGCGGGCGGGCGCGGCAGGTCATGCCTTGCCGGTCAGGCGCCAGATCTGGTTCCTCTTGTCGACCAGGTTGCTCGCCGGGTCGCAGGTCCACTGGTGGACGAGGGCGCCCGGAGCGGTGGAGACACCGCTGACGTCGACGCACTTGCCGCTGTGGACGGCCACGAGCTGGTAGTCCTGGCTGTTGCCGAGCGCGGTGACGGGCTGGAGGGTGAACATCTGGTTGGTGCCGCCGCTGCAGGTCCACTGGATGACGGCGGCGTCGTCGGCCGTGGAAGCGCCCGAGACGTCAAGGCACTTGCCGCTGCGCTCGTTGACGACGGTGTAGGTGTTCGCGCGCCCGGCGACCGGCTTGAGGTCGAGCATCTGCTGGTAGCCGCCCTCGCAGTTGTACTGCTGGTACTGGGTGCCGTCGGTGGTGCTGAGATTGGTGTCGTCCAGGCACTGGCCGCTGTGCTGTACGACGGCGACGGTGGAGATGGTGGTGTTGGACGGCGGCAGCAGGGTGACGGTGTAACCGTCCGTGGCGTCCGTCCAGGGCACGTTCACCGACGCCGAGTTGTTGCTCACGGTCAGGGTCTGGTCGGAGACCGTCACCGGTCCGGTCACCGCGCCGCCGCCGTTGTTCGGTATGCGCTGGACGATCGCGCGCACCCGGCCGTTCTCCACCACCGAGGTGGTGTCGAGGCGGTTGAGACCGACGGTGACGTTGCCGGTGTTGCCGTTGTCGCCCAGCAGGATCTTCGCGTTGCGCGCGGTGTTGTCCTTGGTCGCCAGCCCGTCGGTGTTGGTACCGGGCGTGAGGCTCACGATGTTTCCGGTCTGGGAGCCGTAGTACCGGTAGAGGAACCACTCGCCCTTCGGCAGGTACTGACCGGAGCTGTTCTTGGTGAGCAGGCCGGCCTCGTAGTCGTGCAGGCCGGGGCCCCCTCCCCAGTTGGAGCGAAGGCCGTCGGCGCCGGCCCGTTCCAAACGGCTGATGAACCAGCCGCCGCCACCTGGGTTCTGCTGCTCGAGCCCGGCGTACTCGTTGATCTGGTACGGGCGGGTGTTGGTCAGGCCCGCGGCGGCGAGAGTCGAGTTGGCGTTGCTGACGGCCAGGACTGGGTCGTGCGGGATGGCGTGCCAGCTGTAGATGTCGGGGGCGACGTTGTTGGCCTTGACGTAGCTCAGGAAGGTGGTCCACCAGGTGTTGGAGGAGCCGGGCGGGGTCGCGCTGCTGGGGCCGACGATGAGCTGCCCGGGGAGGCCGGCCCGCACGGCGGCGTGGAACCGCGACCACATCTGCAGGTACTGGCTCTGGGGCCGGCTCCAGAAGCCGTTCTGGTCCGGCTCGTTCCACAGGTCCCACTCCACCGTCATGTTGTTGGCCTTGACGTCGGAGATGAGCTGGTTGACGAAGTCGTCGAATTGCGTCCAGTTGCCGTTGTCGCCGGGAAAGGCCTGGTTGGTGGTGCCGTCGGCGCCCCACAGGTCGTGCGGCAGGATGACGAACGTGCCGCCGAGGGAGACGGTGCGCTTGTACTGGGCGAGGGTGGCGTTCCAGCGGGTCCGGTAGTCGGCGAGGCTGGTGGCGTAGCCGCCACCGTTGAGCTGCGCGCCGCCGGCCCGCTCGAAGTGCCACTTGATGTCCTGGTAGAAGTGGTCCGGCGGCAGCGACCCGTCGGGGGTCAGCCCGTAGATCGTGCCCGAGGCACGGTAGCCGGGGGCGCCCCCGGCGGTCGAGAAGTCGACGCTCACGCCGGTGTCGGCGGCGTGCGCGCTGGTGGCGGGGACGACCCCGGCGGCCAGGGTGGTGAGCAGGGCGGCGAGGCTGACGGTCAGTCTGCGGCGGTGCGGCTGCATGGCGGCTCTCCCGACTGGTGGGGTGGGTTGGTTCCGGCGACCTGCCGGTGTCGTGCGCTCCGGCGGTCGTCGCTCTGGGGGGAGGTGCGCCTGGCGTGGTCCTCGGCGAGCAGGAGGCAGCTGCCGGCGGTCCAGGTGCGGGCGCGGTCGCGAAGTCCTTCCCCGATGCGGACGTCGAGGTGCTCGGGGAAGCCGTTTCTTCTCGCAGAGGGCGCGACGTCTCCACGGACGATGGAGAAGGAAGGGGCGCGCCGGGTGTCGACGCCGACGACCGATGGGCGGCGAGGGCCTCTGAGGCCCTGGAGGCTTCGGGCCCCGCGACGGCATCACTATGGTCACGTGTCGGCGCGGGCGTCAAGGCGTCGCGCATCGATAGCGTTAACGCACACATATGCCCGGCCCCCGGCATCCAGGTGCTGGAGAACGCGGACACCGGAGCGGCGTGACCGTGGTGTCCGCCGCCGGTGAGCGCCCCGCTCCGGGCCTTGGGGCGCCTCAGTCCTGACGGACCGTCCTTGCAGGGGAACCGGCAGGAGCCGCACCAGTGCTGCGGCGCAGCGAGATCGGGGGGCTCATCAGGACGTGCTGGGTCGGCGTCGACGGATTGCCCATGATCTCGATGAGCAAGGACATGGCCCGGGCGGCCAACTGATCGCTCGGCATGTCCGCGGCCGTCAGTGGGGGACGGAAGTCCTCCGCCCATTGGCTGGCGACGACGCCGGTGAGGGAGAAGTCCCGGGGGACCACCAATCCGGCTTCCTGCAAGGCACGTTGGACTCCCGGAAGTGCAGCCTCGTTGATCGTGGCGAGCGCGGTGACCTCGGGATGGCCTTCGAGCAGGCCGGTGATGCACCTCTGGCCGGAGCGGGCGTCATCGCCGCACAGCAGTTCGGTCCCTTGGAGGCCGAGTTCGGTGATCGCTCGCTGGAAGCCGGCGCTGGCCCGGTGACCCGGCGCGTAGCCGGCGGCGACGAGCTCGGGAGATCGGTTCAGCAGGGCGATGTGGCGGTGCCCCAGGTCGGCGAGGTGCCGAACGCAGTGGTCGATCAGCCCGGCGTAGTCGACATCGACCCAGAACATGCCCGGGTCGTCCGCCGGGTGGCCGATGCCGACGAACGGCATGCGCGCCTCACGCAGGCGGTCGACGCGGGCGTCCTCCAGGCGGATCTCCATGAGGATCACACCGTCCACGCGGCTCTCCGACACCAGCCGTTCGAAGGAGCGGTCGTGATCACCGCCCGACGGGGAGAGCAGGACGTCGAGGTCCGCCTTCGCGGCCGCATCGACCACGCTGCCCACGAAATCCAGCTGCATGTGGGTGAGGCGACTGCCGGCCGGCGGGATCACCAGGCCGATCGTGCGGGTCCGGCCTTCGGCGAGGGCACGGGCTGAGGCGTTCGGGCGGTAGCCCAGTTCGTCGATGACGGACTGGATGCGCTTGCGCGTGGCCTCGGAGACGGGCCGCTTGCCGCTCAGCGCGTAGGAGACCGTGCTGCGTGACACTCCCGCACGGCGTGCGATCTCGCCGATGTTCATTCCGCTCCCTCGTGGCCCTGTCGTGGCCGCCATCCTAAGGCGAACGAACCGGTTCGACTACACATGGCGAAACAGATCCGGGCCATCCGTGTCCACCCCTGCGGTGAGACTCGGGGTGTGACGGGCAGTGCCAGATGGCAAGCCGCGCAGGCCTCTTGACGACAGCCGTAGGTCGGCCTAGGTTCCCAGTCGAACCGGTTCGCGCAACCGGTTCGACATCTCCGCGTAACGCATCCAGAGCCTCCGCTCACTTCTTCTGACTCCGCGACGCCGCAGGTCGGAAAGGGACAACGCGCCATGAACAGCACCGCCTCTCGCAGACTCGCACTCGCCTCTTTGGCCGTCGCGATCGTCGTCACCGGCGCCTCGGCCTGCAGCGGATCCTCCGGGACGTCCGCCGGCTCGTCCGGCTCGGCTTCGGGGACCTACACGATCTGGGACCCCTACCCGCAGTTCGACGGCGGCTCCGACTGGGCGAAGCTGCTGAACAACTGCGGCACGCAGGCCGGTGTGACGGTCAAGCGGACCGCGTTCGACACGAGCGACCTGACCAACAAGGCACTGATGGCGGCGCAGCAGGGCAACTCGCCGGACGTACTGATCGTCGACAACCCGGTCGTGTCCACGCTGGCCGAGGCCGGCGTGCTCACCGGTACCGACGAGAACGAGATCGACACCTCGCAGGTCCTGCCCAACCTGCTGAGCGCCGGTCAGAGCGGCGGCAAGACGTACGGGACGCCGATCGGTGCGAACACGCTGGCCCTGTACTACAACAAGGGCGTCCTCCAGGCTGCCGGAGTCGACGTGGCGAGCATCAAGGACTGGGCCTCGCTCAACGCCGCCCTGGAGAAGGTGAAGGCCGCGGGCAAGAAGGGGATCACCTTCTCCGCCATCGGCACCGAGGAGGGCAGCTTCCAGTTCCTGCCCTGGTACTGGGGCTCCGGTGCGCGGCTGACCGACGTCGCCTCGGACCAGGCCGTGTCCGCCGTGTCGCTGTGGCAGAACTGGCTCAAGAGCGGCTACGCGCCCAACTCGGTCATCAACAACACCCAGACGACCAGTTGGCAGGAGTTCGCCACCGGGCAGTTCGCCTTCGCCGAGAACGGCACGTGGCAGCTCGCGAACGCGAAGAAGACCGGCTTCGACTACGGGATCCTGCCGATCCCCACCATGAACGGCGGCACCGCCGCGGCACCCACCGGCGGCGAGTTCGTCACGGTGCCGGTGCAGAGCGACAAGGGCCGCTACGGCACCAGCGCCAAACTGGTGTCCTGCCTGACCAGTGCGGAGAACCTGGTGGCCACCGACACCACGCTGTCCTACGTGGCTCCGACCAAGGCCGTGCAGGACAAGCAGGTCGCCGCCAACCCGGACCTGGCGGTGTGGGTGCAGGCCGTCACCGCTGCCAAGGGCCGCACCGGCGACAACCTGGGCACGAAGTACCCCGAGATCTCCGAGCAGCTGTGGGGAGCCGTGCAGTCCTCGTTGACCGGTGCGAAGTCGCCGAAGGACGCCCTGGCCGCGGCCCAGGCCGCGGCCACCAAGTAAGAGCCTCCGGCTCTCATCCGGCAACCCCGGGCTCCGGCGCTGCCGCGCGGGCCCGTCCACAAAGGACCTCTCGCTGATGACCGACACCACGCAGATGGCGGCAGCTCCGCCCGCGCGGGCCCGACGGGGGGCGGCGACCACCGTACCCGCACCGGCTGCCTCCGCCGGGAAGGCCCCGGGGGGCAAGCCGCGCTCGCAGCAATGGACCGCCTGGGGGTTCCTGGCCCCGGTGGTGGTCTACCTGGCCGTCTTCTACGCCTACCCGCTGTACCGCAACATCGACCTGTCCCTGCACAACTACACCGTGCGGTCGTTCGTGCAGGGCGGCGCCCCGTTCACGGGGCTGCGGAACTACAGCGACGTCGTCCAGGACCCGACGTTCTGGCCGGCACTGACGCACACGGTGATCTTCACCGGCGTCTCCCTGTTCTTCCAGTACTCGATCGGGCTCGCGCTCGCGGTGTTCTTCGTCAAGCACTTCCCGCTGTCGTCCACCCTGCGGGCGCTCTTCCTGGTCCCGTGGCTGCTGCCGCTGATCGTGTCGGCATCCACCTGGTCGTGGATGCTGAACAGCGACTCCGGTGTCGTCAACGCGGTGCTGCACACGCTCGGCGTCGGCCCGGTCAACTGGTTGACATCGCCGTCCTGGTCGCTGGCGTCGGTCGTCGTCGCCAACATCTGGATCGGCGTCCCGTTCAACCTGGTCGTGCTCTACAGCGGGCTGCAGACCATCCCCGATTCGCTGTACGAGGCCGCGGCCCTGGACGGCGCCAACGCCTGGCAGCGGTTCTGGCGCATCACCTTCCCCCTGTTGCGCCCGGTGTCGGCGATCACGCTGCTGCTGGGCCTGGTCTACACGCTGAAGGTCTTCGACATCATCTGGATCATGACGAAGGGCGGTCCCAACGACTCGTCCACCACCTTCGCCACCTGGTCCTACCGCCTCGGCTTCGGCAACCTGCTGCCCCATTTCGGCCCGGGCTCCGCCGTCGGCAACCTCCTGGTCCTGATCGCCCTGGTCTTCGGCCTGTTGTACGTCCGCGTCCAGCGAAAGCAGAACGCATCATGAGCTCCGCAACCGCCCCGGGCCCGCGCCCCGCCGACGCCGCGGCGTCCCGCCGCCCCCGCAACCGCGCGTGGTGGAGGACCGCCCTGGGCGTCCTGTTCACCGCGGCCATGCTCTTCCCGGTCTACTGGATGGTCAACGTCTCGCTGACCCAAGACCGGAACATGCGCAAGGCCACCCCGGACCTGCTGCCGATCCACGGGACGCTCGAGGGGTACCGGCTGGTCCTGGGCCAGCAACTCCCTTACCTGGCAACGAGCCTGTTCATCGGTCTGGGCACCGTGGCACTGACCGTCGCCCTGGCCGCGCCCGCCGGGTACGCCCTGGCGAAGCTTCGGCCCCGCGGCGGCGGCCTGGTGTCGTTCCTGATGCTCGTGGCCCAGATGGTGCCCGGAGTCATCATGGCGATGGGCTTCTACAGCATCTATGTGAACCTCGGGTTCATGGAGTCCGTGCCCGGCCTGATCGTGGCGGACTCCACCCTCGCGGTGCCGTTCGGCGTGCTGATCTTCACCGCGTTCATGTCCGGGATTCCCGGGGAACTCGTGCAGGCCGCCCAGATCGACGGTGCCGGGCCCGTGCGCACGTTCCTGTCGATCGTGCTGCCGATGAGCCGGAACGCCGTCGTCACCGTGTCCCTCTTCGCGTTCCTGTGGTCCTGGTCGGACTTCGTCTTCGCGAGCACGCTCGACAACGGCGGGCCCAACCAGCCGATCACGCTCGGCATCTACCACTACATCGGCAACAACAACCAGCAGTGGAACGCGATCATGGCGACCGCCGTCGTGGCCTCGATCCCCGCCGCCCTGATCCTCGTCCTCGCCCAGCGCTACATCGCCGCGGGCGTCACCTCCGGAGCGGTCAAGGACTGACCGCCCGATGCCGCACACCCGACATCCGACCAAGAAGTGAGCTCTGCCTTGACCGACATCGCCCACGGCCCGGCGTTCGCCCTTGAGGACATACCGTTCAGTCACTACGGGTCCTGGTTCAACCTGTCACCGGTCACCGCACTGCACACCCGCACCCGTGACCTGCACCTGGTCTCCCACAAGAACGGCATGCACGCCGTCCTGCGCCTGCTGCCCCTCATACCCGGCACCGGGAACCGGGCGCCGGCCGCCTGGCACCCCACGCCCGGTCTCCTCACCGTGGCCGCCGCGGAAGGCCGTGTCGAGTTCGCCTACGAGAGCGCCAGTACCCTTCGGGTACGCGGCCGGAACCTGTCCCTCGCCATCACCCCCGCTGAGGGGAAGCTGACCCCGTTCACGGGCACGTACCTCTACCGCGACCCGGTCGACGGCTCCTACCAGTTCAGTTCCTACGAAACCGGACGCCGCTACCGCATCACCCTCCTGTCCGGCGCCTTCGCCGATACCGCCGGCGCCGAAGGGCTCGCCGACGCCGACCGGCGCCTGACCCTCCGCGGTGCGCCCGAATGGGAGGCCGTGATCGAGGAAACGGACAGCGCCCGCACCCCCTACGCCACCGGCGACGACTTCGACACGGTCACCGACCGCGCGCGGGCGGCCTTCCGCTCCTTCACGCGGGATCTGGCCGCCCCCCTCACCGACACCGCTCCCTCCGCCGACCTCGCCGCCTACGTCCTGTGGTCCGCCACCGTCCGCCCCGAAGGCTTCCTGAAACGCCCCGGCATCCTGATGTCGAAGCACTGGATGGACAAGGTCTGGAGCTGGGACCACTGCTTCAACGCCCTGGCCGTCGCCCCTGCCTCCCCTGAACTCGCCTGGGACCAGTTCCAGTTGCCGTTCGACCACCAGGACGAGCGAGGGGCCCTGCCGGACTCGGTCACGCACTCCGAAGTCCTCTACAACTTCGTCAAGCCGCCCATCCACGGCTGGGCCCTGCACCGCCTGCGCGAGCGCCTGCCACAACCGCTGACCGGCCGGCAACTCACCGTCGCGTACGAGCGCTTGAGGAAATGGACCCGGTTCTGGCTGGATGCCCGCCGCGCCCCCGGCTCGGCTCTGCCGCACTACCACCACGGCAACGACAGCGGCTGGGACAACGCGACCACCTTCGACTCCCGTCGTCTGGTCGAGGCACCCGATCTGGCCTCGTTCCTCGTCCTGCAGCTCAAGGAGCTCGCCAGGATGGCCGGCGAGCTCGACCGCGTGGAGGAAGCCGACGAGTTCACCGCCCTCGCCGACACCGTCCTCGCCGCCCTGCTCGACCAGCTGTGGGACGGCGATCGGTTCCTCGCCCGCTCACCGCACACCGGCACCACCACCCACAGCCGCAGCCTGCTGGACCTGATGCCGATCGTGCTCGGGGAGCACCTGCCGCAGTCCATCGGCGCCAAGCTCGCCGACCGCATCCGCGGCCACCTCACCGACCACGGCCTGGCCACCGAACACCCCGACTCCCCCTGCTACGAGGAGGACGGCTACTGGCGCGGCCCGATCTGGGCACCGTCGACCGTCCTGATCGAAGACGGACTCCGTCGAGCCGGCCACACCGACCTCGCCGACGAGGTCAGCGCCCGCTTCCGTTCGCTGTGCGAGACCTCCGGCTTCGCCGAGAACTTCGACGCCCTCACCGGCGCCGGACTGCGCGACCGCGCCTACACCTGGACCGCCGCCGCGTACCTCCTTCTGGCGGAAGCCCACACCCGTCGCCGCGCGCCGGACCCGTCGACCGTCTCCTGAGAGCGGTGGTGTCCGGTCGGGGAGTCCGGGCGATACCGCCCGGTCGGGAGAGGGGATCCTCGCCGCCTCGCCGCCTCGCCGCCTCGCCGCCTCGCCGCCGCGCTGCGAACGGGCGGCCGCTAGCCGAACAGGCGCCGCTGGATCTCCCGGCGGTAGTCCTCCAGCGTCCGGTCGAGGTGTGCTGCCGTGGCCGTGGCGGCCTCGTCGGGCCGGCCGTCACGGATGGCCCGGTAGATCGCCTCGTGCTCCTCGACCGCCGCCTGGGTCCCTTCGCTGAGCACGTCGTGGATGCCGATGGCACTGGACTGGCGCTGCAGCCTGCGGGCGTCCCGCACGGCGCTGAGCAGGAAGGTGTTGTGGGCGGCAGTGGCCACGGCCGTGTGGAACTCGTCGTCCGCCTGGTTGAAGACGTCGACCTGGCCGTGGGAGGCCCCGTGCCGGCACTGCTGCATGGCGACCTCGATGGTGCGCAGTTCGGCGGGTGTGGCCCGGGTGGCCGCGAGACTGCTGGCGGCCATCTCCTGGACCTTGCGGAACTCGAACAGCATCAGGACGTGGTCCAGGTCGACGGGACGGAAGAAACCGCCCCAGCGGCTGGTGATGAGCATGCCCTCGTCGTCCGCGACGAACAGGCCGCGCCCCTTGTGCGCCCGGACGCGGCCGAGCGCGGAGAGGATCTTCACGGCCTCCCGGACCACGGCCCTGCTGGTGTTCAGCGTCTTGGCCAGATCGTGTTCCGTGGGGAGCCGGTCGCCCGCCACCAGGCGTGCCTCGGCGATGTACTCGAGGATCTGCTCCGACACGATCTCGTATCCCGGCCGGTAGTCCCGCCGCTCCTCGCCCGGACCGGTCGGCGCCGCCCCGGGGGCGGGGGAGACCTGCGCGGGCAGCGCGGTCTGAGGCGTGGGCGTGTCGTTCATCTGTCCTGCCTTCGGGGTGGGGCGCGAGGCGAGGCTGCGCGTCGGCGAGCTGGCCCAGCTTACCGCAGGCGGCAATGAGTCCTACTCATTCCATCGAGCTTCATGGCGCGAATCGACCAACAAAAGCAGACAAGTGCCTAAAAAAGCATCACAACCGCCGTGCAGAGCCCGGTAGGCGGTCCCAAATCAGTCTGAATAAGACTGTGTGAACACTTGACGACCCACTCGATAGGGCGGCTAATGGTCTCCCAGGGCGGCAGCGGAACGGCGGCCCTTCGGTATCCGACGCCGTACCGGGACGGTCCGGCGTCGCCCTCCCCCCACCTCCCGATCAGTTCGGGGCCTCTGCAGTGGAGTCGATGATGACCGTCAACAAGCCTCCGGTCGGCCGGGAAGCAGTGTCCGGCAAGAGACGAGCGGTGATGCTCGCCGCCTGCGCGGCGACCCTGGTGATGACCGTGGCCGCCTGTAGCAGTGGCGGCTCCTCCGGAAAGACCACCAAGGACGGCTTCGCCCAGGCGGTGCAGTCCGACGGCACACTGACCGTCTGGGTCGACGCGACCAGGGTGGCCGCCGCGAAGCAGTACCAGGCGCTGCACCCGGAGGTGAAGCTGGACATCGTCTCCTACGACGGCGACGCCAACGGCTCGAACTACCTCCAGACCAAGGTCCAGTTGTTCAACCGGACCGGCAAGGGCTGGCCCGACGTCGTGTTCAGCTCCCAGAACAACGAGGCGACCTGGGCGGTCGACGCCGGCTTCGCGGCACCGCTCGACAAGGGCCTGATCCCGGCGGACACCCTGAACGGCTTCGCCAAGGGCGCCAACGACGTCTGTACGGTCAACGGCACCGTCTACTGCCTGCGCAACGACCTCTCGCAGACCGTGCTCTGGTACAACGCGCCGCTGATGCAGCAGTTCGGCTACACCGTCCCGAAGACCTGGGAGGAGTACCGGACGCTGGGCGAGAAGGTGGCCGCCGAGCACCCCGGCTACCTGGTGGGCGACGCCGGGGACTCCTTCGCCCCCGAGATCTACCTCTGGGCGAGCAAGTGCGGGGCCAACCACATCACCGGCCCCAAGGCGGTCTCGGTGAACACCACCGGCGAGGACTGCACCAGGATGGCCACGCTCCTGGACGGCCTGATCAAGAACAAGTCCATGTCCGTCAGCGGGGTCTTCAGCACCGACTTCGCCAAGAACGAGGCCGACAAGGTCCTGCTCATGCCCGGCCCGGCGTGGTTCGGCGGCGCGGTGTTCCGGGACACGCTCAAGGTGCCGGAGAAGACGATCGGCGCGGCCCCGATGCCCCAGTGGCAGGGCGACACCGAGCCGGCCACCGGCAACGTCGGCGGCGGCACCTGGTTGGTGTCGCAGCACTCCACCCACCTCAAGGCGGCCACCGACTTCCTCAAGTGGGTCACCACCGACAACGCCTACCAGGCCCAGAAGTCCCCGGGCTTCCCGGCCTACGCGCCCGCCGCCGAGGAGTGGCTCAAGGCGCAGGCGGCCGGCGGGTACTACGCCGGTGACCTCGGCGCCCTCAAGGACGCCTCCTCCCAGGTGTGGTCGGGCTGGGGCTCGGGCCAGTTCAGCCAGGAAGCGGTCTGGGCCGCCACGGTCAAGCCCGGTCTGACCCAGGGGCAGACCGTCACCTCCATGCTGCCCGCCTGGCAGGACTCGATCGTCAAGCACGCCCAGTCGTTCGGATACAAGGTCTCGCAGTGACCCTCGACTCCTCCTCGGTCGGCTCCCGCCGGCGCCGCGGCGGCGCCCGCGGGAGCCGGGCCGGCCTGGCCTTCGTCGCCGGCTACGCGCTGCTGCTGGTCGCCTTCGGCGTCCTGCCGACCGGCTACGCGATCTACTTCGCCTTCACCGACGCCGGCGGCTCGTTCACCGGGCTCGCCAACTTCGTCTCCACGGCGCAGGACTTCCGCTTCGTGGACGCGATCGGCCACGTGGCGCTCTACCTGCTGTTCTGGCTGGTCTCGCTGGTGGTGTTCGTGGTGGGGCTGGCGTTGCTGCTGCACCGCCTCTCCTCGGGGCCGATCAGTCGCACGCTCCGCTTCCTCTACTACATCCCCGGGGCGCTCGCGGGCGCCGCGAGCGTGCTGGTGTGGCTGTTCATGCTCGATCCGACGGTGAGTCCGGTCAGTTCGCTGCTGGGCCTGCTGGGCTTCGACACCTTCGGCGAGGTCATCGCGCCCGGCAACCTCCCGGTGCTGTTCACCGCGATCGCGTTCTGGACCGGGGCCGGCGGCTGGATCGTCGTCATGTACGGCGCGCTCAACAACATCCCGCACGACGTCCTGGAAGCCGCGCGGATCGACGGTGCGGGCGCCTGGCAGACCGCCCGGCACGTGCAGATCCCCATGCTCCGCAAGTGGATCGTCTACATGGTGATCCTGGCCTTCGCGGGCGGCGCGCAGCTCTTCGTCGAGCCGCAGCTGCTCTCCCTCGCCAGTGTGGGCGTGGCCGGGCGCGACTACTCGCTCAACCAGCTGACCTACGACTTCGCCTTCCAGATGAACAACGTCAACGGCGCGGCGGCGGTCTCGATGGAGCTCCTGGTCGTCAGCGTGACGGCCGCCGGCTTCTTCGTCGCACGGTCGGGATTCTTCGATGCCGACTGAGACCCCTGCCACCGCGGTCACCGCCGCACCACGCGAGGAACGGGAACCGAGTGCCATGACCCGAGCTCCACACCGGGCGTCCCGGCGGAGGCACCGGCCCGTACGGAACGCGTCGTACCGGCTGCTGACCGGCTCCGTCCTCGCGGTCTTCGCCGCGTTCTTCGTGCTGCCGGTGCTCTGGCTCGTCCTCGCGGCGACCAAGACCGACCAGCAACTGGTCCACGACAACCCGCTCTCCTTCGGCTCCTGGGACGCCCTCCTGGCCAACTGGGACGCCCTGAGGGGCTTCCAGGACGGCGCGATCCTGCAGTGGCTCGGCAACTCCGCCCTGTACGCGGTGATCTCCCTGGCCATCACCCTCTGCGTGTCGGTGCCCGCGGGGTACGCGCTGGCCATGACCGAGTTCCGCGGCCGGCGCCTGCTGCTGGTCTCGACCCTGGTCGTGATGCTGATGCCGAGCGCCACCCTGGTCGTGCCGCTGTTCCTGGAGGTCAACGCGGCGCACCTGATCGGCACCATGTGGTCGATCATCCTGCCGTACGCGTTCTACCCGTTCGGCGTGTACCTCACGTACATCTACTTCACCACCGCCGTGCCGAAGGACCTGCTGGCGGCCGCACGGATGGACGGCTGCTCGGAACTCGGTGTCTTCCTCCACATCGCCCTGCCGCTGGCGACGCCGGTCATCGCGCTCGTGGGCTTCTTCAGCTTCGTCGCCAACTGGACCAACTACTTCCTGCCGTACGTGATGCTGCCCCAGGACGACCAGATGCCGGTCCAGGTCGGCGTCGGCAACCTGCTCAGCAGCGTGCCGCAGTTCAACCCGACCGCCGGTTCGCTCGCCATCGAGCGGCCGCAGCTGGCCCTCGCGACCCTGGTCGCCATCACCCCGGTCCTGGTCGTCTTCCTCTTCGCCCAGCGCTTCCTGGTCAGCGGGATGCTCGCCGGAGCCACCAAGGAATGACACCCGTGCCGTCACCCCGATCGGAGAACCTCCCCATGTCCCCCAGCTCCACCGACCCCTCCCCGGGCGAGGACGCCACGGGTTCACCGGCCGAGATCCGGGCCTCGGTGCCGCTGCTCGAACCGCCCGGCTGGGCGCTGGCGCAGCGCGAGCTGTTCGACCTGCTCGACCACGGCTGGCGCCGCTTCGCCCGCGAGTTCACCGGCCCCGACGGCCGGCTGAACTACAACGGCCGGCTGACCACCCGTGACGGTGTGGACGACTTCTACGAGGTCTTCTTCAACTGGCCGCAGCTGTACCTGCTGGGCGGGGCCGACGACCTCCTGGACGCCAGCGGCAGGCACTGGGAGGGCGTCACCGCGCACCTGACCGAACTGGGCATGCTCCGGGGCGAGTACGAGCGCGGCTACGACTGGTTCCACCAGGGCGAGAGCCTGCTGCTGCTCTACTTCCTGTGCATGGCCGACCCCGACCGCTGGTCCGAGCGCGCCCTGCGCTTCGCCGAGCTGTACGTCGACCCGGCCCACGGCAACTACGACCCCGCGCACCGCATCATCACCCGCCCGCACAACGGCAGCGACCCGGACCGCCGGGGCGTGAGCGACGGCGACGTCTACCCCTGGTTGCAGAAGGAAGCGGACACGTACGGCTACCCGCTCGAATGGCTCCCCGAGGCGCAGGAAGGCCCGTACCCGCTCTCGGCGGACCCTCGGCTCGGCGCCCAGATGCGCGAGCGGATCGGCGTCGGCGACACCGCGGTCAACCTCGCCGCGGCCGGCCTGGTCCTCAACGCTTGGGTGCTGACCGGCGAGCAGCGCTACCGCGACTGGATCGTCGAGTACGTCGGGGCCTGGCGGGAGCGCACAGAGGCCAACGGCGGACTCGTCCCGGACAACGTCAGCCCGGACGGTGCCGTCGGCGGCCTGCTCGAAGGCCGCTGGTACGGCGGCCACTACGGCTGGTCCTGGCCGCACGGCTGGCACAGTGTGGGCCACGCGGCCTGCGTGGCGGCGCTGGCCGCCGCGGTGAGCACCGGGGAGGACGACTACCTCTCGATGGTCGGGACCTCGCTCGACGACATCATCTCCCGGGCCAGGCTGATGCCCTTCACCGAGGCGGACTCCAGCCTCCGGTCCAAGTGGGCGGTCGAACTCGCCTCGGACACCGACAAGCCGACGCTCCACCTCCCGTTCCGGCACAACGACTCGGGCTGGTTCGACTACAACCCGGTCACCCTGCCGGTGCCGATGGCGCTGTGGCACCACACCGCCTCCGAGGTCGACCGCGCCCGGATAGAGCGGCTGCGCGAGGCGGACGGCCTCGACTGGAGCACCGTGCGGCCGTTCCGCGCGAAGGAGGAGTCCGGGCACGAGAAGGCGTGGTTCGCCTTCCTCGCCGGTGACGACCCGGACTACCCCGAGCGGATCCTCGCCGCCGCCCAGGCGCAGGTGCGCCACCGCCTGCGGCGGATGGAGCGCTACCGCGACCTGGCGGTGGAGGAGGCCGACATCCACGTGTGGCAGCAGTGCAACCCGGTCGCCACCGAGGCCCTCGTCCAGCTGACCTGGGGCGGCCCCCAGGTGCTCTACAACGGCGGCCTCCAGCAGGCCCGGCTGCGCTACCACGACGCCCAGGCTCGGCGGGCGGGGCTGCCGCAGGACGTGGCGGCCCTGGTCACCTCCATCGATCCCGAGGCGACCACTGTCGAGCTGGTGAACCTCTCGCCAGACAAAGATCGGACGATTATCATTCAGGCGGGCGCATTCGCCGAGCATACGATCGCCTCGGCCCGGTACACGATCTGTACGGACGAGGGCTGGATCGGCGACATGTACGACTACGGCCACACCGAGCCGGTGGTCGGCGAGTTGGAGAAGGTCTGCGACGGCGCCTACCTGACGGTGCGGTTGCCCGCGTCCACCCGGATCCGGACGACGCTCCGGCTGGAACTCCGCACCCGCACCCCCAGCTATCGTTCGCCGTTCGGTGCCCCGGCCTGCGTGAACGTCGAAACATCGGAGGAATCCTCATGAAGCGCTTCGCCCAGACCATCAGGCTTCGGCCCGAGCACCGGGAGGAGTACCTGAAACTCCACTCCGCCGTCTGGCCCGGGGTCGAGGCAGCGCTGCACCGGGCGAAGATCCGCAACTACAGCATCCACCTCCACGACGACGTGCTGTTCGCGTACTTCGAGTACCACGGCGAGGACTTCGAGGCCGACATCGCGGAACTGGAGGCCGACCCGGTGACCCAGGAGTGGTGGCAGCTCACCGACCCCTGCCAGGAGCCCTTCCCCGACCGGGGCGACTCCCGCCAGTGGACCGACCTCACCGAGGTCTGGCACCTGAGCGAACCCGGCGGCCACACCGCCGACTGAGCCGCCCATGCCGGACCCACCCCCACCGGAGCCCCCGTGACCACCAGTCGGCCCCCCGCGCTCATCGACGCCCACCACCACCTGTGGGACCTCGTCCAGCGCCCGCAACCCTGGCTCGACGAGCCCGACCTGACGTCGATCCGCCGCACGTTCACCCCTGGCGACCTGCGCGCCACCGCCACCGGCACGGTGGCGGGCCGCCGACTCGACCGCACCGTGGTCGTGCAGTGCGTGCCGGACGTCCCGGAGACCGAGGACCTGCTCGAACTCGCCGCCCGGGACCCGCTGATCGCGGCCGTGGTCGGCTGGGCGGACCTCACGTCCCCCTCCGTGGGCGACGAGATCGACCGGCTGCTCGCCGGCCCGGGCGGCAGCCACCTCCGCTCCCTGCGCCACCTGGTCCAGGGCGAAACGGACCCCGAGTGGCTGCAACGCCCCGAAGTCGAAGCCGGGTTGGCGGCGGTGCGGGACCGCGGTCTCGGCTACGACGTGCTCGTCCGCAGCCACCAGCTCGACCAGGCGAGCCGGCTGGCCGAGCGCCTCCCGGACCTCCCGCTGGTACTCGACCACGCGGGCAAGCCGGACATCGCCCGCGGCGAACTGGGGGAGTGGGAGCAGCGGTTGCGGCGGCTCGCCGCGCACCCGCAGGTGGTCTGCAAGCTGTCGGGACTGATCACCGAGGCCGACCACCAGGCCTGGACCATCGCCGACATCCGGCCGGTCTGGGACGTCCTGCTGAGCGCCTTCGGCGCCGACCGGCTGATGTTCGGCTCGGACTGGCCGGTGGCGATCCTCGCGGGCGGCTGGAACCGCTGGGCCGAAACCGTGGACGAACTGCTCGACGGCTGCTCCGCCGACGAGACCTCGGCGATCCTCGCAGGCACCGCGACCGCCTTCTACCGCCTCACCCCCCACTCGTAACCCGAACCGACGAGACCCTTGGGATCACCATGACGCTTGCCGTTCGATACACGGCCGCCCGCACATTGGACACGGCACCGGTCGAGCCCGCCGAGCCCGGCCCCGGAGAGGTCCTGCTGGCGCCCGCCTACGTGGGGATCTGCGGCACCGACCTCCACATCTTCCACGGCGACATGGACGCCCGCGTCGCCGCGCCGGCCGTCCTGGGCCATGAGATGTCCGGCCGGGTGGTGGAGGTCGGCTCCGGCGTCGACGGCTGGCGGCCCGGGGACGCGGTGACGGTGATGCCGCTGCGCTGGGACAGCACCTGCTCGGCCTGCCTGAGTGGCTATCAGCACGTCTGCCAAAAGCTGGACTTCATCGGAATCGACTCGCCGGGCGCGATGCAGCAGCGCTGGACGGTCCCCGCCTCCACGCTGGTCCGACTGCCCGGCTCGCTCCCGCTGGACCGGGCCGCGCTGGTGGAGCCCACCGCGGTGGCCGTGCACGACGTCGGGCGGGCCGAGGTGCGGGCCGGTGAGCGGGTCGTCGTCGTGGGCGGCGGTCCGGTCGGGATCCTGATCGCGCTGGTGGCGCGGGCGGCCGGGGCGGAGGTGCGGGTGGTGGAGCCGAGCGCCCACCGGCGCAAGCTCGCCGAGGAGTTGGGGTTCGCGGCCTGGGACCCGGCCGCCGAGGACGTGCCGGAGGCCGTGCGGCAGTGGTCCGGGGACTCGGGCGCGGACGTCGCCTTCGAGGTGTCCGGCGCGGCGGCCGGGGTCGACACCGCGGTCGAAGTACTCGGGGTGCGGGGCCGGCTGTGCCTGGTGGCGATCCACCCCCGCCCCCGCGAGGTGAACCTGCACCGCTTCTTCTGGCGCGAACTCACCCTGGTGGGAGCCCGGTTGTACGACCGCTCCGACTTCGAGCGGGCGGTGACGCTGGTCGCCGACGGCACGATCCCGGCCGAGCGGCTGATCAGCAAGGTGGTGCCGCTGACCGAGGCCCCCGCGGCCTTCGAGGCCCTGGAGGGCGGCGGCGACGTGATGAAGATCCTCGTGGACTGCACCGACGGCACCGAGGGAGCGACCGCATGAGCGAGCGGAGCGAACTCACCGACAAGAGGGGTGCCTTCGACCTGACCGGCAGGCTCGCCGTCGTCACGGGCGCCCGGCGCGGGATCGGCCGGGCCATGGCCCGCGCCCTCGCCGAGGCCGGCGCGGACGTCATCGGTGTCAGCGCCAACCTGGAGGAGAGCGGCAGCGACGTCGAGAAGGACGTCCTTGCCGCGGGCCGCTCCTTCGAGGCGCTCCGCGTCGACTTCGCCGACCCGGACGCGGTGCGGGCCCTGTGCGCGGCCCTCGCCGGACGCGAGCGGCCGGTGGACATCCTGGTCAACAACGCGGGCACCATCCGCCGCGCGCCGGCCGCCGAACACGCGGACGCCGACTGGGATCTGGTGCTCCAGGTCAACCTGAGTGCGCAGTTCGCGCTGTCCCGCGCGGTGGGCGCGGTGATGGTGGCCCGCGGCCGGGGGAAGATCATCTTCACGGCGTCGCTGCTCAGCTTCCAGGGCGGCATCACTGTGCCCGGCTACACCGCCGCCAAGCACGGCATCGCCGGTCTGACCAAGGCCCTGGCCAACGAGTGGGCCGGCTGCGGCGTGAACGTCAACGCGATCGCGCCCGGCTACATCGCCACCGACAACACCCAGGCGCTCCAGGACGACCCAGTGCGCAGCACGGCGATCCTGGAGCGGATCCCGGCCGGTCGTTGGGGCCGGGCCGAGGACCTGGCGGGCGCCACCGTGTTCCTGGCCTCGGACGCCGCCGCCTACGTCCACGGCACCGTCCTGCCCGTCGACGGCGGATGGCTGGGCCGATGAGCACCGACCTCGCCGCCGTCCTGGACGGCGCCCGCGTCATGCCGGTGCTGGCCGTGCGCGACCAGGCCACCGCCGGCCCCTTGGCCGACGCGCTCGCCGCCGGCGGCGCCCGGTGTGCCGAGGTCACCTTCCGCACCCCGGACGCCGAGCGGGTGCTCAAGGCGATGGCCGGGCACGGCGGCCTGGCCGTCGGCGCCGGCACGGTGCTCACCGCGGAGCAGGCGCACCGTGCCGTGGCGGCCGGGGCCCGGTTCGTCGTCTCGCCCGGATACGACGAGGAAGTCGTCGACGCCTGCCGGGAACTGGCAGTTCCGGTGGTGCCCGGCATCGCGACCGCCACCGAGCTGATGCGCGCCCTGCGGGCCGGACTCGACACCGTCAAGCTCTTCCCCGCCGAGGCGAGTGGCGGCCTGCGCACGCTCCGCGCCCTCGCGGCCCCGTTCCCGTCGGCGCGCTTCGTGCCGACCGGCGGGATCGGCCCCGCCCAACTGGCCGCCTACCTCGCCGACCCCGCCGTCCTAGCCGTCGGCGGCAGCTGGCTGGCGACGCCCGCACACCTGGACGCCGGCGCCTACGCGGAGATCCGGCGCCTGACGGCCGAGGCCGTGGAGGTGGCTGCGCCGTGACCGACGTGGTGGCCCTCGGCGAGGTCATGCTGCGCCTCGACCCCGGGGAGGGGCGGATCAGCACTGCCCGCTCGTTCCGGGTCTGGGAGGGCGGCGGCGAGTACAACGTCGTGCGCGGGCTGCGCCGCTGCTTCGGCCTGCGCACGGCCGTCGTCACCGCCCTCGCCGACAACCAGGTGGGGCGGCTGGTCGAGGACCTCATCCTGCAGGGCGGAGTCGACACCTCCCTGATCCGCTGGGTGCCGGACGACGGCATCGGCCGCGGCGCGCGCAACGGCCTGAACTTCGTCGAGCGCGGCTTCGGCATCCGCGGCGCCCTCGGCGTCAGCGACCGCGCGGGCAGCGCGGTTTCGCAGCTGCGCGAGGGCGACGTCGACTGGGACGCGGTCCTCTCCTCGGGTCCGCGCTGGTTCCACACCGGCGGAATCTTCGCCGGCCTCTCGGACACCACCGCGGACGTCGCTGAGGAGGCCATGACGGCCGCCCGCCGCCACGGCGTCACCGTTTCCTACGACCCCAACTACCGTCCCAGCCTGTGGGCCGGGCGCGGCGGGCCGGAGCGGGCCCGGGAGACGGACCTGCGCCTGGCCCGGCACGCCGACGTCATCGTCGGCGCCCTGGGGATGGCGGGCAGCCACCCCGGCGCCGAGCGCTTCGGCGCCGACGAGGTGCCGGACGCGCTCGCCTCGGTGGCCGCCCTGCTCCCCGGAGCGCGGGTGCTGGCGACGACCCTGCGCGAGGTCCCCTCGGCCGGGGTCAACGACTGGTCCTCGGCCGCCTGGTCCGCCGAAACGGGTTTCACCGCCGGCCCCTCGATGCCGGGACTGCACGTCCTGGACCGCATCGGCTCCGGCGACGGCTTCGCGGCCGGCCTGATCCACGGCCTGCTCGCCGGGGCCCCGCTGGAGCGCGCCCTGGCGTACGGCACGGCCCTGGGTGCCCTCGCGATGACGACTCCCGGCGACGTGGTGATGGCCTCGCTCGCCGAGGTCGAGGCCCTGATGGCGGGAGCGTCCGCCACCGTCCGGCGCTGAGCGGTGTCTCGGCCCGTACCGGCGGGCAGCAGCCCTTGTGTCTCCGGAGGACCGGCCGACCGGCGGCCCCCGCGCCCACCGCCCTCGGCGGACGATCGGCGCGGGGGCCGCTCTGCGTTGCAGGGCACTAGACGGAGTTCACGGAGCGGGCGTCATCCGGCGGTCAGCGTGGTCCACCTCTGGTTGGAGCCGCCGGTGCAGTCCCACAGTTGGAGCTGCGTCCCGTCGGCCGTGGAGGCGCCCGGAACGTCCAGGCAGCGGCCGGAGAGAGGGTTGCGGTAGCCGCCGTTGTAGGGCTGCCAGACCTGGTTGGCGCCGCCGGTGCAGGCCCAGAGCTGCACCTTGGTGCCGTCGGCCGTCCCCCAGCCCGCAGCGTCGAGGCACTTGCCCATGGAGCGGAGGGTGCCGTCGGTGTAGGCGGACCACAGCTGGTTGGCACTGCCGCTGCAGTCCCAGGTCTGGACGGCGGTCCCGTCGGTGGTGCCGGCGCCGTTGACGTCCAGGCACTTTCCGGCGAGGCCCGACTGCACGGGTGCGGCGGCGGGCGCCGGATTCCTCAGCCACCCGGCGCTGCCCGCGGCCTGGATGCCGCGATGGAAGGCGTCGGCCATCTTCTGGTAGCCCGCGTCGTTGGGGTGCAAGGTGTCCGCCAGGTCGGCCGTGGTGAGGCTGCTCATGTCGACGTACGTGACGTGCTTGCCGGCAGCCTGCGCATCGCTCACGATCTGAGGGACGGCCTGGTTGTAGGCGGCCCGGTACTGCTCCTCCGAGCCGCTGGTGGACACCACCAGGGAGGCCACGAGGACGGTCGCGTCGGGGACGTCGGCGGTGATCTGGTCGACCAGCGACTTCAGCCGGGCGGCGGCGGTGGACGGCTGGTAGTTCCCGTTGAGGTCGTTGGTGCCGATCTCCAGCGTGACGACGTTGGGCCGGTAGCGGGTCAGCGAAGCGCTGGCGAGGGCGGCGATCTGGTCGATGCGGTATCCCGAGTGTCCTTCGTTGTCGGGATCGGACATCGAACCGTTCCGCCCCGTACCGACGAAGTCCACCGGATGGCCGTCCGCCGCGAGCGCGTCCCACAGCGGGCCCCGGTAGCCGTTGCCCGTGCTGCTCCCCAGACCCCAGGTGATCGAGTCGCCCAGCGGCATGACCCGCAGGGGCGTGTCGGCGGCGGCGGAGGCGGGGGCCGCACCGGTCGTCGTCATCCCGAGAGCGGCGGTGACGAGCGCGATCAGGGGCAGTGCCCATGACTTTCGCATTGCAGGTGTCCTCTTCTGTGAGTGGCTGCTGACAACCGGGGGGTCGGAGAACGACGCTTTCCGGCCCCCCGTCTCGGCCCAGGGCGGTGTCACCGGGGCTACTGGATCGTCCAGGCCTGGTTGGACTGGTTCAGCGGCATGTACTGGGCGATCGCGGCTCCGTTCGTCGTGGAGCCCTGGCCCACCTCGAGGACCTGCCGGCTCTCGACGTTGCGGAGGAGGTATCCGCCGCTGGTCGGCTCGAAGTACCACAGCTGGTTGTTGCCGCCGTTGTAGGTCGACTGGTCCGCGGCGGTCGACCTCCAGTGGCTGGACCAGGGGACCTCCAGGGCCTTGCCGCTGTTGCGGTTCACGATCCGGAAGAGCTGCCCGCTGACCGGTACGAAGCTCCATTGCTGGTTGGCGCCACCGTTGGCCGGCCACTGGACGACGCTTCCGCCGTCGGCGGTGGACCCGCCGGACACGTCGATCACCTGCCCGCTGTTGGCGTTCTTGATCGTGTAGAACGACGAGGGGTTGACCGCCGGCGCGGCGACCGGGGCCGCCACGGCCCCGCCCGTCTGCTGGACGCTGAAGTCCGTGATGTAGAAGTACGCGCCGTCGGTCTTGGCGACCCGCACGTACTGGAAGGCCTGGCGGACGTCGATGGGGGCGGTGAGCGTCGAGGCGAGCGGCAGGGCGCTCGTCCGGCGTCCCAGGACGGTGTAGCTGCCGAAGCCCGGATCGTTGGACCCGCGGACCTCGAAGTTGCCGCGGGTCCCGGGCTGGTCCAGGTCCTGGCGGGTGGTCAGGGCGAACTGGCCGAGCTGGTAGGGCCGGCCCAGGTCGACCTGCCACCAGGCCGAGGTGTCGCTGCCGGTCGGGGACCAGCCGGTCGTGCCGTTGTTGTCGACGGCCTTCGAGGGCTCCGTGCCGGTGCCGAAGACCGAGGAGGCGGACGTCGGCCTGTTGTAGGCGAGATCGGGGAGCAGGGGCATCCACTGGTACCCGGGTTCGAGGCCGGAGGCCTTGATCACCGCGTCGCCGGAGGTGGTGTTGTCGGTGAGGGTGACGTTGGCGCCGTTGCGGTTCTGGTTGATGAATCCGTCGGTGTGCGACAGTACGTTGTTCGAGAGGGTCATGTTGTCCGACCCCTCGTCCGTGTAGAGGCCGGCCACGGCCGAGCCGCAGGCGGCGGCGTTGCGGACCACGTCGTGGATGTAGTTGCCGTTGACGACCGTGCCCGGGTCGTTCGACAGGTGGTAGATGGCGGCCGAGTCGCACAGCCGGTTCATCACGTTGCCGATCCGGTTGTAGCTGATGCTGTTGTTCCCCTCGGCATTGGCCGCGGACTGCCAGCCCCAGCCGAGCGAGATGCCGGCCCACGGGGTGTCGGAGATGTCGTTGTGGTCGATGGTGGTGCTGTTGACGAAGCCCGCGTTGATGGCCGCGGTGCCGAGGTAGTCCTCACCGATCCGGGTGATCAGGTTGTCCTTGACGCTGACGCCCTTGGTCACCTCCCGGGGGTCCTCGCCGGCCGGCGAGGAGGGCGGGTTGTAGACGGTGTGGTACTCCACGGTCGGATCGGAGAACTTGCCGACCGTGATTCCGTTGCCGGCGATGTCGTAGACGTAGTTGCCGATCGCGCTGCTGTTGTGGACGCCGTGGCTCAGGTCGAGAGCGGTGGCGCCCATCTGCGTGAAGGTGTTGCCGGTGAAGGAGACGCGATCGGCGTCCGCGGCCTGGACGCCGCCCGGCGGTCGGCCGACGTACTGGTGGTTGCTGTTGTCGGACGAGATGTTGTAGTTGCCGCCCTGGCCGTTGAGGTAGCCGTTGTCGGTCGGCTCCATCCAGGTGGTCTGGGTGAACCTGATCCCGGAGAAGCGCAGGTCGTGGGCGGGGTTGTCGAGATCGGTGCCCTTGATGTCGAAGAGTGTCCGGAGCGTCGGCGCCTGAACGTCGGCCGTGGACATGGACTCGCCGGGGCGGGGCTTGTAGTAGACGGTCTGCGCGGCCGTGTCGACGTAGAACTCGCCCGGATCGCTGAGGAACTCGTGGGCGTTCTCGAAGTGCAGCGGGGAGCCGTTGGCGAGCTGCGGATACGGGCGCTGGAAGAGGATGCCCGCCTCGTGGTCCTGGATCGATATGTCGGCGGTGCCGTTGGCGGAGCTGATCGACTTCAGCCGCAGGTAGCTCTCGCCCCACTGCGTCTCGAGCATCATCTCGACCTGGTTGAGGTTGGCCCAGGTGGAGACCTGCGAACCGAGCACCTTCAGCAGCTTGTTGGTGGTGTCACTGCCCTGCAACTGGAGGTCCGACCCGGCCTTCGGGTAGCGGGCCCGGGTGGCGCGGACCCCGTTGACGTACAGCTGGCGGAAGTTGAGGGCGCCCACGGACGCCTTGTACTCGCCGTTGGAGGCGGGGGTCCACCCGGTGAGCTTCGTGCCGCCGGTGATGACGGGCGTCTCGCTGTTGTAGGCCTGGTAGGCGACCGTGTGCCCGTTGGTGCCCGAGTCGGCGGTGCCGAAGGTGACCGGGCTGGTGAGCGGGTAGGTGCCGCCGCGCAGGTTCACGACGATGTCGTCGGACATGTTCGTGTTGACCTTCCGGACCGCGGCCTGTGCGGCCTGGATGGTCCTGAACGCCGACGTCGTGCTGGTCCCCGGGTTGCCGTCACTGCCGTTGACGGGGTCGACGTAGAAGTTCGTCGTGGCCGCGTAGGCGGGCTGGGCGGGCAGTGCGGCCGTGACGACGGCGGCGGCCGCCGCGAACGCCATGGCCGTCCGCGCGCCGATGCGCAGGGCTCTCATGGGGATGTCCCTCCATCAAGTGTGCTTCTATGAGTGGTATTTATCGAGCCGAATGATCGGCCATGTCAAGACGATAGACATGCATATTTTTCGTTGCCGAAACACCGATGACACGGGGGAGGTGCTGGACCCGACGAGTGTGAGCACCTTCTGAGGGGGCGAAAGTTCCAGTTGGAGTGCAGTGCTCCCGGTTGGAAGCGGCTCGCCTAGCTGGCCGCTCGGGTCGACTTGCAAAGCTCTCGGTGAGAATGAGTACGACTCATATCCGATCATGTGGAGCTACTGAGGCGTATCTGTAGACGACCATGGCCGCGCCTGGGGACCGGCCTCGGGCGTCGCAAGGCAGTGCGAGGGGCCGGGAATCCGGCCACTCCGCTGCGCGGGGGAGTGGGACGGACGCCGTCGCGGTTCTCGATGCCGCGCGGATGCGCGCGGGCGCTCGCGGTCGTGGAGGTCTTCCGAGACCGATTGTCAATGCTCGCCAGGTGCCGGGACGCCGCCAAAGCCCGCACCTCGGCCCGCCATGCCGCACTGTCGAACCCCTGGACGGGGCCGGGATCCCGGAGCTATAAACGTGACACCTGCCGAAAGTCGGACTTGCCGCACTCCGAGCCCGGCGACCCTTCAGCGCCATCGTCATCACGCCACACCCCGGCCCCGTAGGTCGGAGGCTGCCCGGAAGCATTTTTGTTAGCGTTAACATACGGCGCTGATCTCCTCCCCCACCCGGAAGGACCGGATCCCGCGATGTCTTCCCCCGCCCCGAACCGCCGCACCCTGCTCAAGGCGACCGGCGTGCTGGCCCTCGCGCCCGCCGTCGGCCTCGGCCTCGCCCCGGCGGCCGCGGAGGCCGCGGAGGTCGTCCGCTCGTCGACCCAGCCGTTCGGCCTCGGCCAGGTCCTGCTGACCGCCGGCCGGTTCCGCGAGAACCAGGACCGGACCCTGGCGTACCTGCGTTTCGTGGACGTCGACCGGCTGCTGTACAACTTCCGCGCGAACCACCAGCTGTCCACCAACGCCGCGACCGCGACCGGTGGTTGGGATGCGCCGTCGTTCCCCTTCCGCACCCACGTGCAGGGGCACTTCCTCAGCGCGTGGGCCCAGGCGTACGCGGGAACGGGGGACACCGTCTGCCGTGACAAGGCCACCTCCATGGTGGCCGAGTTGGCCAAGTGCCAGGCCAACAACGCCGCAGCGGGGTTCTCCACCGGCTACCTCTCCGGCTTCCCCGAGAGCGACTTCGCCAAGCTGGAGTCCGGCTCGCTCACGAACGGCAACGTCCCCTACTACTGCGTCCACAAGACCATGGCCGGCCTGCTCGACGTGTGGCGCATGCTGGGCAGCACCCAGGCCCGGGACGTCCTGCTGGCCATGGCGGGCTGGGTCGACCAGCGCACCGGCCGGCTCAGCCAGAGCCAGATGCAGGCGCTCATGGGCACCGAGTTCGGCGGCATGAACGAGGTCCTCGCCGACCTCAGCCTGGAAACCGGGGACAGCCGCTGGCTGACGGTCGCCCAACGCTTCGACCACGCCGCCGTGTTCGACCCGCTGGCGGCCGGCCAGGACCAGCTGAACGGCCTGCACGCCAACACCCAGGTGCCGAAGTGGATCGGCGCCGTCCGCGAGTACCGGGCGACCGGGACCACGCGCTACCACGACATCGCCACGAACGCCTGGAACTTCTGCACCACCGCGCACACCTACGCCATCGGCGGCAACAGCCAGGCCGAGCACTTCCGCGCCCCCAACGTGATCGCCTCCCAGCTGACCAACGACAACTGCGAGCTCTGCAACTCGTACAACATGCTCAAGCTCACCCGTGAGCTCTGGCAGTTGGACCCCACCAACGCCGCGTACTTCGACTTCTACGAGCGCGCCCAGCTCAACCACGTCGTCGGCGCGCAGAACCCGGCCGACCCGCACGGGCACGTCACGTACTTCACCCCGCTGAAGGCCGGCGCCCGCCGGGGTGTCGGCCCCGCCTGGGGCGGTGGCACCTGGAGCACCGACTACGACTCCTTCTGGTGCTGCCAGGGCACCGGCATGGAGTCCAACACCAAGCTGGCGGACTCCGCCTACTTCCGCGACGGCACCACGCTGATCGTGAACCTGTTCGTGCCCACCGTCCTCACCTGGGCCGAGCGCGGCCTGACGATCACCCAGACCACCGCGTACCCCGCGGAGGACACCACCACCCTCAAGGTGACCGGCAGCACAGGCGACACCTGGTCGATGCGCATCCGCATCCCGGGCTGGACGACCGGCGCCACCGTCAGCGTCAACGGCACCGTGCAGAACGTCGCCACCACACCCGGCAGCTACGCCACGCTCACCCGCGCCTGGGCCTCCGGCGACACGGTGACCGTCAAACTCCCGATGCAGGTCACGCTCCGGGCCTCCAACGACGACCCGGACGTCGCCGCGGTCACCTACGGCCCGGTCGTGCTGGCAGGCGACTACGGCAGCACCGCGCTGTCCGCCCTCCCGCTCATCGACCCGAAGTCGATCACCCGCAGCGGTACCACGGGCATCGCCTTCACCGCGACCGCCAACGGCTCGTCCGTGAACCTCGGCCCCTTCCACGACGCGCAGGGCTTCAACTACTCCGTCTACTGGAACACCCGGAACAGCACCGCATTCCGCCTGCTCAACGAGGGCAGCGGTCTCGTGCTCGGCGTGCAGAACATGTCCACCGCCGACGGCGGGCTCGCCCTCCAATGGGGCGACAGCGGCACTGCCGACCACGACTGGGCGCTGGTGGTCGACGGCAGCGCGCTGCGCCTGCGCAACGTCAACAGCGGTAAGGTGCTGGGCGTGCAGGGCATGTCCACCGCCGACGGCGCCTCGGTGCTCCAGTGGTCGGACAGCGGCACCGCGGACCACAAGTGGACCGTCGTGGCGACGGCCGGCGGCTCGCACGGCCTGCAGAACGTCAACAGCGGCAAGCTGCTCGGCATCGCCGGGTCCTCCACCGCGCAGGGCGCCTTCGCCGTGCAGGCCCCTGACACCAGCTCGGCCACCAGCCGCTGGTGGTTCGTCCCGACCGGCACCCGGCGCATCCAGAACGTGGCCAGCGGGCTGCTGCTCGGCGTACAGAACATGTCGACCGCCGACGGCGGCCCGGTGATCCAGTGGGGCGACAACGGCACCGCGGACCACCTGTGGACCGCGGTGGTCGACTCCGGCGGCTACCTGCGACTCAGGAACTCCAACAGCGGCAAGGTGCTCGCCGTGGAGAACGGCGGCACGGCCATCGGCGCCCGGATCCTCCAGTGGACCGACAACGGCGCCGCGGACCACCGCTGGCGCCTGCGCAGCGCCGGCAACGACAGCTTCCGCATCCAGTCCGCCGCCGGTCCGGTCCTCGGCGTGTCGGGGGCCTCTGCCTCGCAGGGAGCCCAGATCGTGCTGGGGGACGACAACGGCGCGTCCGACCACCTGTGGCGGTTCATCTGACGATCGGCCGAGCGGGATGGCGACGCCGCGGGTTCGGTCTCCTGACATGGCCGAACCCGCGGTGGGCCCCTGCCCGTCCGGGATCGAATGATCGCGGCGGGCGTCCTGGCGGTGGCGGTGCCGCACTCCACGTGAGCCGTCCGACTTCCACCACGGCTCGGCCCTGCCATTGACCGCTCCGGGCGGTGAGGGACAGCCCGCGCCGCCTGGCTAGCCGTTGGCGAGGGACGGGTCCAGGAAGAGGCGGTCGTAGACCTCCAGCGAGCGGATCGAGGCCCACGTGCCGGAGTCCAGGCCACCGGTGACGGTCACCCGGACGTAGCGGGTCCGGGCCGTGAACGCCGCGGTCTGCACCTGCGCGGGGGCGGAGTTCCCGGTCAGGTCGGCGAGCGTGAACCAGGTGGAACCGCCGTCGGCGGATCCGTCGACCCGGAAGCGGTAGGCCTTCCCGGGCTGCTCCCAGGCGATCCGGGCGCCCGTCACCGGGCGTACCGAGCCCAGGTCGACCTGGAGCCAGTGCCCGGTGCCGCCGTCGGCCGCGCACCAGCGGGTCGAGGTGTCCCCGTCCACGGCGTTGGCGGCCACGTTCCCGTGCGCGGTCTCCGCGCTGTCGGCCGTGGTGGGGCACCCGCGGGCGATGTCCGTGGGCACTGCCGGGCGGTCGAGCACGATCGCGACGATCGTGTCGTCCGGGAAGCGCGTGCGGTCGATGCCGGTGACGGTGACGGCGTTCGCGCCGGTCGGGCTGAAGGACAGCGGGCTCCTGGAGACCACGTCGTAGACCGAGGTGACGTTCGCATCGCCCAGGGAGGGAGTCGTGAAGCTACTGCCGCCGCCGTACCCGGCCAGCAGGTGGGCGTAGACGGTCCTGTCGGCGAACGTGAAGCCGTACTGGCCGTCCACCGGGTTCCACGGGCCGCCGCGGGTGTTGTACACGGCCTCCCGGTTGGCCTTCATGAACCCGCCGAGCTGACGGATCAACGCGGCCTGTTTGCCCGGGACCGTACCGGTCGCGTCCGGGCCGACGTTGACGAGTACGGACATGTCGCGCACGAAGGAGTTGGCGAACAGGCCCAGTGCCTGGGAGAAGGGCATGGCGAAGTCGCCGCTGTACCCCCAGGATCCGCCGACGCTGAACGTCTTCTGGACCAGGCGGCCGTACCGGATCGGCCCGCTCGGCACACCGGTTCCCTCGTCGAGGTCGTAGTCGCCCACCCACCCCGAACGGGAGTTGGACACGGCGTTCGGCTGGTGCCGGCGCAGCACGCCGGTGAGACCCAGCGGTCTGCCGGTGCCCCACTCGCTCTCGCCGTACGCGGAGTCCACCTGCCAGCCGTTGGCGCCGTCCCGGTACTGACCGGGCTCCCAGAAGAAGGACCCCGCCGCGTCGGTGCCCTGCTGTGCCAGCCAGCCGCCGTCCCACCACAGGTCGTCGATCGCGCCGTAGTCGGTGACCAGTTCCTTGACGGACTGGTACACCTCGTTCTTCATGGTCCGGGCGTTCTCGTGGTAGTCGAAGTCGGCCGGGTCGGAGCCCTCGTAGTTCCACGGGTACGGACTGTTCGGCAGTACGCAGTCGGAGGTCAGCGCGGGGCTCGGGGGCTTCGCTCCGCCCACGTCGTAGTAGCCGGGGTAGCGCCAGTCGATCGGGGAGTAGTAGAGCCCGACCCGGAGGCCCGCCGCGCGCACGGCGTTGACGTAGCCCCTGACGAAGTCCGTGCCGGCGGGGAACGGGGCGTCACCGGTGGTCCACGCGTTGGGGTGGCGGCTGGGCCACAGGGCGAAACCGTCGTGGTGACGGGTGGTCAGGACGACTTCGGCGGCTCCGAGGTCCTTGGCCAGCTGGGCCCATGCGGCGGGGTCGTAGGACTGGGACTGGCTCGCGAACGGGCCGGCGTACTGCGCCCGGTAGGACGTCGGCCCGGTCTTCGAGTAGAACATGTGCCACTCGCCCTGGGCCGGAGCCGAGTAGACGCCCCAGTGGATGAACATGGACACCTTGTTGTCGCGCATCCACTGGATCCTGCTGTCCGGCTGCTGCCAGGCTCCCTGGTCGAACGTGGGGACGCGCAGCGGGACGAGGGGTAACGGGGTGCCCCCGGTCCCGGCCGCCTCGGCCGGGACGCCGACCGGTCCGACGACGGTGGCGGCGGTTGCCACTGCCATGCCGGTGAGCATGCTCCTACGACTGATGGATCGTGACATGAATGCTCCGTTTGTCCTGGAACGCTCGCTCTCGGGTGGGCTGCGCGAGTCAGGTACATCTATCGCGGCGACCGTGCGGACTGTCAAGGCATCTGACAGTGACATGTCCGATGAATCGCAAGGTCGACGATTCCCACCGGGCCTCCGCCGGCCTGCTCCGGAGAAGCGTCGTCCTGTTCGCGGGGGGATGAACTCGCAGGTGAGACGGCGGAGTTCGATCGCCGTCGGCGAGCTTCGAGGATCGTTCCACTGGTCGGACGGACTGAAATCGCACTGAGCGATTCCATGGAGGGGGCGACATTCATCGGATCGATCCGCGTCGAGCCAGGTCTCTCGGCCGGCCGTGCTGCGCCAGCCGTCAGTCGAGGACCGATCCCGGCTCGCCGAGGGATTCGCGGAGCCACTGCTCGACCCCAGCGACGTGCACGGTGGCCCAGGCGTGGGCGAGCTCCGGGCGCCGGCCGGCGATCGCGTCGTAGATCGCTCGGTGCTGCTGGCGGGTGCGCTCGGACGCGCCCTCCTCGGTCAGGCCGCGCCAGATCCGCGCGCGGGTGGTCGGCCCGGACAGGCCGTCGATCAGCGAGGAGAGCACGGTGTTGCCCGAACCGGCTGCGATCCTGCGGTGGAACTCCAGGTCGTTGGCGATGGTCTCGTCCAGCGTGGCGGCCTCGTCCAGGTCCTGCAGCAGCTCGGCCAGGCCGGCGATGTCCTCCTCGGACATCACCCGGGCGGCCATCGCGGTCGCGGCGGGCTCCAGGATGCGGCGCACCTCCAGGAACTCCAGCACCGTGTGGTCCTGGTGGAAGTCGACGACGAAAGCCAGGGCGTCCAGCAGGATGTCGGGCTCCAGGCTGGTCACGTACGTGCCGTCGCCCTGGCGCACGTCGAGCACCCGGATGAGCGAGAGCGCCTTGACGGCCTCCCGCAGGGAGTTGCGCGACAGGCCCAGCCGCCCGGCGAGGTCCGCCTCCTTCGGGAGCTTCGAACCCGGGCGGAGTTCACCGCTCACGATCATGGCTTTGATCTTCTCGATCGCCTCGTCGGTGACTGGCACTGCCTCGCCTCTCCTGGTCATCTGATCTTCGCAGCATACGGGTTCCGCCGGTCCCGGGTTTTGGGTTTCCGGGTGCCGGGGGGAGGGGCGGGAGGCGGGGAGGGGACCCCCCCAGCCCCTCCCCCCCGAAACCGGTTCGCCGGGAGG
>NZ_JBVJQR010000041.1:0-52069 GCF_055608425.1 Kitasatospora sp. NPDC036934 | reverse complement strand
GCCTTGTCGGCGGGTCGACAGTTTCATAGTGTTTCGGTGGTCATAGCGTGAGGGAAACGCCCGGTTACATTCCGAACCCGGAAGCTAAGCCTCACGGCGCCGATGGTACTGCAGGGGGGACCCTGTGGGAGAGTAGGACGCCGCCGAACAATTCTTCAGAAAAGCCCCTGATCCGGAAACGGATCAGGGGCTTTTCGCATTTCCGGAGGGATGGGGACCTCTGACTGTGATGCAGGTCACGCCGGAGTGAGAACCTGGGCGCCGGACCGGGCGTCTGGCTGGTGTGAGATCACGTAGGAGAGCACTGGACGAGCTGGACGAGGCGCGCCTCCTCCGGCTGGTGGCCAGGGGCGACCGCGGGGCGTTCGACGAGCTGTACCGCCGGACGTCGCCGTGGCTGGCGGTGCGATTGCGCCGTCGCTGCTCGGACGAGCAGGTCGTAGCCGAGGTCATGCAGGAGACCTATCTCGCGGTGTGGCGCGCGGCCGGCGCGTTCGCCGGCAGTGCGGTCGGCGGCTCGGCCGTCGGGTGGCTGTGGACGATCGCGGCGCGTCGGCTGATCGACGCGTTCCGGCGGCGTGCCCACCACGCCGAGCCGCCGGTCGCCGCCGCCAGGTCGGCGGTGGTGCCGGCCGCCGAGGAGGAGGCGCTGGCCGGGACGGTCGGCGGTGACGTCGGCGACGCACTGCGGCGGCTGGCGCCGGAACTCCGCGAGGTACTTCAGGCCACGGTGCTCGACGGGCTCTCCGTCCGTGAGACGGCCGTGCTGCTCAGACTGCCCGAAGGCACGGTCAAGACCCGCGCCCGTCGGGCCCGGATCGCGATGCGGGAGGCGTTGGCATGAGGGAGGAACACGCGTCGAGGCGGTTGATCGACGACTACGCCCGGGGTGACGCCGCGATGGCGGCGGACACGGTGTGGGCCCTGGAGGCTCATCTGGAGACCTGCGCGCCGTGCCGGAGCCTGCTGGCGGCCTCGGTGGCCGCCGAGGCGCCCGACGTCTCCGCGCTGCTGGACACCGTCCGGGCCGGGTTGGAGCCGCAGTTGGACGCGGCGGTCCGGGCACCCGCCCGGCGCCGCCGTCCGCGCTGGACGTCGGCCTGGCTGACCCCGGTGATGGGGCCGTGGCTGGCGATGACCGTCGCTGTCGCCCTGGTGGCGCTGCTGTTGGACGCGCTCGCGCCGACGTTGCTGCCCGGCGGTGCCTCGCCCGTCGCCCTGGTGGCGCCCGTGCTGCCGCTGTTCGGTGTCGCCGCGGCCTGGTCGCGCGCTCTGGACCCGGCTCATGAGCTGACGGCCTCGACCGCCCGGGCGGGGTTGCCGCTGCTGCTCAGGCGGACCACGGCGGTGCTCGTGGTCGTCGTGCCCGGGCTCCTGCTGACGGGCTGGCTCACCGGGACCGTGTCGGCCGCTCAGTGGCTGCTGCCCTCACTGGCCTTCACCTCCACCGCTCTGGCCCTGGGCAGCGTGATCGGGGTGACCCGGGCCGCCGCCGGGCTGGTGGCCGCCTGGAGCCTCGCCGTGCTGGTGCCCGCGGGGGTCACCGGCGAGGTCCCGGCGGCCGTGCGGCTCGTCCTGGAATCGGGCGCGCTGCCCGGGTGGGCGCTGCTGCTCACGCTCGGCGTCGGCGCCGTGATGGTGCGTCGGAACGCCTACGCGACGCTCTGACGACCACCTGCCCTACCGCTGTGAAACGCGCCGCGCCGTGAAGCGCGGCGCGCCGTGAAGCGTGGCGCGCTCTGAAACGCACCGGACGAACGACCATCGACCCTCGAAAGGGACCATCGCATGGCAGCCATGACGAGCGCGGCCGAGACCGCGCCGAAGACCTACGCCTGGGAGATCCGGGCCAGTGACCTGAGAGTGCGGGTCGGCCGGAAGAAGATGGCCGTCGACGGACTGGACCTCTCCCTGGGCATCGGCGCGCACGGCCTGCTGGGCCCCAACGGGGCGGGCAAGACCAGCCTGATCCGGGCCCTGGCGACGGTGCTGCGGCCGGCCGGGGGCGAGCTGGAGCTGCTCGGCACCTCCGTGGGCGGGCTGGGAGACCATCGGGCGCTGCGTCGCCGGATCGGCTACCTGCCGCAGGACTTCGGCTACTACAAGCGCTTCACGGTGCGTGAGTTCGTGGAGTACATGGCCTGGTTGAAGGAGGTGCCGAAGGCCGACGTCCCGGCCGCCGTCCAGCGGGCGGTGGAGCGGGTGGGCCTGGCGGACCGGGCCGACCACCGGATGAAGACCCTCTCCGGCGGCATGGTCCGGCGGGCCGGCATCGCCCAGGCGATCGTCAACGACCCCGCGGTGCTGCTGCTGGACGAGCCGACGGCCGGCCTGGACCCGGCGCAGCGGCTGCGCTTCCGTGAGCTGTTGCAGGAACTGGGCCGGGACACCTGCGTGGTCGTCTCCACCCACCTGGTGGAGGACGTCGCGGCGGCGTGCTCCGACGTGGTGCTGTTCGCCGAGGGCCGGCTGGTCTTCCAGGGCACTCCGGACGACCTGGCCGCGGCCGGCGGCGCAGAGCACCCGGGTGACAGCCCCCTGGAGCGCGGCTACTCGGCGCTCCTCGACGACTCCGGGCGTCCGGGAGGCAACTGGTGAACGGGCGTGTGCTGGGTATCGAACTGCGGCGTTCCTCCGCGCCGTGGGCCGGGCTCGTCGTGCTGGCCGGCAGCCTGGCGGTGTTCTTCCTGATCGACGGGATCTGGTGGCGGGGCGCCGGCGGGTGGACGGCGCAGTGGACCTCGATGGCGATGTGGACGCGCCACTTCCTGGCGTTCTGGTGGCCGCTGGCCGTCGGGTTCGGGGCGGTGTACGGGCTGCGCGACTCCCGCTCGCGGATGGGCGAGCTGCTGTGCAGCACGCCGCGCCCGGCCTGGCGGCGGGCGGCGGTGCCGTCCGGTGCGCTGGCGCTCGCGCTGGCGGCGGGGTACGGGCTGGTGGAGCTGGTGGGCGGGGTCCAGGTGGCGCTGGGCCGGACCACGTACGCGCCCGTGGGGTGGTTGCCGATCGCCTTGGTGGGGGCGCTGGGCCTGGTCGCGGGCGCCGTGTTCGGCATGGGCGTCGCGCGGGCCCTGCCCTCCGTGCTCACCCCGCCGGCGGTGGTGCTGCTCTTCCTGCTGCTGTCGCTCCTGCTTTCGCCGAACAGCGACGGACTGGTGCCCGAGGGTCGCGTGCCGAACCGGCTCACCCAGCTGTCCCTGGCGACCGCCGAGCCGCGGCAGATGCTGCTGACCCTGTCCGGGGCCGTCCACCTCGGCCAGACGCTCTGGCTGCTCGGTCTGCTGGGCACCGGCTTCGCCCTGCTGTCGGCCGTCACCCGCCGAGGTCGGGCGCTCGCCGTGCTGCCGGTCCTGGTCGGGCTGGCCCTGGCCCTGCTGGTCCTCCCGGGCGCCCCGCGCGACTCCTACGTGGTGGACCGGGCCGCCGCCGCTCCGGTCTGCGACGGACCGGTGTGCGTCACCAGGTCGAACAGCGGGCGGCTGCCGGAGCTCGCCCCGCGCGGCAGGGAGGCGCTGAAGGTGCTGCACGACGTCCTGGGCGACGGGGCGCCGCAGACGGTGCGGGAGAACACGGAGCTGCGCAGGATCAGCGACGACCGTCGGCTCCATGACGACGTGGTGCTGATCGACTTCGACGAGAGGACGCTCCGGGACGCGACGGGCGAGGCACTGACCCGCGCGTTGATCGCCCAGGGGCTGGCCCCGAACTGCTCCCCGAGCAACGACCGGGAGGGCGGTGGGCGCGGCGACGTCCCGGTCCAGAGCGTCGTGGTGAGCTGGGCCATGCACGACGCCCGGATCCAGCCGCTCGCCGACAAGGGCGACGACGCCTACTCGTTGAGGATCTGGGCGGACGCCGACGCCGCCTGGGAGCGGCTGACGGCGGCACCGCCGGCCGAGCAGCGCGCGCGGATCGCCGCGGTGCGGGCGGCGATGCTGTCCTGCTCGGGGCGGGGCGAGCTGCCGATCCTGATGGGGGAGGCGGCCCGATGAGGTGGCTGGTGCTGTACGCCCGCTCCCGGCAGGTGCCGGTCTCGGCGGCCGCGGTCCTGCTGATGGCGCTGGCGCTCTGGGCTCTCACCGGGCCGGGCGGATCCGGGTCGGAGCACCTGACACCGGCGGTCCTGGTCCTCACCGCGAACGTGGCGGCGTGCTCGATCGGGCTCGGTGGACCGGACGTGGTGCTGGAGCGGACGGCCGCGCTGCGCTGGGTGCCCCGCCGGGCGGCGCACGCGCTGCTGATCGGAGTCTTCGCCGGGGTGGTGCTGCTGGCGGTCCGGGCGACCGGGGCCAGGCTCGCGCCGGTGGAGCTGCTGGTCCGGGACTGCGCGGGGCTGGCCGGTCTGGCCGCGCTCGGGGCTGCGCTGTTCGGTGCCGCGTTCGCCTGGACGCTGCCGATGGCCTGGCTCGCGGTGATCCTGCTCACCCCGGCGCCGGGCGGCACCGTGGGAGAGGTGCTCCACTGGCTGGTCTTCCCGCCCGGCACGACGGCCTCCACCGAGACGGCGCTGGTGCTGCTGGGGATCGGCACGGCGGCGTACACCATGGCGGGACCGCGGCCTTAGCGGTCAACTCGACTCAGCCACAACGAAACTGACGAGCCGTTGAGCACCGTCCCACCGGGGCGGTGCTCAACGGCGTCTCCGGCGCCCGGCGGTGGGGCGGGACGCCCCCGGACCGGCCGTTCGGTCGGTATGGATGTGTGGCGGTGGTTTGTTTCCCTCTTGTGTCGATTCGGTGCGTATACGGGTCGAAAGGGGCCCTGGCGGCGGATCGGCGCCGGGTTGCTGATGTACTGAGTACGCGTCAGTAACGTACGCGGGGGGCGGGCCCGGGGGGCGCTCGGGGCGGATCGTCTGCCCCTGGAGGGCAGCCGGGGCTTCCCTGGAAGGGCACGTGCCCCGTATTGGTGCGGTTCGGACGGGTTGTCGGCCGGCGTGCGTGCCGGCCGAGGTGGCCGTCGGGTTTGACATGGTCACAGGGCGTGAGAGGAGATGGGGAGGAGCGGGACCGCTGGGGGCGGACGCGGTGATCCCGGGGGGAAGGGCCCGTTGACACCGTCGGTGCGGCGGGTGCACCTTTCCGGTCCGGATTGCCCGGGCGGGGAAGCCCGCCCGGGCAATCCGGGTCAGTGCCCCTGTCGGATGTCGCTCAGCGTTCCGCTGATGTTGAGGAGTTCGTGGCACGTGGGTGCCTGCTTGCCCGAGGCCGGAGTGCCCGGGGACTCGCAGGTCACGTTGGCCGTCACAGCCTGGTCCGCGGGGACCTGGATGGGAGTCACCCAGTGGTAGTCCTGGTTGCGGAAGGTCTCCAGCGCGATCGTCATGAGCGTCTGCTTGCCGGCCATGATGGTCACCACGCCCTGGTCGCCCTGGAAGTTGGCGATCACGAGGTCGGTCATGTCGAACACCTTGCCGTGCGGCACCTGGTAACTGCCGGTGGCGGCGCCGCCGTTCGGCGTCTGCACGTCGATCGTGGCGGAGCTCTGCTGGCCGGTGCCCGGCTGGGCCAGGCCTCCTGGACCGGGGGCGTTGCCGCCTCCGGGGCTGGGCTGCCCGGCACCGGGCTTGGTCTGGCCGCCGGGGGTCCCGCCCGCGGGGGCCGGGGTCCCGCCGCCGGGGGCGGCCGGGTTCGGGGCCGGGGTGGCGCTCTGCTGGGCGACGGCCTGCTCGGCGGCCTGCTTGGCGGAGCTGCGCACCGCCGGGCGGACCAGGGCGAACCAGGCCAGCAGGAGTGCGATCAGGGCCGCCAGCAGGGCGAGCAGCCACTTGGGGAAGATCGGCAGCTGGAGGAACTCGCCCTCCAGCAGCGGCCGCTGGACGGAGTCCGGAGTGGCGGCCGACGCACTTGCGGCGTTCCTGCCGCCGGTGCCCGTGCCCTCGGCGCCGCCCTTTCCGTCCTTTCCGCTCTTTCCGTCCTTGCCCGTGGAGTCGGCGACCTTGGCCGCGGCGGTCTGCTCCGGCCCGACCGTCACCTCGAACGGCCAGGAGGCCTGCTTGCCGAACCAGATCAGCTTGCGGGCCCGCGCCTGGAGCCGCAGCTCACCGGACTCCCCGGGCTGAAGCCGCAGCTTCTCCGGAGTGGCCCGGAACCGCAGGTCCTCACCGGCCTGTCCGGGGGTGAGCACCACCGTGGTGGGGGCGTTGCCCTGGTTGCGCACCGAGGCGCGGTAGCGGCCGCGCAGCCAGCCACGACGGCGGCGGGGTGCGAGCGCGGCCTGCAGCTCCTGGAACGGCGTCACGGTGACCGTGGTCTCCGGGACGGTCACCAGCTCGGGGCGCTCGGTCGGCAGGACCCGGATCCCGAGCGGGAACTCACCGGCCCGGGCGGCCGGCGAACGCGGCGGAGCAAGGCGAACCGTCACCGTCTCGGACGTTCCCGGGAAGAGCGAGACCCGGGCCGGTTCGACCGTCGTCCACGCGGCGCAGTCGCCGACCACCTCCAGCGTGTACGCCTCGACGATGTCGAGGTCGTTGCGCACCGTCAGGGTCGTGGTGGCCACGCCACCGGGCGCCACCGTCAGCGCGGGCAGGCCGAGTTCGGCGGATGTGGTCATGGTGCGACGGTAGGTCCGGAGGACCGTCCGCGGAGAGGGCCGTACGGGCAAGCCGTGGGCACACCCCTTGCCCGAGCGGACCGACCGACCCTGCCCGGCGCCGTCGCGGCACACCGCGCGACCCGGGCCCCCGCAGCAACCAGACCCTCGACCGGGCACCCGGCCGGCTCCGCTCCGCGGCGCCCGGCCACCACCGCCGCAGGTCCACTGGAAATTGGAGAGTTCGATGACGTCGACCGAGGCATCCCGCGGGGAAGCCGTCACCATCCGGCGCACGCCGACGGCCCAGCCGTCCGGCAGCGTCCGGCCGGCCGGGGCACGCATACCGGTCCAAGGGCGCGGCCGGCCCGCCCAGATACCCGTGGCGGTGTACGCCGAGGACCTCATCCTGCAGACCGGAGTGGTCCAACAGCTGCGCCAGCGGCCCGAGGTGGAACTGCTCAGTGAGGCCGACGCGGGCCGGGCCGAGGTCTCCCTGCTGGTGGTGGACGCCCTGACCGAGGCGGTCGTCGACCACCTGCGCCGGCTGCGGCTCGCCACCTCCGGCCGGATCGGCCTGGTGGTCGGCCAGTTCGAGGCCGGCGGGCTGCAGGCGATCGTCGAGCACGGGGTCGCCGCCGTGCTGCGCCGTTCGGAGGCGGACCAGGACCGGCTGGTGCACCTCATCACCGCGCTGGCCAACGGCGAGGGCGTGATGCCCGGCGACCTGCTCGGTGAGCTGCTCGACCGGATCGGGACGCTCCAGCGCACCATGCTGGACGGCAAGGGCCTGACGCTGTCGACCCTGACGGCCCGGGAGGCGGAGATGCTCCGGCTGGTCGCCGAGGGCTTCGACACCAGTGAGATCGCGGCCAAGACCTCCTACTCGGAACGCACCGTCAAGAACGTGCTGCACGAGATCATCACGAGGCTCGGGTTGCGCAACCGGGCGCACGCCGTGGGGTACGCGATGCGGCGCGGGCTGATCTGAGGAGGCCGGCCGGAGGGGGCGGAGCGTCCCCGAGGATCCGGCCGGAGGGGCAGGAGGCACCGCCGTCCCGGAACGGACGGCGAGCCACGGCGCGGACGGCCGTCCCCAACGCCCGCGACCGTGGCGGCCTGCCCTTTGCGGACACCGCTCGTTACCCCCGGCTCGGGCGCCCGGGCCCTGTACCCGGGCGCCCGGGCCGGTGAGACTGCGGGGGAGACCGCCCCTGCCACCCTGTGAGGTCGAGCGTGACCGGCGCCCCCGCCAATCCCCGCTCCGTTCGGCGGCCGGCCCGGGCCGCCGTCGCGGTGCTGCTCGCGCTGGCCGTCGCCATGCTGACCCTGGGCTCCGCGCCAGCCGGGCCGGCCGGCCGCACCGCCCCGGCCGCCACCGCCGAGGACCCGGCCGCCGGGCGGGTGCTCTACGCCGGCACCAACCACCGCGGCCTCGGCCGGGTGACCGGAGCGGCGTCCAGCACCCCGCTGTTCGGACCCGGCCCGATCCACTTCGACCGGGACCCGTCGGCCCGCGGCGACGACCTGGTCTTCACCAGCCTGCGGGACGGCCCGCTGCCCCAGGTCTACCTGCGCGACGCGAGCGGCGCGGTCCGCCGGCTCACCAACGGCATGGACACCGCCCACCCCGCGCTCGCCCCGGACGGCAAGGGCGTCGTCTTCGAGGCCCTGGAGCCCACCGCGGCCGGCGGCACCCAGCACGTGCTGTGGGCGGTCAACCGGGACGGCACCGGGCTTCGCCGGATCACCGAAGGCGCCGCCGACGAGACCCACCCGACCGTCTCGCCCGACGGCCGCTGGGTCGCGTACGCCTGCACCGGCGAGCCCGGGCACATCCAGATCTACCTGCGGCCGTTCGCCGGCGGCGCACCCGTCAAGGTCACCAACGTGACCAGCGGCGACGCCGTCGACCCGACCTGGAACCCGGTCAACGACGACGCGCACCGCAACCAGATCGTCTACACCTGGGACCAGGGCGACAAGGGCCGGACCCTGATGCTCACCTCGCCGACCGGCGGCGACAAGGCGTTCTTCCCCGGCACCGGCTCCACCTGGCGGTCCGGCTCCGCCTCCTGGATGGCCGACGGCAGCGGCGTCCTCTTCCTGAGCGCCGACCAGCTCGGCTCCTCCCCGGCGCCCCAGCCCGACCCGAACCAGCCGCCCGTGGTGAACCTCTACCGGGCGCCGACCTGCGACTGCACCGACCCCCAACTGCTCTACCGCACCAACCGGTTGATCGCCACGCCGACCTGGCTCGGCACCCAGGCCCAGGGCGGCCCGGTGGTCGAGCAGACCAGCGCCGCCGCCGCCAACATCGCCGACGTCCAGGACGTCCGCCAGGACGGGACCGACCCGCGCGACCTCGGGATCAGCGTGCTCACCGAGGACCCGGCCGCCGACACCAACACCAACCCCGACCCGGCCGCCGACCCGCTCTTCCACCCCCGCCCCGGCTACGACCCCTGGTACGAACGCCAGACCTACACGCCCGACGGCCGGCGGATCGTGGCCACCCGCTACGAGGACTCCCCGGCCGGACGGATCCAGCGGATCTGGCAGGCCGACGCCGACGGCTCCGGCCCGCAGCCGATGAACCTCGCCGGCCGCGGCCCGACCGACCGGGACACCGACCCCTCGCTCTCCCCGGACGGCAGGCTCATGGTGTTCAGCCGCAGCACCCCGGGCAGCGACCGGACCCCGGCCCGCCCCGGCCGGATCCTGATCGCCGAGGTGGCCACCGGCGCGATCGTCGGCACCGTCCAGCCGCCCGCCGACCAGCCGGGCGCCGCCGACGGCGAACCCTTCTGGTCCCCCGACGGCAAGCTGATCGCCTTCTCCCGCACCGCCGCGGTCAACGGCAACACCGGCAACCTGCACGTCTGGACGGTCGCCGCCGACGACCTCACCCGGCAGACCGACCTCAGCCGGACGGCCTGCCCGGGCAACTGCAACGTCATCGACGACAGCCCGGTGTTCTCGCCCGACGGCCGGCGGATCGCCTTCAACCGCAAGGCCGGCGACGGCGGGAACAACCACCGGGACGCCCTGCTGGTCACCACGCCCGCCGGCACCGGCTGCACGGTGCTGCTGCCCGCCGGGCACACCGATGACAAGGGCGCCTGCACCCGGCCGCTGCCCGACACCTCCGAAACCGGCCCGTACCAGCCCCGGGACGTCGCCTGGACACCGGACGGCGCCCGGCTGGTCCTCACCTCGCGCCGCGCCCTGCCGCCCAACTCCCCGGAGGGGCTGGGCACCTACGACTTCGCGACCGGCAAGCTCACCCCGCTGGACTGGCGACTGCCGGGACGGCAGAAGGAACCGGCCGTCCAGCGGTCCGTCCACCTGGCGCTGAGCGCGCCGCCCCGCACCCCGGCCGTCCGGGTCGACGGCGGCACCGACGTCACCGTCACCGTCACCAACCACGGCCCCGCGCCCTCGCCCGGCACCGTCCTCACCGCCTCGGTGCCGGCCGGAGCCCGGCTCGGCAAACTGACCACGCCCGTCGGGACCTGCGACGCCGACGCGCTGCGCTGCGAACTCGGCACCCTGGCACCGGGAGCCGAGGTGAAGGTGACCGCAACCCTGATCGGCACCCGGACCGGTGACCAGCCCTTCGGCTGGACCGTCACCGGAGCGGTGGTCGACCCGAACCCGGAGAACGACTCCGCCGAGACGGTGCTGCCGGTGCTGGACAAGCCCGCGCCGACGCCCACCCCGACCCCGACGCCCACCGCTTCGCCGACCCCGACACCGAGCCCGACCCCGACCCCCGATCCGACCACCCCCGCGCCGCCCCCGCCGCCGGCACCCGCACCGCCGCAGGCCGGTCCCACGGTCACCGTCGGCGCCCAGCCCGCCCCCGGCTACGTCGGCGGCCACGTGACCGTCAGCTACACCGTGCGCAACACCGGACAGGCCCTCGCCACCGGCCTGCGGCTCACCCTCGGCCTGCCCGCCGGGGTGCCCACCGAGCCGCTGCCCCCCGGCTGCCGGGCCGGCAGCTGCGAGCTGGCCGACCTCACCCCCGGCCGCAGCCAGGTGATCCGGGTGGTGCTGTCGCCGGTGGCCGCACTGGACACCACCATCACCGCCGAACTGACCACCACCGGTACCGACGCCACCCCCGGACCGCACCGGGCGAGCACCCCGCTGCGGATCCTCCAGCCCCGCATCGTCGCCGTGCCGCCGATCGGCAAGCCCGGCTTCGTGACCTCCGTGCGCGGCGTGGACTTCCCGCCCGGCGCACCCGTCCGGTTCACCTGGCAGCCCGGCATCACCGCCGACGCGGCCCCGACCTACCCCAAGGCCGACGGGACCTTCGCGGGCCAGCTGCTGATCCTCCCCAAGGACGAGACCGGTCCGCGCACCATCAAGGCCGACGGCCCCGGGTTCTCCCCGGTGACCACCCCGTTCCTGGTCGTCAAGGGCACCATCGGCCCGCCGGCGGAGGTGGAGCGCCGATGATCCACGAGGTCGATGAGGCGCTGCGGCTGCTGCTCGCCGAGGCGGGGCTGCCGGAGCGCGGGGTCGAGGTGGTGTTCGACGGGCCGACCCGGGACCTCGCGGCCCGGCGCACCGCGCCGACGGTCAGCGTCTTCCTCTACGGCATCCGCGAGGAGACCGGCCGCCGGCAGGCCGGCGCCGTCGCCGAGTACGACGCCGAGGGCGTGGTGATCGGCCGCCGGCCCGCGCCGCGCTGGTTCGAGCTGGCCTACCTGGTCACCGTCTGGACCAACCGCCCGCAGGACGAACACCGGCTGCTCGCCGAGGTGCTGCAGTGCCTGACCGCCGTCGACGCGCTGCCCGCCCGGCTGCTCACCGGCACGCTCGCCCGGCTCGGCCTGACCGTCGAGATGGACATCGCCGGGCGCGACACCGGCCTGCCGTCGGTGTCCGACGTCTGGTCCGCGCTCGGCGGCGAACTGCGGCCCTCGATCGACCTCAGGCTGCTCGCCCCGCTCGCCGGCGCGCTCGACCCCGCCGGACCGCCCGTCACCGAAGGCCTGGTCGTGCACGCCAGGGACGCCGGCGGGGACGGCGCCGGGGACGGCCGCACCGGGGACGACGCGCCGCCTCCCGACGGCCCCGGCCGCCGACTGCGCTACCACGGAGCCACCGACCCCGGCGCGGACGGCTTCGCCGCGCCCCGCGACCGCACGCTGCCGCCCGGCCGCCGGACCAGGGGCGGGAAGCGGTGAGCGTGGACCTCCGGACGGTGCTCGACGGGGCACCGTCCGGCCTCGACCCCGGCGGCGAACCCGACCACCTGTGGGAGCGGCTGCACCGGGTCGAGCAGCGGGTCCGTACCGCCGTGCGCGAGCGCCGCGCCGACGACCCGGACCCGGACGACCCGTATCGAGGTCAGTACCTCGGCCCGGAGGCGGTGGAACGCATCCTGGCCTCCGCCGCCGCCACCGGCCGCAGCGGTGCGGACGTCCGGGACGAGCCCGCCCCGCCACCCGGCTCGCGGCTCGCCCGGCTCGGCGCTGCCTTCGGGCTGCTCCCCGTCGACCTCGACCTCCTGATGGTCGCCCTCGCCCCCGAGCTCGACACCCGCTTCGAACAGCTCTACGGCTACCTCAACGACGACCTGACCAGGCGCCGGGCGACCGTCGGCCTGGCCCTCGAACTGTGCGGGCTCCCGGGTGCCGGCGTCGGCCGGCTGCGGTTCTCCGGGCAGGCCCCGCTGATCGCCGGCGGCCTGCTGGAGATCGCCGAGCCCGAGCGGCCGCTGCTCTCCCGCACCCTGCGGGTGCCGGACCGGGTGACCGCCCACCTGCTCGGCGACGACGAACCGGACGACGCCCTGGCCGGCCTGGCCCACCGGGCCCTGCCCGGGACGGAGGCCGACGGGGAGACCGTCGAACGGCTGCGCGCGGCCGCGACCGGCGCCGGCCCCGTCCACCTGCTCGACCGTGACGGGCACGCCGGCCCGCTGGCCGTCGCCGCCCTCGCCGCCGACGGCCGTACGCCGCTGGTCGTGGACGCCGCCGCGCTGGCCGCCCGGCCGTCGCCGGACCTGGTCCGGGTGCTCGCCCGCGAGGCCCGGCTCGGCGGGGCCGGGGTGGTGCTCGGCCCGCTGGACCGACTGGAACCCGAACGCCCCGAACGGGCGGCGCTGCTGCGCGAGCTGGTCGCGGCACTCGCCGCCGTCCCGCTGATCGTGCACGGCCCCCAGGTGTGGGACCCGGCCTGGACCCGGGACAGCCCCGTGGTCGTCACCGCCCCGCCGCCGGACGACGCCGGCCGCGCCGGGCAGTGGGCCCGCGCGCTGGCCACCACCGGGGCACCGCTCGCCGAGGAGCTGACGGACGGCCTGGCCGAGACGGTGGCCGCCTACCGGGTCGACCGGGAGAAGCTGGAGCGGGCCGCCGCGGTGGCCGCCAGGACGGCCACCGCCGAGCGCCGCCCCGTCCGCGCCGAGGACCTCCGGTCCGCCGTCCGGGCGCAGAACGCGGCCGGCCTGGCCCGCCTCGCCCGGCGGATCGAGCCCGCGGTCGGCTGGGACGACCTGGTGCTGCCCGTCCCCACCGCCGCCCGGCTGCGCGAACTCGTGCTGCGCGCCCGGCACCGCGACCAGGTGCTCGGGCAGTGGCGGATGCGGCCGGGCGGCGGCCGGGGCAACGGGGTGATCGCCCTGTTCGCCGGCGAGTCGGGCACCGGCAAGACCATGTCGGCCGAGGTGGTCGCCGCCGAACTCGGCATGGAGCTGTACGTGGTGGACCTCTCCACCGTGGTCGACAAGTACATCGGCGAGACCGAGAAGAACCTGGAGCGGATCTTCACCGAGGCCGCGCAGGTCAACGGCGTCCTGCTGTTCGACGAGGCGGACGCGCTGTTCGGGAAGCGCTCGCAGGTCAAGGACGCCCACGACCGCCACGCCAACGTGGAGACCGCCTACCTGCTCCAGCGGATGGAGTCCTTCGCGGGCATCGCGCTGCTCACCACCAACCTGCGCGCCAACCTGGACGAGGCGTTCACCCGGCGGCTGGACGTCATCGCCGACTTCCCGCTGCCCGACCAGGCGCAGCGCCGCCTGCTGTGGGACCGCTCGCTCGGCCCGCGGCTGCCCCGCGGCGACGACCTCGACCTGGACTTCTGCGCCCGGCACTTCGAGCTGACCGGCGGCTCCATCCGGGCCTGCGCCGTCTCCGCGGCCTACCTGGCCGCCGGGACGGGAACCCCGCTGGGCATGGCCCAGTTGGTCGCGGCCGTGGTCGGCGAGTACCGCAAGCTGGGGCGGCTGGTGCTGGAGAGCGAGTTCGGGCCGTGGCTGGGTGTCCTCGGGGACATCGGGCACGGCTGACCGGGCGCCCGTCGGCGGGGACGGCGGGGACGGGCGGGGCCGTTCGGGGCGCCTGGGAGTAGCCGCCGGGGGCAGCCGGTGCTGCCCCCGGCGCGGGACCTGGGGACATGTCCCCGGGCGGTGACCCGGCCGCAGACTCGGGGGAGAACCAGGCGAATGACCGGTCATCCGAAGGAGCGCGAATGCCGTCGTACCTGACCCCGGGCGTGTACGTGGAGGAGGTCCAGTCCGGTGCCCGGCCGATCGAGGGCGTCGGCACGGCCGTGGCCGCCTTCGTCGGCTTCGCCGGATCCGGACCCTTCCACGAGCCCACGCTGGTCACCAACTGGGACCAGTACGTCCAGCGGTTCGGCGGTTTCATCGAGGGCACCTACCTCGCGCACGCGGTCTACGGCTTCTTCGCCAACGGCGGCGGCTCCGCCTACGTCGTGCGGATCGGCGACCCGGCCCGGCAGGCCCCCGGCGGCGCGCCCGCCCCCGCCGCCGTCACCGCGGCCCCGCCGGCCGAGGTCTCGGGCTTCCTGATCTCCGCCCTGCCCGGCGCGGGCGGGGACGTGTCCGTCGAGATCGCCGACGCCGAGGGCGAGAACGTCCCCGACGACCGTTTCCGGCTGCTGGTCCGCCGCGGTGCCGAGGTCGTGGAGAGCTACGACGTCTCCACCCGGAAGAACACCAAGGGCTACGTCGTCACCCAGCTGCGCGAGTCCAAGCTCGTCGCGGTCACCGAACAGCCCGGCACCGCGCCCAGCCGCCCCGAGCGCCGCACCCACGCCCTCGCCGCCGCAGCCGCGCCGGCGACCGGCCCGGTGCCGGCCCCTGCGGCCCGGCTCGACCCCGCCGAGTACGTCGGCGACGCCGCCGCCCGCACCGGCTTCGCGGGCCTGGAGGCGATCGACGAGATCACCATGGTCGCCGTACCCGACCTGATGAGCGCCTACCAGCGCGGCGACCTCGACGACGAGGGCCTGCGGACCGTCCAGCTCGCGGTGATCTCGCACTGCGAGCAGATGGGCGACCGGATCGCCGTCCTGGACCCGCCGCCCGGCCTCAACGCCCAGCGGATGCGCACCTGGCGACAGGACGAGGCGGGCTACGACTCCCGCTACGCCGCCCTGTACTACCCGTGGGTCAAGGTCTTCGACCCGGCCACCGGCCGCAACGTACTGGTCCCGCCGAGCGGGCACGCCGCCGGAGTGTGGGCGCGCAGCGACGCCGAGCGCGGCGTCCACAAGGCGCCGGCCAACGAGGTCATCCGCGGCGCCGTCGACCTGGAACTGCGGCTCAGCAAGGGCGAGCAGGACCTGCTGAACCCGATCGGCGTCAACTGCGTCCGGGCGTTCCCCGGCCGCGGCATCCGGATCTGGGGCGCTCGCACCCTCTCCTCCGACCCGGCCTGGCGCTACCTCAACGTGCGCCGGCTCTTCAACTACCTGGAGGAGTCCATCCTCCTGGGGACCCAGTGGGTCGTCTTCGAGCCCAACGACGACCGGCTGTGGTCCAGCATCCGCCGGAACATCACCGCCTTCCTCACCGAGGAGTGGCGGCGCGGGGCGCTGTTCGGCCAGACCGCGGCCGAGGCCTTCTACGTCAAGTGCGACCGCGACAACAACCCGCCGGAGTCCATCGACCTCGGCCAGGTGATCTGCGAGATCGGGGTCTCGCCGGTGAAGCCGGCCGAGTTCGTGGTGTTCCGACTGGCCCAGTTCTCCGACAGCACGAGCCTCGTCAACGAGTGATCGTCGTACGGTCGGCCCCCATCGCACGGAAGGTGACAGCACGCCATGGCTGAAGGCGATCCGCTCTCCACACACATATTCGGCGTCCAACTCGGCGGCTACAACGTCGAGTCCGTCAAGGAGATCAGCAACCTGACGGTCGAGCAGGACGTCGTCGAGTACAAGCAGGTGACCCAAGAGGGCAAACTGATCGTCCGCAAGCAGCCCGGCGCCCGGCTCCCCGGCGAGGTGACCATCACCCGCGGCCTGGACAAGAGCGGCGCCTTCACGGACTGGATCAAGGAGACCCTCAACAACGGGGCGATCAACACCGCGCGGCAGAACCTCACCATCGAGGTCAAGGACACCACCGGTGCCACCCTGCGCCGCATCCAGCTCACCAACGCCTGGGCCAGCCGCTGGGAGGGCCCCACGCTCAGCGCCGGCGAATCCAGCGCCGCGACCGAGACCGTGACCATCGTGTTCGAGGAGATCAGCGTCGAGTGAGGCGGAAGATCGGCCTTGACGAACTGCTGGAACGGGCCCCGGCCCCGGCCCCGCAGGGCACCGCGCCGCAGCAGCAGGCCCCGGGACAGCCGGGGCCGGCCGGGCCGCCCCGACGGCAGTCGCCGCACAGCGAGTTCGAGTTCGAGCTGCCGCTCGGCTACGTCGACGACGAGGGCACCGTGCACCGCCACGGCGCCATGCGGCTGGCCACCGCCCGCGATGAACTGATGCCGCAGATCGACCTGCGGGTCAAGGAGAACCCGGCCTACCTCAGCGTGGTGCTGCTCAGCCACGTGATCACCAGGCTGGGCGACCTCACCGACGTGCACGCCGGCATCGTCGAGCGGATGTACGCGACCGACGTCGCCTTCCTGCAGGACCTCTACCAGCGGATCAACAGCGAAGGCCACACGCGCGCCGCGGTGACCTGCCCGCACTGCGACGGCGCCTTCGAGGTCGACCTCGCCGGTGGGCGCCTGGGGGAATCGTGACGTACGCGCCTGCTCGGTTGTACGAGGAGATCGCGTACATCGCCTACCACTTCCACTGGCCGCGCGAGGACCTCCTCGACCTGACCCACCGCGAACGCGGGCAGTGGGTGCGCGAGATCGCGCGGATCAACTCCCGTGTCAGTGAGGGTGGGTGAGCCGGGTGGGGCTGCGGGACTGGATCGCGCGGCGACGCGACGGGGCCGAGTCCGGCGCCGGTTCCGGTGTCGTCCCGGGTGCCGTTTCCGGTGCCGTTTCCGGTGCTGTGGAGGCCGGGGGCGGGACGGCAGGCGCCGGAGCTGTGGCGCGGCCTCGGCCGGCGGCCGGGGACGGGGGCTGGCGCGCGGTGGCGCCGCTGGTCCCCACCCTGGGCGGCGGGGCGGCACACGGGGTCAGCGACGGCCTGGCGTTCCGCTCCCGGCTCGCCTCCTGGCAGAACCCTTCGCTGAGCGGACCGCTCGGCCATGCCGTGCTGCCGACCGCCCCGGTGGGGATCCTGCGGGCGGTGGTTTCGCCCGGTGCTCCGTCCGTCGCGGTCGGGGGCGGGGAGGCACTCGTCCTGCCGGCGGCAGCCGGGGGAGCGGTGCCGGCGGAGCCGGACCAGCTCGAAGCGGGAGGGGAGCCGGGGGGAGCAGGGCAGCGGCGGCAGGCGCGGCCGGTCCAACGGGCCCTCCCGGTACGACGGTTGCCCGTACGGCTGGGGCCGCGTGCCGCGCGTGCGGCCGGAGCCGACCGGCGGGGCGGGTCGGCGGGCGCCGGCTCGGCGGCTGGTCCGTCAGCGGACTCGCCGGCTGGTCCGGCGTCTGCTTCGGCTGGTGCGGCGACGCCTTCTGCCACCGGGACGCCGCGGGTGGCGGGGACCGGCGTCGTGCAGAGGTCACGTGCGACGAAGCCCGGTGCCGCTGCGACCCGCGGCTCGGGGAGCGGCAGTGCGCCGACGTCCCGCGTGGCGACGTCCTCTGCTGCGGTGCCTCCGGCGTCGGCGTCCGGTGCGGCGAAGCCTGCTGCTGCCGTGCCGAGCAGCGCCGGGGCCGGCCCGGTGCCATCGTCCAGTGCGCCGGTCTCCGGTGCGCCGGAGGCCGGTACGTCCAAGTCCGGTGCGGGCGCGGAGTCGCCACGCCGGAGTGATCCGGAGGGCCCGGCGGTCGTACGCCCGGTGCGGCCGCGTGCCGTCGGTGCGCCGCTGACCGTGGCCCGGCGTCCCCGGCTGCTGTCCGTGCGCCCCGTCCCGGCCGTTTCGGTGCGGGGCGGCGTGGCGTCGGCTCAGCCCGCCGGGGCGGTGGAGAACCCGGTGGACGCCGTGCGGCCGTCCGCGAGCGGCGAGGCCGTGGTGCGTCCGGCGTCCGCGCCGGGCGGTGCGGGTGCGCCCGCCGGCGCGGTCGTCCAGCGTGCGATTGCGCCGGGTGCTGCGGCACCCGCCACCCGTCCGGTCCTCGGCGCGCCCTTGAGCGCGCTGCCCGCGAGCGCCGCGCCGGTGGCTCCGGCCGGGCCCAGGGCCGGTGAGCCCGCCCCGGCGGCGCCGGTCATGCCCGTCGTTCGCGCCGACGCAGGCGTCACCCCCGACACCCGGCAGACCGAGGGCGGGGTGCGCGAGGCGGCCGCTGGGCGGAGCGCTCCGTCCCGCTCCGGGCAGGGGCCCACCAGCGGCCCGCCCGTTCAGCGCGCGGCGTCCACGTCGGCTCCCTCCTCACTTCCCGCAGTTCCCGCACGGGTACAGCCCGACCCGGCGCCCGCCCGCACGCGCACCGGACTGGGTGCGCCCCTCGACGCGCTGCCTCCGACGGCGGCGGCGCCAGGCCGTACCGCTCCACTGCTCGGCGGGCGCCGACCGGTGCGGCGGATCACCGGGCCGATCTCGGAGGGTGGCGCGGGCCGAAGCGCCGGGAGTGCGGCGGAGCAGGCCCGTGGAGGGCTGCCCGTACAGCGGACCGCCGACCGCGCGTCAGATTCGACCCCTCTGCCCCTCAGTGCAACTGACGGTCATTCAGGAACAGCTTCCGGTGTGACGGCTGAGCGAGGCGCCGGCAGGTCGGTGTCCGGGCGCCCGGCGGCCACGGCCGCGTCCCAGTCGCCCGCACCCGTGGCCGGGCCCGGTGTCGGCACTTCGCGTCAGAGCGGGAGTGGAAGCGGGAGCAGCAGCGGGCCGGTGGTTCCGCCGACGGTGCTCGCACGTCCGGCGGGCGGTGGCCTGGGTGTGCAGCGAGCCGTCCAACGCACCGCTCCGAGGCGTGGGTTGATCGGTGAGCGCCCGATGACGGTCGCTCTCGGCACCCCGCCGGCGCCCTTCGCGGGCAGCGCCGCCGCCTCGACGGCGCCTCGCGCGGCAGCCGCCCCGCCCGTGGTCCCGGCGGTCTGGCCCAATTCGCTCGCGCGCCCCACGGCCGACGCACCGGCCTCCGGGCCGGCCCCGGCGCCCGGAGCCGGCGGGCGACGCGGGGGCGCGGCCGTCCCGCAGCGGGCAGCGGCGCACCGGTCGTGGGCGCCGGGGGAGAGCGGCCCGGCGCCGTCCGGCGCGCCGGGTGCCGTGGCGGCGCCCGGCCGTTCGTCCGGCACGGGAGTCTCGTCCGGCACAGGTGTTTCGTCCGGTACGGGAGTGCTGCGCGGGGTCGTGGCGGCCGTGCAGCGCTCGCGCTCCCGGCGTTCACCGGTGCGCGGGGACGGTCGTGCGGCGGACGGGCAGCCGTCCGGGGAGGGGAGCCCGGTGCCGTTCGGGGCCACCCCGACCGCGGTTGCGCCCGCGGATCCACCGCGTGCCCGTCCGGCCCGGACGGCTCGCGCCCGCGCGGCGAGGAACGCCCAGAACGCCAACGCCCAGAACGCCAACGCCCAGGCCGCCAACGCCGGGAACACGAGCGTCGGGAACGCGGGCATCGGGAACACGAGCGCCGTGACTGCGAGCGCCGGCCGCCCGGAACCCCGAGGGCTCCCGGTCGCCGGGGTGTTCGCGGGGAACCCGGGCCACGACGCCCGCCCTGCCGCACCGTCCGCGTCCGTGGTGCGGCCCGCCACCCCGGTGGCCCGGTCGCTCCAGCGGCTGCCCGCCGTGCCGCGTCCAGGGGGCCCCGGGCGAGCCGCGCCGGTCGTTCCCTCCGCGCCGCCCGAGCCTGCTTGGTCCGCCGGGTCCCCGCTGTCCGCCCCGCCGGTGCCCGGGCCGGGGTCGGCGGCCCGGTCCGTGCCGGTGGTTCGGCCCGCGCCCCCGGTGGCCCGGTCGCTCCAGCGGCTGCCCGCCGGGGCCGCGGCCTCGTCTCAGCCACCGGCGCAGCCCCGGCAACCCCAGCCGCAGTCCTGGTCGCAGCCGCCCGCAGCGCCCTCGCCGGTCATCCCCCGGTCCGGGGCGTCCGCGCCGCGGCCCGCCCAAGCCCCGCCCGGCACCGCCCAGGTGCTGCAACGGGTGGCAGAGCAGGCGGGGCTGGCCGGGATCCCGCTGACCGCCGTCCCGGCACGAAGGCCGACCACGGTGCAGGCGGCCCCGCCGACCGCCTCGCCGTCCAAGGGGGGCTCCCCGGCGCCCCGCGAGACCGCCGAGCACCCCGAGAGCGCCGCGCCCGCCGACCTGGACGAACTGGCCCGGCGTCTGGTCGAGCCGGTCGGCCGGCTGCTGCGCACCGAACTGCGCCGGGGGCGGGAACGCGCCGGGAGGCCGTACGACCTGCGCCGCTGAGCACGACGCCGGGCAGCAGGCACCAAGCAGTAGGCAGCAAGCGCCAAGCAGCAACAGCGAGTACCGAGCACCAAGCAGGAGGCGGGGCCCCGATGACCGACAACATCTTCGCGAGCAGCGTGTTCTTCAGCCTGACCATCGGCGGCAACGACCTGGGCGAGTTCACCACCTGTTCGGGGCTCGGAGCCCAGGTCGAGATCGAGCAGTACGCGGAGGGCGGCAACAACGGCTTCGCCTGGCAGCTGCCGGGCCGCATCACCTGGTCGAACATCACGCTGTCCCGCGCGGTCACCGCGGACACCGCCAAGATCGCCCGGTGGCTGAACGAGATCGTCCGGAAGGTCGAGCCGAAGGACGGCGAGATCGTGGCGCTGCGCCCCGACTTGAGCCGGATCGTCGGCTGGCAGGTGCAGGGGATCGTCCCGGTGCGCTGGGAGGGCCCGTCCTTCGACCCGTCGAGTTCGCAGCCGGCGATGGAGTCCCTGGAGATCGCCCACGCGGGCCTGCGCCCGTCCTGAGAAGCCGGTCCCGCCCGCCCGTCCACCCACCACCCAAGGAGCAGCAGGATGTCCTCGGCGGTCCCCGCCAGCGTCACCCGGGCCCAACTGACCATCATGGAGCCCCCGTCCACGGTCGGCGCCCAGCCCGGCGGTCCGATCGCGCGGCTTCCGCTGCAGTTCAACCCGGCGACCCTGGTGCTGCGCAAGACCACCGAGTGGCGGCGTACGCCGTCCAGGATGGCGGGCGAGTCGGCCCTGCCGGAGTTCGTCGGCAGCGGGCCTCGCTCGCTGTCGCTCGACGTGTTCCTGGATTCGACGGCGACGCACGACAACTCGGTGGAGGCGGCGGTGGAGCAGCTGATGAAGGCATGCGTGCCGACGCCGACCAGCCTGGCGCGCAAGACCCCGGCGAGTCCGTGGATCCGGCTGGACTGGGGCACCCTGAAGACGACCTCGTTCAACGGGGTGCTGACCGGTCTGTCCGTCACGTACACGCTGTTCGACGTGGACGGCAATCCGCTGCGCGCGGTCTGCTCGCTGTCTATCGACGAGGCGAGCGTCGACCCGGCCGGGCAGAACCCGACCTCCGGCTCCCCGGAGGCCCGCAGCACCCACCGGGTGATCGCGGGCGACAGCCTGCCGCTGCTGGCCTGGCGCGCGTACGGGGACGCGACGGCCTGGCGGACCATCGCGGAGGCGAACGACATCGACGATCCGCTGGTGCTGGTGCCCGGTGCGGAGCTGATCGTGCCGGGGATCGACGAACTCACCCGAGGAGGCCGGCCGTGACCACTCCCGAGGCCCGGGGCGGCCGGCCGTTCGCCGCGGATCCCGTCGTCGAGGCGCCGGGGCCGCTGCCGCCGGTGTGGGCGGCCCAGTTGGTGTCCTGCGACATCGAGGAGAGCGTGGGGCTGCCGGACACGGCGGTGCTGAGCTTCCGGGACGCGGACCACACCTTCCTGTCCGCGACGGGCATCACCATCGGCACCGAGCTGCGGGTGTCCGTGGTCACCGTGCAGGGGCACACCCAGGTGCGGCTGTTCACCGGGGAGGTGACGGCGCTGGAGCTGGAGGTGGACACCACGGGCTCGTACACGGTGGTGCGGGCCTCGGCGGTGACCCACCGGCTGATGCGCGGGCGCCGGGTGAAGGCCTTCCGGAACATGACGACCGCCGACATCGTCCGCCAGGTCGCCGCCGGCGCGGGCCTGACCTGCGGGCGGGTGGACTCCTTCCCGGTGGTCCACCAGCAGCTGTCCCAGGCGAACGTCCCGGACTGGGAGTTCCTGCAGTTCCTGGCGCAGGAGAGCGGTGCGCAGGTGCGGGTGGACGACGACGGCAAGCTGGAGTTCGTCCGGCCTCAGCCGGCGTCGGCCGCCCCGGCCCCGAGCACGCCCGCGCCGCAGAGCCCGCTGGTGCTGGAGTACGGGCGCAACCTGCTGGAGCTGCGCGGGGTGCTGACCGGTGCGGCCGGTGCGGACACCGTGGAGGCGCGCGGCTGGAACGTCACCACCAAGAGCGCCCTGGTGGCCACCGAGCCCTCGGTGACCTCGCCGACCGTGCTTCCGGGGATGAGCCCCTCGGTGGTGGCCTCGGCCTTCCCCGGCCAGGCCCGGTTCACCGTCGCCGACACCCCGTACCGCACCCAGGCGGAGACCACCGCCGTGGCGCGTTCGCTGGCCGCCTCGGTGGCCGCGGGCTTCGGGGAGCTGGAGGCGGTGGTGGAGGGCAATCCGCGGCTGCGGGCGGGCACCGCCGTCGCGCTGGGGAACGTCGGCGCGGCCTTCTCCGGCCGCTACACCGTCACCGGGGCGCGGCACCTGCTGGAGCCGTTCCGCGGCTACCGCACCACGGTGGTGGTCAGCGCGGCGCCGGACCGCTCGCTGGCCGGGCTGGCGACCGGCGGCAACGCGCCGCCGCGCGGGCCGCGGATGCCCGGCCTGGCCGTCGCGGTGGTCACCGACGTCCGGGAGCCGGGCGGCGCGCAGCGCGGCTGGGTGAAGCTCAAGTTCCCCTGGCTGGACGACACTTACGTCTCCGACTGGGTGCGCACCGTGCAGTGGGGCGGCCACGGCGGCGGCGGGGTGGTGAGCCCGGAGGTCAACGACGAGGTGCTGGTGGGTTTCGAGCAGGGGGACCTGGACAGTCCCTATGTGCTGGGCGGCCTCTACAACGGCGTGGACGAGCCCTCGCCGCACGACGTGCCGCTGGTCGACGCGACCGCCGGCAAGGTCAACCGCCGTTCGGTGGTGTCCCGTTCGGGCCACCGGATGGAACTGCTGGACGTGCCGGGCGGCAGCTCCGGCGTCCGGCTGGCCAGCGGCGACGGCAAGCTGGAGGTCCGGCTGGACCAGCAGAAGGGGGAGATCGTGCTGACCGTGCACGGCGGGGTCGGCGGGGCGGGCAGCACGGTGCGCCTCACCCCCTCCGGCATCACCCTGGACGCGGGCACCGGCGAGGTGAACGTGCGCGGCGGCTCGGTGACCGTCCGCGGCACCACGGCGGTGACCGTGGACGGCGGTGCCGAGGCGGTCATCAAGGGGGCTTTCGTGTACATCAACTGACGTGGCGTCAGATGACGGAAGGAAGATCACTGCGCTCCGGCAGGAGCCATCGGAATGGAGACCGTACATGCCCCCCGCAGCCCGGACCGGCGACCCCACCGACCACGGTGGCGCCCTCACCACCCCGCCGCCGGGTGCCCTCAAGGTCGCGACGGTGCTGATCGGCGGCCGGCCCGCCGCGGTGGCCGGCACCGTGCACGCCTGCGTCCCACACGTGGAGATGGGGCCCGCCAACCTCGTGGAGCCCCAACTCGGCGGGATGACCGGGGGCATGGTGCTCATCGGCGGCCTGCCCGCGGCCCGGATGGGCGACAAGACCACCTGCGGCGCCACCATCATCGCCGGGGCCATCAACGTACTGATCGGGGGTGCCGTGTGACCAGCAGCTTCATCGGCCGCGGCTGGGCCTTCCCGCTGCGGGTGAACGCCACCGGCGGCATCGGCATGGTCGAGCGGGACCGGGAGATCGCCGAGGCGATCCGGCTGATCCTCGGCACCGCCCCCGGCGAGCGGCCGATGCGCCCGGAGTTCGGCTGCGGCGTCCACGATTACGTCTTCGCCCCGGGCGACAGCACCACCGCCGGGCGGATCGCCCGCGAGGTGCGGATCGCGCTGGAGCGCTGGGAGCCGCGGATCACCGTGGACGACGTGGTGATCGCCTTCGACCGGGTCGACGAGGGCACCCTCTACATCGACGTCCACTACACCGTGCGGGCCACCAACGACCGCCGCAACCTGGTCTTCCCCTTCTACACCATCCCGGAGACGCCGTCCGCGGAGTCCCCGGCCGCCCTGGACGGGAGTGTGCGCTGATGGCCCTGCCCTCCCCGAACCTGGACGACCGCCGCTTCCAGCAACTCGTCGACGAGGCCAAGCGATACGTCCAGCAGCGCGCCCCGGAGTGGACCGACCACAACGTCTCCGACCCGGGCGTCACCCTCATCGAGACCTTCGCCTACCTGGTGGACCAGCTGCTCTACCGGCTGAACCGGGTGCCGGAGAAGAACTACTCCGCCTTCCTCGACCTGCTGGGCATCCGGCTGTTCCCGCCGGCCGCCGCCCGGGCCGAGGTCGACTTCTGGCTCTCCGCCCCGCAGCCCGAGACGGTGCTGCTGCGGGCCGGCACCGAGGTGTCCACCCTGCGCACCGAGACCGACGAGGCGGTGGTCTTCGCCACCGCCGAGGACCTGCCGATCGTGCCCAGCACGCTGGAGCGGCTGGTGACCGTCTCGGCCGCCGGGGAGCAGTCCGACGTGACCACCCGGCTGGCCGACGGCGCGGACGTGCCGTGCTTCCAGCCGCGCCCGGTGGCCGGCGACGCCATGCTGTTCGCCCTGCCGGCCGTGGTGCCGCGCTGCATCCTGGCCGTCCGGCTGGACAGCCGGGTGGAGGGCGTCGGCGTCGACCCTCGCCAGCCGCCGTTGGCCTGGGAGGTGTGGGACGGCGCGCGCTGGATCGAGTGCGAGACCGGCAGCGACACCACCGGCGGGCTCAACCGGCCCGGCGAGGTGGTGGTGTTCGTACCGGCCGGGCACACCGCGTCGGTGGTCGCCGGGCGCCGGGCCGGCTGGCTGCGCTGCCGGGTCACCGAGCCGCGGCCGGGCCAGCCGTTCTACTCCGAGTCCCCGACCGTCCGGCGGGCCGAGGTGTTCACCGTCGGCGGTACCGCCACGGCGGCGCACGCCCAGACCGTCACCGATGCGCCGCTGGGCAGCTCGGAGGGCGTCGCGGGCCAGCGGTTCCGCCTCGCCCGGCCGCCGGTGCTGCTCGACGGCGGGCCACCGGTGGTCGAGGTCTCGGCCGGGGAGGGCTGGCAGCGCTGGACGGTCGTCGAGCACTTCGGCGACTCCGCGCCCACCGACCGGCACGTGGTGCTGGACGCCACCAACGGCGAGTTCCTGTTCCCACCCGCCGTCCGGGAGGCGGACGGCAGCCTGCGCGCGTTCGGCGCGGTGCCGCCCAAGGGCGCCCGGCTGCGCGTACCGCAGTACCGCACCGGCGGCGGGATCGCGGGCAACGTCGCCCGGAACACCGTCACGGTGCTGCGCAGCTCCGTCCCGTACATCGCCCGGGTGGACAACCGCGAGGCGGCCAGGGGCGGGGTCGACGGTGAGACCGTGGACAACGCCAAGGCGCGCGCCCCGCACCAGCTGCGGCTGCAGGAACGCGCCGTCACCGCCGGGGACTTCGAGCTGATCGCCCGGCAGGCCGCGCCCTCCGCCGCCCGGGTCAGCTGCGTGCCGGCGGCCGGCGGCGAGGCCGGGGCGGTGCGGGTGCTGGTCGTCCCGGACGCGGTCGCGGACGACGGCGACCGGCTGCGCTTCGAGCAACTCATCCCGGACGAGCAGGTGTTGGCCGCCGTGGCGACCGCCCTGGACGAGCGGCGGCTGATCGGCACCCGGGTGCTCGTCCAGCCGCCCACCTACCAGGGCGTCACGGTGGTCGCCCGGCTCACCACCCGCGCCGCCGACCCGGACCGGGTCCGCGAGGCGGTGCTGCAGGCGCTGTACCGCTACCTCAACCCGCTGCGCGGCGGCGCCGACGGCACGGGCTGGCCGTTCGGCCGGGCGGTGCAGTACGGGGAAGTGTTCGCCGTGCTCCAGCGGGAGGCGGCCGTCGCCGGGGTGGAGGAGCTCCGGCTGTTCCCGGCCGACCCGATCACCGGGCGCCGGGGCGCACCCGCCGAGCGGGTCGACGTCCCCCCGGACGCCCTGGTCTTCTCGCACCAACACCAGGTCGTGGTCACCGCCCTCGCCGAGGACGGCACGTCATGACCCGCGCCGCCGTACCCGGGCTGCCCAGCCCGCACCCGATCGGCGAGCTGCTGCCCGCCCTCTTCGCCGAGGACGACTTCGCCCAGCGCTTCACGGCCGGCCTGGACACCGTCCTCGCCCCGGTCTTCAGCACCCTGGACAACCTGCCCGCCTACTTCCGGCCCCGCCTGGCGCCGGTCGACTTCCTGGACTGGCTGGCGACCTGGGTCGCGGTGGACATCGACCCGGATTGGCCGGAGGAGGTGCGCCGGGCGGTGGTCGGGCGCGCCGTGGAACTGCACCGGTGGCGCGGCACCCGGCGCGGCCTCGCCGAGCGGCTGCGTCTGGTGCTGGGCGCCGGCTGCGAGATCAGCGACGGCGGCGGCGTCTCCTGGTCCACCACCCCCGGCGAGGCCCCGCCGTCCGCGCCGGGCGGCGAGGTGCTGATCCGGGTCTGGCCGCTGGACGGCGCGGCCCTGGACGAGGACCGGCTGCTGTCCGCCGTCCGGGCGGGCTGCCCGGTCCACCTGAACTGCCGGATCGAGATCCTGCCCGGTCCACCCGGGCGATCGGAGGGCTGACGGATGCCGGTGTGTCCCGAATGCGGAACGGCCAATGCGGAGGGGGACGACTTCTGCGGCAACTGCGGCGCCTACCTGGGGTGGTCGCGCAGTACGCCGGCGACTTCGCCTGCCGCTCCTGAGCCCGCTGCTCCTACCCCTGCTACTCCTACGCCTGCTTCTTCCACCTCTGCTACTCCTACGCCCGCTGTTCCCGCGCCCGCTGCCCCTGCGTCGGCGGCGCCCGCGGCCGCCCCTGCCGAGCATTCGCCCGCGCGGGTCGAGCCCTCGCCCGCCGAGGCCGAGTCCGCCGCCCCCGGGACCGCGCGCACCGGCTCCACCTGGCGCAACGTCTCCCGGCGGGTGACCAGCCGCAGCAGGCGCGCCCAGCCGCCCGCCCCGGAGCCCGCCCCCGAACGCGTGGCCGAGCCCGGGGCCCAGCCCGGAGCCGAACCCGCGGCGCCGACCCCGGCCGCCGAGGAGCCGCCGGCCCCGCCCGCGGTGGCGACCTCGCGCTCGACCTCCACCCGGGCCCGGCCCGCCCCGGCGCCCCAGCCCGCCCCGGTTCCGGCCGCCACGCCCGGACCGGTGCCCCAACCGGCAGCCGAACCGGCCCCCGTGCCGCCGGCCGACCCGGTGGCGGTGCAGCCCGCCAAGCCCATCGCGCCCCGCCCGGTGGTCCGGACCGCCACGGTCGACGAGGCCCAGGACGGCCCGCCCTGCCCCCGCTGCGGCACGCCCAACCTGCCCGAGCGGCGGTTCTGCCGCCGCTGCGCCGCGCCACTGACCGTCACCGCGGCCGCGCCCGAGCTGCCCTGGTGGCGCACCCGGTGGCCGTTCCGCCGCCGGGTGCGGATCGGCGGTTCGGGCAACGCGCTGCGCCGCGTCATCGCGCTGATCGTGCTGGTGGCGCTGGTGGTGGCGGGGGTCCTGCTGTGGCCGCTCGGCAAGAGCGCCTACCAGGACGTGCTGGACAAGCTGGGCAGCACCGCGCCGATCGCCCCCTCGCTGACCACGGCGAGCGCCGCCGTCGAGGGCCATCCCGCGACCCTCTCCGACGACGGCCTCTCCAACACCTACTGGGGGGCGCCGGCGATCGGGGACTCCGTCAGCTTCACCTTCCGCAGCCCGTTCCGGCTGGTGGACCTGATCATCCACACCGGCGACTCCGCCGACCCGGAGCACTTCCGGCAGCAGGCCCGTCCGGTGCTGCTGGACCTGGAGGTGACCGCCTCGGACGGCGAGGTGCACCGCAAGCAGGTGACGCTCAACGACCAGCCGGGCCCGCAGACGGTGGGGACGGGGATCAGCGACGTCGTCCAGGTGAAGCTGACCGTCCGCGAGGCCGCGGGCACCGGTCCGGGCCGCACCATCGCGCTGGCCGAGGTGGAGTTCTTCAAACGCACCTGAAGCGGTGCCCGCCGCCGCGGGGTGAGAGGGAGCAGGGGCCGTTCGGGTGGGCCCCCGGCCCCCCGGCGGCGGCGCGGCGGGCGTCAGAGGGTCGGCTGGTCGTGGGTGGAGCAGTGGATGCCGCCGCCGCCGGAGGCGATGGTGTCGATCGCCAGCGGGACGATCTCGCGGCCCGGGAACTGGTCCCGGAAGACCTCCTGGGCGTGCCCGTCGGCCCGGGAGTCGCCGAACTGCGGCAGGTAGACGCCCTTGTTGCCGATGTAGAAGTTCATGTACGAGGAGACGAAGGCGTCGCCGCGCCCGGTGATCCGGTCCGGGTCGGGCTGGCTGATCTCGACCACCTTGAGCTTCTTGCCGGTGGCGTCGGTGGCCTCGGCCAGGACGGCCCGGGCCTGGTCGGCCGAGCGGGACCAGACGTCCGCCGGGGACCCGGGGAAGGCCCGGTCCAGGAGGACCACGCCGGGGGCGGCGAACCGGGCCAGGCAGTCGACGTGGGCGTCGGTGATGTCCTTGCCCTTGACGCCGGCCAGCCAGATCACCTTGGTGACGCCCAGGGCCTGCTTGAGCTCGGCCTCGATCTGGTCGCGGTCGCGCCCCGGGTTGCGGTTGGCGTTGACGATCGAGCTCTCGGTGACCATCAGGGTGCCCTGGCCGTCGCTCTCGAACGAGCCGCCCTCGGCGACCAGTTGGGTCGGGATCCGCTCGACCCCGAACTTGTCCAGGACGGCCCGGGCGATCCGGGCGTCGCTGTCGTGCTGCTGCTTGCCGCCCCAGCCGCTGAAGTTGAAGTCGACGCCCTTGACCTTGCCGCCCTCCTCCACGAACACCGGCACGGTGTCGCGGGCCCACAGGTCGTCGACCGGGACGGACAGCAGCTCGACGTCCTTGCCGCAGGAGTTGCGGGCCGAGTCCTCCTGGCCGGGGCGGACCAGCAGGACCAGCGGTTCGCGGCCGCCGATGGCGCGGGCCACCGAGGCGATGTCCTTGCGGACCGGCCCGAGCTGTTCGCCCCAGACGTTCTCGGAGGCGGGCCAGGCCATGAAAGTCCGCTCGTGCGTCTCCCACTCGCCGCCGAGCCGGCGCCGGCGGGCCGGGGTGGGGGCGGCCGGCGCGGGCGGCGTGGTGGCGGGCTCGGACGGCCGGTCGGCGGGGGCGCCGGAGGAGGACGGGCCGGCCGGCTCCGGCTGGTCGGCGGGGGCCGCGCAGGCGGTCGCGCCGGCCGCGATGAGGCCGGCGCCGGCGAGGGTGCGCAGCACCGTGCGGCGCGCGAGGGAGGTCTGGGACACAGTGGACTCCGGTGGGGCCGAGGGCGGGGCGGTCCGGCGGGCGGGGCGCCGACGGGTGCCGCGTACGGGGGCGGGCGCAGTCGCCCGGCCTTGCCGGAACTGAACTCTGGCATTGACTGAAAAATCAGTCAAGTCTGAAGGTGAAGCCACCCAAACCACCCCGAGGCGATCCGGTGCACCCGGTTCGCCTCCACACGACCCCGGTCCGAACGCCGGGTGACCTCCGTCGCCGTCAGGAGCACGAGGTGCGCGGCCGCCGGTAGACGGGGGTGGTTCGCCGGGGCCTGGATTCCTGTCGCCAGCGGTCGGGTGGGAGCGGCCCGTACGGGGCTGCCGGGCCGCTCCCGGTCCTGTGGCGGGCGTCAGCCGCTGTGCGGGATGCGCGGCGGGGCCCGGTAGACGTCCGATGTACGCCGGTGTCGACAGGACGTCGCCGCGCCTCGGCCGACCGCTCAGCCGTTGCGGCGGTAGTGGTCCAGCGAAACCCTGACCGGCCCGTCCGCGCCCGCCGTCGACAGCACCCGCACCACCGCCAGCTCCTTGCCGTCCGAGGACCGCACGCAGAAGGCGCCGCGCGGGCCGACCGCCCTGAACGGCACCCGGGTGGTGGGGTGGGCGCCGAGCCCCTGGAGGCACTCGGCGACGCCGAGGCCGGCATCCCGCCCGATGTGGGCGTCGGCGTTCTCGGGCACGAAGAACTCGCTGTCGCTGCGCCCCACGTACCAGTTCACGCTGTCGGTCGGCACCACCGTGCCCGAGGCCAGGTCGAACTCGTAGCCGGCGTCCGCCGAGGTCAGCTCCACCGCCCGGTAGTCGGCCGTGTAGCCGGCGGCGGGGTCCGGGCGCGCGGGGCTCGGTGGTCCGGCGGGTGTCGGCGATCCGGCCGGGGCGCCGGGTGCGGCGGAGCCGGTCACCGGGGCGTCGGTCGTGGCCTCCTCCACCGGGTCCGAGTCGTCCAGTACGAACACCGCCGCCGCGGCGCCGACGGCCAGGGCCACGGCGGCGATCAGCGCGGTGCGGCCGCGGGCCCGCTTCGGCGGCACGCCCGGTCGCGCCGCCGGGGCCGGCCCGGCAGGTGTGGCGGGCTCGCCGCCCGTCGCGGCCTCGGTGCCCAGGGCGGCGAGCAGGGTGGGCGTCGGCCCGGCCGGGCGTGCGAGGACCGTTGGCGCCGCGTTCAGGCCGGGCCCGGCGGCGGCGCCTGCGGCCTCCGCCGGCGCCTGCGGCAGCTCGGCGTGCCGGGTGATCTGGCTGGTCAGCTGCCGCGGCAGCCAGTCCTCGCCGAACCGGAGGTGTCCGCCCACCGCCGGGTGGCTGCGGGCGGCGGCGATCACCTCGGCGGTGGTCGGCCGGTCCTCGGGGCGTTTGGCCAGGCAGGCCCGGAGCAGGTCGCGCAGGCCGTTCGGCACCCGGTCGAGGTCGGGTTCCTCGTGGACGGTCCGGTAGAGCGTCACCGGGTGCGGGCCGTCGCCGAAGGGCGGGGTGCCGCCGGCGACGTGGACGGCGAGGGCGCCGAGCGCGTACACGTCGGTGGCCGGGGTCGCGGCCCGGCCCACGGCCTGTTCGGGGGCCATGTAGGCGGGGGAGCCGATCTGCAGTCCGGTGCCGGTCAGGGCGACGGCGTCGGCGGCGCGGGCGATGCCGAAGTCGATCACCCGGGGGCCGTCGGCGGCGATCAGCACGTTGCCGGGCTTGAGGTCGCGGTGCACCACTCCACTGGCGTGGATCGCCTGGAGCGCCTCGGCGATCCCGGCCACCAGCAGCAGCACGGTGCGCTCCGGCAGCGGGCCGAAGCGCTGCACCACCTGTTGCAGGGACGGTCCCGGCACGTAGGTGGTGGCCAGCCACGGGGTGGCGGCGTCCGGGCCGGCGTCGATCAGCTGGGCGGTGAACAGCCCGTGGATGCGTCGGGCGCTGGCCACCTCCTGGGCGAACCGGGCCCGGAAGTCCGGGTCCTCGGCCAGTTCGGGCCGCACCACCTTCAGTGCCACCGGGCGGCCGCCCGGGGTGTATGCGAGGTAGACCCGGCCCATGCCGCCGGCGCCGAGCCGCGCGTACAGCTGGTGGCCGCCGACTTCGCGCGGGTCGTCCGCGGTCAGCTCCTGGAAGACCGGCTGGAGGGCGAAGGGGGATCGGTCAGCGGACATGCGGGCTGCCTCTCTCGGCGGACCGGGACGGGAGCGGGCTGTAGTGCCCCGGAGTGGGCGGGCACGGCCCGCTGGCGCCGCAGAGTTTAGAGGTTTCGTCAGGATCCATCGAGTCGGCCCCCGCCGGAGCCGCCCGGCCGCGGTCCAGCTCCGCCTCGATCGCGCCGCGGAGCAGCCGGCGGGCCTGCTCGACCGGGAGCGATCCGCTCAGCCAGCGCACGCTGAGGCCCTCGACCAGGGCGGTGAGCCGTTCGGCGGCGGCCGCGTGGGCCGGGGCGGTGCCGGTCGGGTCGGTGTGGGCGAGCAGCCCGGCGACGTCGTGCACCCACCTGTGGGTGTTCCGGGCCAGCTCCTCGCGCAGATCCGGCTCGAAGACGGCGGTCGCCCGCAGCTCGCCCCAGGCGGTGCTGTTCTCCCGCACCTCGGTGGTGTCCTGGAGTTCCAGCAGCAGGACCTGTTCGAGTTCGGCGCCCGGGTCCCGGTCCTGCCCCCGGGCGGGCGGGCCCGCGGCGGGCGCGGGCTGGTCCTCGGCGGTGTAGTGGTCGGCGCGGTCGCTGATGAACTCCAGCGTCTGGCGCAGGATCCCCGCCCGGTCGGTGAAGTGGTAGTAGATCAACGCGGTGGACACCCCGGCCTCGGCGGCCAGCTCGCCCATCCGCAGACCGCGCACGCCGCGTCGGGCGATGACGCGGGTGGCGGCCTGGAGTATCCCTGTCCGGCGGTCTGACATGGACGCTCACTCTACCCGTCCTGGATGCGGACTTGATGAAATCCTGATCATTTGGTCAGGCCGATGAGCTTTATGTCGCTCACAGGGTTGACTGGATTTTCAGTGAGGTACAGGATGCGGGGCAACCCCCACACCTCCCACCTCTTGCAGGGAGCGTCCATGACCACCCCCACACCCACCGAGGCCACCCCCAGCCCCTCCCCCTCCCGTCGGAGACTGCTCCGGTTCGGCGCGGCGGCCCTGCCGGCGCTGGCGCTCGGCGCGGTCCTGCCGGGCGTCGCCCGGGCCGCCACCGAGCCGGCATCCGCAGCGACCCCCACGCTGCGGATGCCGGCCGAGACCGACCGGCACGACCGCACCTTCATGGCCTGGCCCGCGCTGTCCTCGATCTGGGGCAGCCAGCTGTCGGCCGTCCGCGACGACATCGCCCGGGTCGCCTACGCGATCTCCCGCTACGAACCGGTCGTCGTGGTGGCCCGCCCCGACCAGGCCTCGGACGCCCGCTACCGGCTCGGCCGCGGCGGCGCCTACGGCATCACCGTCCTGGAGATCCCCAACGACGACCTCTGGATCCGGGACTTCGGCCCGACCTTCCTCACCGCCCCCGGTGCGATCGCCGGGCTGGACACCAACTTCAACGGCTGGGGCAAGAGCGGTGCGCCCTACTACCAGCCCTTCACCGAGGACGCCGCCGTCGCGGCCACCCTCCTCCAGGAGTACGGCGTCGACCGGGTCCGCGCGCCGTTCACCGGCGAGGGCGGCGCACTGGAGACGGACGGCCAGGGCACCCTGCTGGCCACCGTCAGCTCGCTGGTCAACGCCAACCGCAACCCCGGGATGTCCCAGGACCAGGTCGAGCAGGCGCTGAGGACGAGTCTGGGCCTGAGCAAGGTCATCTGGCTCCCCGGCCTGGCCGGCCAGGACATCACCGACGACCACGTGGACTGCCTGGCCCGCTTCACCGCACCCGGCGAGGTCGTCCTGGACCGGCCAGGCCCGGGCACGGACCAGATCTGGATCGACGTCTACGAGCAGGCCAAGCAGGCCCTGGCCGGCACCACCGACGCCCGGGGCCGTTCCCTGGTCGTCACCGAACTCCCGGGCCCCGACCGCCAGTTGATCCGCGGCAAGGGCAAGGACTTCCTGTCCAGCTACACCAACTTCTACACCGCCAACGGTGCCGTGTTCGTCCCGCAGTTCGGCGACACCGTGGCCGACGGAACGGCGTACGCGATTTTCCAGGCCGCCTACCCGGACCGCGACGTCGTCCAGTTGGACATCGACACCATCGCGAGCGGCGGCGGCGGCATCCACTGCGCCACCCAGTCCCAGCCCAGCGTCCCGCCGCTCGGCTGAACCGTCCGAGCCGGGCCGAGCCGCCGATCAGGCCGAGCCACCGATCAGGCCGAACCGTCCGAGCACCACCCCGAGACTCCCGGCGGCCCGCAGGCCGACCCACGGAGGCGGGCCGCCGGGCCCACCGCTCCACCTGCACACCCGATCCCGAAGAGGTATCCCGTGACCGTCACGTACCGCATGCCCGCCGAGTGGACCGAGCACGAGGGCTGCCTGATGGCCTGGCCCGTCCGCGAGGACCTGTGGGGCGACACCCTCGCCGAGGCGAAGCGCGAGTACGCCGAAGTCGCCCGCACCATCGCCCGGTTCGAGCCCGTGACGATGACCGCCCCGCCCGGCCACGGCGAGGAGGCGCGTGCCCTGTGCGGAGAGGGCGTCACCGTCGTCGAACTGCCCATGGACGACTCCTGGTTCCGTGACTCCGCGCCGATCTTCGTCCTCGACGCCGAGGGCCGCCGGGCCGGCGTGGACTTCCGCTTCAACGCCTGGGGCCGCAAGCACCACCCGTGGGACGCCGACGACCGGATCAGCGCCCTGCTGCTGGAGCACCTCGGCACCCCGGCGGTCCGCTCCGAGATGATCCTCGAAGGCGGCGCCATCACCGTCGACGGCGAGGGCACCCTGATCACCACCGAGCAGTGCCTGCTGCACCCCAACCGGAACCCCGGCATGAGCCGCGAGGAGATCGAGGCCGAGCTCAAGCGGCGCCTGGGCGTCACCAAGGTGATCTGGCTGCCGTACGGCGGCCTGCTGGACACCGAGACCGACGGCCACGTGGACGGCGTCTGCGCCTTCGCCGCCCCCGGCAAGGTCGTCGTCCAGCTCCCCGCCGACCCGGAGCACCCCGATTACGCCCGGATGCGGGCCAACCGCGCCGTGCTGGAGCACTCCACCGACGCCCAGGGCCGCCCGTTCGAGATCGTCGACGTCCCGCAGGCCGCGTTCGCCGAGGTCGACGGCCGCGAGGTCGAGGTCGGCTACCTCAACTACTACCTGGCCAACGGCGCGGTGGTCGTCCCGGTGGCCGACCACCCCGAGGACGAGGCCGCGCTCGCCGTCCTCGCCGGGGCGTACCCCGACCGCAAGGTCGTCGGCGTCCGCTCCCGGGTGATCGCCTGGGGCGGCGGCGGCATCCACTGCATCACCCAGCAGGTCCCGGCCGTCCGCGACTGACGCGCCATCCGCACGGCGCACCGCACGTCCCCTCCCCGCTCCGACCGGAAGCCCACCCTCATGACCCTCACCCCCGCGAGACGAGCCGCCTCCCCGGGCCGGCTCGCCCTCGCCACCACCGCCCTGCTGTCCGCCGCGGCGCTGGTCGCCGCCTGCTCCGGCCCGCCGCACGACGCCGGCGCCGACCAGGGGGGCGTCCAGCTCTCCGCGACCACCCCGCCGGCCAAGGGCGAGCTCGACTCCTTCACCTGGGCCACCTACGCCGAGCCGCCGACCCTCGACTACGTCCAGGCCTTCGACTACCCGCAGAACACCATCCTCTCCAACGTGTGCGAGAGCCTGATGCGCTGGACGCCCCAGCTCACCCTGGCGCCCGGCCTGGCGGAGAAGGCCACCAACCCCGACCCGACCACCTGGGTCTACGACCTGCGCTCCGGGGTGCACTTCCACGACGGCACCGAGATGACCGCCGACGACGTGGTGTACAGCCTCGGCCGGCAGACCAACCCGGACAACGCGGCGGCCTGGGCCCAGGTGTTCCAGAACGTCGACACCGTCACCAGGACCGGACCGCTGCAGGTCACCGTCAAGCTCAAGCAGCCCGACTCCCAGTTCCCGCAGTACATGGCCACCGCGGCCGGCGTCGTCGCCGCCAAGGCCGGGGTGGAGGCCGCGGGCAAGGACTACGGCACCAGCGGCAGCCTCGACTGCACCGGACCGTACCGGCTCGGCACCTGGGCCAAGGGCCAGTCGCTGGAACTCCAGCGCTTCGACGACTACTGGGGCACCAAGGCCAAGTCCAAGAAGGTCGTGTTCAGCTTCCTCACCGACTCCTCCGCCCGCACCAACGCGATGCTCACCGGCGACGTCGACGGCGGCTACCTGATCCCCACCGAGAGCTACGACCGACTGCGGAAGAGCGGCCCGGGCACGCTCTACTTCGGCGAGGGCCTGAGCACCGTCAACGTCAACGTCACCAACATGAAGGGCGCGCTCGGCGACGTCCGGGTGCGCCGGGCGCTGTCGCTGGCCCTGGACCGCTCCGGCTTCGTCAGGACCGGCCTGGCCGGCGCCGGCACCGTCACCGGCTCCCTCACCACCCGGGCCGCCTGGGGCGGCGCCCCCGACGACGTCCGCAAGAGCGCCTTCGACGGCCTCACCCCCACCACCCAGGACATCGACAAGGCCAAGGCCCTGGTCAAGGAGGCCGGCGCGAGCGGCAAGACGCTCGTCATGGCCACCAGCACCATCGGCCAGGACGTGTCGCTGCTCGCCACCGCCGTCCAGGCCGCCGGGACGAAGATCGGGCTCGACATCCAGCTCAAGACGATCGCCCCGAACGCCTTCACCGCGCTGTTCACCGACGCCAAGGCGCGCGAGGGCGTCGACATGTTCCCGGAGACGTACTACGACTCCGTCACCGACCCGCTCGACCTGCTCGTCAACTTCCGCACCGGCGCCTACCAGAACTTCGCGGGCTACAGCGACAAGGCCTACGACGACCTGGTCGACCGGGCCACCGCCGAGTACGACCCGGCCAAGCGCGGCGCGGTCGAGGCCAAGCTCCAACAGGCCGCCTCCCAGCAGCTGTTGTGGATCCCGGTCGCGGAGTGGCCCACCGCCGTCTTCCTCAACAAGCGGATCACCGGCGCCCCGACCACCATCTCGTACATGTACTACCCGTGGGCCGCCGATGTGGGGGCCGCCCGGTGAGCTTCCTCCGATTCGCCGCCCGGCGGCTGATCGAGATGGCGGTGACCCTGCTCGGCGCCTCCTTCGTGGTCTTCGGCGCGATGTACCTGGCACCGGGCAGCCCCGCCAGTTTCCTGCTGTCCGGCCGGTCGGCCTCGCCGGCCGCCCTGCAGGCGATCAACGACCAGTACCACCTCGACGACCCGTTCCTGGTCCGGTACTTCCGCTGGCTCGGCCAGGTGCTCCAGGGCGACTTCGGGCGTTCCATCACCTACCGCACCGACGTCTCCAAGCTGCTCGCCGACCGGCTGCCCGCCACCCTGCTGCTGGTCGGGATGGCCCTGGTGGTCGTGGTCGTCATCGGCCTGGCGCTCGGCCGGATCGGTGCGGTGCGCGGCGGCGCCACCGACGCCACGATCCTGGTCACCACCACGATCGCCCTCGGCACGCCGTCCTTCGTGGCCGCCGTCCTGCTCCAGGGCCTGTTCGCGGTCAAGCTGGGCTGGTTCCCGGTCGGCGGCGTCGGCGAGGGCCTCGGCGACATGCTCCGGCACCTCACGCTGCCGGCGGTCGCCCTCGCGCTCTACCTCATCGGCATGCTCGCCCGGGTCACCCGCACGGCCATGCTGGAGGCCCTGGAGGGCGAGCACGTCACCGTGGCCCGCAGCCGGGGCGTCCCGGAGCGGGAGGTGATCCGCCGACACGTGTTCCGCAACTCGCTGGGCACCGTGCTGACCACCGGTGGCCTGATCGTCTCCACCCTGCTGGTCTGCACCGTCCTGGTGGAGTCCGCCTTCAGCATCGGCGGCATCGGCCAGCTGCTCGAACTGTCCACCACCACCAAGGACTTCCCGACCGTCCACGCCATCTCCCTGATCATCGTGGCCCTGTTCATGACGGTGAACCTGGTCGTCGACCTGATCCACCCGCTGGTCGACCCCCGGATCACCCTCGGTTCCAGGAGGTCCGGCGCATGAGTACCGGTCTCATCCAGCGGTCGGGCCTCACCCGCCGCCCCGGGCTCGCCCGGATCAAGTCCGCCGGCGGCCCGCTCCACCTGGTCTGCCTCGGCTTCACCGTCCTGGTCGTGCTCGCCGCACTGCTCGCCCCCTGGCTCTCGCCGTACGACCCGAACGCCGTCGACCTCGGCAACGCCCTCGCCGGGCCCTCGCCCGAGCACCTGCTCGGCGTCGACCCGGCCGGGCGCGACACCCTCTCCCGGCTGCTGCTCGGCGCCCGCACCTCGCTGCTCGGCCCGCTCGGCGTGGTGGCCTTCTCCACCGTCGCCGGCATCGCGGTCGGCCTCGCGGCCGGCTGGCGCGGCGGCTGGCTCGACTCCGTGCTGTCCCGCAGCACCGAACTGGTCTTCGCCTTCCCCGGCATGCTGCTCGCCATCCTGATCGTCTCGGTGTACGGGGAGGGCCTGCTCGCCCCCGTCGTCGCCCTGGCGATCGCCTACCTGCCGTACGTCTCCCGCCTCACCCGCTCCCTGGTGCTGGCCGAACGGACCCGGCCGTACGTCTCCGCGTACCAGGTCCAGGGCCACTCCGCGGTGCAGATCTGCCTGCGGCACGTCCTGCCCAACATCGCGCCGATCGTCCTCGCCCAGTCCGCCGTCAACTTCGGCTACGCCCTGATGGACCTCGCCGGCCTCTCCTTCCTCGGGCTCGGCGTCCCCGCGCTCACCCCCGACTGGGGCCGGACGGTCTTCGACGGCCAGACCGCGATCCAGCACGGCTACCCGCTCTCCGCGATCCTGCCCTGCGCTCTGATCGTGCTGACCGTCGTCGCCTTCAACGTCGTCGGCGAGCGCTGGGCCGACCAGGTCGCCCGGAGGACCACATGAACGGGGGGCCGCGTGACAACGGGCGACCGCGTGAGAACGGGGGACCGCGTGGAGCGGAGAACCGCATGATTCGGATGACTCGGAGGACCACGTGAACGCCCTCGACATCCAGGGCCTCCGGCTCCGCCTGCCCGGCACCGCCCGCCCCGTCCTGGACGGGGTCGACCTCACCGTCGCCCCCGGCGAGACCGTCGCCCTGGTCGGCGAGTCCGGCTCCGGCAAGACCCTCACCTCCCGCGCCGCCATCGGCCTGCTGCCACCCGGCGCCACGGCGGAGGGGAAGGTCCTCGTCGACGGCCAGGACGTGCTGACCATGGACCCCGCCCGGCTGCGAGCCCTGCGCACCGGCCGGGCCGCGATGGTCTTCCAGGACCCGCGGGCCGCCATCAACCCGCTGCGCCGCATCGGGGACTTCCTCACCGAGAGCGTCCGCCTCACCGGCACAATGAGCGCCGCGGACGCCGACCGGCGCGCCGTGGAACTCCTCGAAGCCGTCGGCCTCGGACCGGAACTGCTGCGCCGCTACCCCGGCCAGCTCTCCGGCGGCATGCTGCAGCGCGTGATGATCGCCGCCGCCCTGATGGGCGACCCGGTCCTGCTGCTCGCCGACGAGCCCACCACCGCGCTCGACGTCACCAGCCAGGCCGAAGTGGTCGCCCTCCTCGGCCGGCTGCGCGAACGCTTCGACACCGGCCTGCTGTTCGTCACCCACGACCTGGGCCTCGCCGCCGCCATCAGCGACCGGGTCTACGTGATGTACGCCGGGCGGATCGCCGAACACGGCCCCGCCGCCGCGCTGTTCGAACGGCCCCGGCACCCGTACACCGCCGCCCTGCTCGCGGCCACCCCCGCACTGGACGCCCCGGCCGGCCGGCTCGCCGCCATCGACGGCCAACCACCGGACCTGCGGCAGGAGTTGACGGGCTGCGCGTTCGCCGCACGGTGCCGCCACGCGACCGACCCGTGCCGCGAACAGGTGCCCGCCCAGCGCGGCGAGCACCCGGCCGCCTGCCACCACCCGCTCGAAGGGAACCGTACCGATGGCTGAGCCCGTCCTGCGGGTCAGCGGCCTGCACCGCGCCTTCGGCGCCGTGCAGGCCGTCGACGACGTCGCCTTCACCCTCGACGCCGGCGGCTCGCTCGGCATCGTCGGCGAGTCCGGCTCCGGCAAGACCACCACCGCCCGCATCGTCGTCGGCCTCGACCAGGCCGACGCGGGCGAGGTGCTGGTGCACGGCCGGGCCAGGACCGGCCGGGCCCGGAACAAGGCCGAACGGCTCGCCCGGGCCCGCGAGGTCCAGATGGTCTTCCAGGACCCGTACCTCTCCCTGGACCCGCGCACCAGCGTCGAGGCCGTGCTCCGCGAGACCCTGCGGCTGCACTTCCCCGACACCGACCACCCGGCCCGGATCCGGGAACTCCTCGACCAGGTCGGCCTGGGCACCCGGGCCGCCGAGGCCATGCCCCGCCAGCTCTCCGGCGGCCAGCGCCAGCGCGTCGCCATCGCCCGGGCGCTGGCCGTACGGCCGGCCGTGCTGGTCCTGGACGAGGCGGTCGCCGCCCTGGACGTCTCGGTCCAGGCCCAGGTGCTCAACCTGCTCGCCGACATCCGGGAACAGACCGGCATCGGTTACCTGTTCATCACCCACGACCTCGGCGTGGTCCGCTGCGTCACCGACCGGGTCGTCGTGATGCGGCACGGACGGATCGTCGAATCAGGCCCCACCGCCCACGTCCTGGACTCCCCGCGGCACGCCTACACCAGGCTGCTGCTGGAGTCCGTCCCCCGGCCCGGCTGGGATCCCGATCGGATCGCCGCCGCGCGCCGCGCGCTGTAAGGCGGCCCGGGCCCGGCGGGTGGTGGGACCCGCCGACCCGGGCGAACCAGCACCACCGGCGGCCGGCGCCGGCCGCCGGCGACCCCGCAGGCCGGCTCGGTCCGCCGCAGAAGGGGACGACCGTGCAGGTCACCATCGAGTCCAGCCCCGCGACCGACCCGACCGACCCGGGATCGTCGCCGCCGGCCTGGCCCGCACCGTGCGGTCCGGCGGCTTCGCCCACGCGGATTCCCCCGGACGGCGGAGCCGCGCCGCGCCGGACCCTGACCGGTCTTTCAGTAGCCTGCGGAGCCGAACCCGACACCTACCGGAACGAGGCCCCATGGCTCCCTCCCGGCCGTCCCGCCGCGCGCTCCTGCAATCCGGGGCCGCCCTCGCCGCCCTCGCCCTGGCCGGCGGCTGCTCCTCCGGCGGCACGTCGGAGGAGCAGCCGGGCCCGAGCGGCACGGCCTCGGGCGCGGCGCCGGCCGCCGGCCGGGCGATGCCCGCCGAGTCCGGCCCGCACACCCGCACCTTCATGGCCTGGCCGGCCCTGGAGGAGGTGTGGGGCGACCAACTCCCCGGCGTGCGCCAGGACATCGCCGCACTCGCCCAGGCCATCGCCGGCTTCGAACCGGTCGTCCTGCTGGCCCGCCCCGACCAGGCCGACCAGGCCCGCCAGGCCTGCGGTTCCTCGGTCGAGGTACTGGAGCTGATGGTCGACGACCTGTGGGCCCGGGACACCGGCCCGACCTTCGTCACCGGCCCCCAGGGTCTGGCCGGCGTCGACCTCAACTTCAACGGCTGGGGCGGCAAGCAGACCCACGCCAACGACGGCCAGGTCGCCCGCACCCTCCTCGACCACTACGGCATCACCCGCGTCCAGGCGCCGATCACCGGCGAGGGCGGCGCCATCGAGGTGGACGGCCAGGGCACCCTGATGGCCACCGAGAGCTCCTGGGTCAACGACAACCGCAACCCCGGCAGGACCCGCGACCAGATCGAGGCGAGCCTGAAGGAACTGCTCGGCGTCGAGAAGGTGCTCTGGTTCAAGGGCGTCGCCGGGCAGGACATCACCGACTGCCACGTCGACGCCCTCGCCCGCTTCGCCGAACCCGGCACCGTCGTCCTGCACCGCCCGGCTGCCGACACCCCGCCGGACGTCTGGACCACCGCCTCCGCCCAGGCCCTCCAGGTGCTGCAGTCCGCGACCGACGCCAAGGGCCGCGGCCTCAAGATCGTCGACCTGCCGGAGCCCGACCTCGACCTGATCCAGGGCGCCGGCAAGAACTTCCTCGCCACCTACATCAACTACTACGTCTGCAACGGCGGCGTCATCGTCCCGCGCTTCGGCGACCAGGCCGCCGACGACCGAGCGGCCGGCATCCTCGGCGACCTCCACCCCGGCCGCAAGGTCACCCGGGTCTCCGTCAACCACATCGCCGCGGGCGGCGGCGGCATCCACTGTGCCACCCAGCAGCAGCCCGTGGCCACGGCCGCCTCCTCCAGCACGTCTGGCCCGGCCACCCCCTCCGCCTCGGCATGAGGGGCCCCGCCCGGCTGCGCGGCAACCGATTCGCCCTCGCGCTGCTGCTCCTCGCGGTGCTCTGCTCGGCCGGCATCGCGCTCTACCTCAATGAGCGCGACACCCGGCAGCAGACCCGGGAACTGGCCCTGCCGACCAGCGGGGACTGGATCGAACTGGACCTCACCGCCCAGGAGATCGACCCCGGGACGGGCGAGCTCACCCTCTACGTCGTGCCCGTTCCGCACGGGAGCCTCGCCGAGGGCCCGGACTCCACGGCGTTCACCCGCCAGGTCGACGTCACCGCGCAGTCGGCGGCCCGCACCGACCTGCGCGCCGCACCGGGGGAGCCGGCCACGCCGCAGGCCGTCCAGGCGAACCTCTACGAGGGCACCGAGTCCGACTACCCCTTCGACCGCTACCACTTCGCCCTCGGCTTCGCGGCCTCGGACAACGCGGGCCCGGTGCCGGTCGGCCTGGTCTTCGCGGACGTCGACCCGTTCTTCGTGGTCCGGCCGACCAGTACCCCGCTCACCTCCGGAGCGCGACTGCTGGAGGGCAAGGTCACCCGGGGGCGCAGCACCTTCATCCTGGCCTGGTTCATGATCGCCGCGATGTGGGCGCTCGCCCTGGCCGTACTGGCCGGGGCCGAGGTGCTCTACCGGGGCGGCCAGGGGCTGGTCTGGCCCTCGCTCGGCTGGATGGCCGCGACCCTGTTCGCGCTGATCGGGATGCGCAACGCGGCGCCCGGCTCGCCGCCGATCGGCTCGCTGATGGACTACCTGGCGTTCTTCTGGGCGGAGGGGATCATCGCGGCGAGCCTGGCCTTCACCGTCGTCGCGGGCACCAGGGTCGAGCACCGCAAGCGCCGGGCCGAGGCCGCCGAGGCAACTGCGCCTTCGGGGTCTTGACGGTGTCGGCCGGTCAGACGGTGGCGGCCAGCGAGTCCAGCAGGGTCCGCAGCACCCGTCCGTCGTCCACCGTCCCGTCCAGCGAGCCGATGGCGGCGAGCCCGTCGACGGCGGCGGCGAAGGCCTCGCCGAGCGGGACGGGGTCGGCGCCGGTGCCGCGCTCCTCGACCAGGCGGCGGAAGAGCCGGACGAAGGCGGCCCGCCAGCGCGCGTACTCGGCCTCCAGGGCGGTGCGGACGCGGTCGTCGTTGAGGGCCAGCCAGTGCAGGGCCGCGTGCAGCCGGGCCAGGTCGGGGCTCTCGGGCCGGGTGAGCAGGGCCAGGACGCGCCCGGCGCGTTCGGCGTAGCCGCCGGGCCCGGCGACGGCCTGCTCCAGCGGGGTGATCCACTCGGGCCGGACGTCCGCCACGACGGCGACGATCAGATCGGTGCGGTCGGCGAAGTGGTAGTGGCACATCCCGTGCGAGACCCCGCACAGCGCGGCCACGTTGCGGGTGGTGAACCGCCCGGCGCCGTCGCCGGCGAGCAGGGTGCGGGCCGCCGCGACCAGCCGGGCCCGGGTCTGCTCGCCCTTGGCGGAGGCGCGCGCCCGGCCGCTGCCGCCGCCCGTTCCGGTGGCCGCGCGCGGGGCCGGTGCCGTCTCCCGTGTCGCCATGGCCGTCACTGTAGCCACTCCGGGACAGGCGTCAGGGCGGAATGGTGGCGGATGCCTGCGCAACGTATTGACCGAGCGCTTGGCCAGTTTTACCGTTTCGTTCAACTCGTCTACCACAGAAGGACGTTGACAGGGAGGCAGTGATGGAGGAAGGCGCCAGACCGTACACCGAGAACGCCCCGAGGCTCGGCCGCCGCCGGTTCCTGACGGCCGCCGGGCTCGCCGCCGCCGGCACCGCGCTGACCGCCGCGACCGGCGGACCGGCCCGCGCGGCGCAGCACCGCGGCACCGCCGACGGCAGCGCCCGCGGCACCACCAGCGGCAGCACCACCCGCAGCGCCCGCGGCCCGGTCGCCGCGGGCGCCTTCCGGGTGCCACCGGACACCGTCCCGCACACCCGGACCTGGATGGCCTGGCCGGACAACAGCACCATCTGGCGCGGCAAGCTCGGCGGCGCCCAGTCGAACATCGCCCTGGTCGCGCGGACCATCGCCAAGTACGAGCCGGTGACCGTGTGCGCCAACCCCGCCAGTGTCTCCAAGGCGCGCTCGATGTGCGGCTCGTCCGTCACCGTCATCGGGGACATCCCGGTCGACGACTGCTGGATGCGCGACACCGGGCCGGTCTTCCGCACCGACGGCGCGGGCGGCCTCGACACCGTCGGCCTCAACTTCAACGGCTGGGGAAACCACCAGAACCCGCACGGCAACGACGCCCTGGTCGCCGAGCGCGTCGCCGCCTACCTCGGCCTGCCGTTCACCGCCGCCGGACTGGTCGCAGAGGGCGGCGCCATCGAGACCGACGGCTCCGGCACCCTGATGGCCACCCGGAGCAGCATCATCAACGCCGACCGCAACCCCGGGATGTCCCCGGCCGAGATCGAGACCGCGATGTGCGCCGCCTACGGTGCCACCGAGGTGATCTGGTTCCCCGGCATCGCCGGCCAGGACATCACCGACGACCACGTGGACGCCACCTCGCGCTTCCTCGGCGCCGGCCAGGCCGTCGTCCAACTTCCGCTGTCCTCCGACACCGACGTCTGGTCCCAGGACGAGCGCCAGCAGTACGCGATCCTCGGCTCCGCCACCAGCGCCCAGGGCACCCCGGTGTCGGTCAGCACCATCCAGGGCCCCGACTACTACCTGATCCGCTCGACCGACCCCAACTTCGTCGGCTCCTACGCCAACTACTACCTGTGCGACAACGCGGTGATCGCGGCCCAGTTCGGCGACACCCGGGCCGACAACGCCGCCCGTGCCGCCCTCGCCCGGCTGTTCCCGGGCCGCACGGTCGAGCAGCTCAACATCGACTACCTCGGCACGGGCGGCGGCGGCATCCACTGCGTCACCCAGCAGCAGCCCGCCGCTTAGGGTCCGTCCACCGGACGGAGCCTGCTCCCGACGGAGCCTGCTCCCGACGGAGCCTGCTCCCGACGGAGCCGGGCCCGGTCCGCCGACCGGACCCGGCCCGAACGGTGGCCGACCCGGAGCCCGTCCCGCGGAGGGTACCCGGACCGGCCGCCGTCCGGTCAGCCCACGGCGGGGATGTCGTGGGTGGCGCAGTGGATGCCCCCACCGCCGGCCGCGATCGCGTCGATCCTCACCGGGACGATCTCCCGGCCCGGGAAGTACTGCCTGAGGACCTGCTGGGCGCGCTCATCGGCCCGGGCGTCGCCGAACTGCGGCAGGTAGACGCCCTTGTTGCCGATGTAGAAGTTCATGTACGAGGAGACGAAGGCGTCCCCGCGTCCGGTGATCCGGTCCGGGTCGGGCTGCTGGAGCTCGATGACCTGGAGCTTCTTGCCGGTCGCGTCGGTGGAGTTCGTGAGGACGCCGCGGGCCTGGTCGGCCGCGCGCGACCACACGTCGGCCGGGCCGCCGGGGAAGGCCTGGTCGAGCAGGACGACCCCGGGAGCGACGAAGCGGGTCAGGCAGTCGACGTGGGCATCGGTGATGTCCTTGCCCTTGACGCCGGCCAGCCAGATCACCTTGGTCACGCCGAGCACCTTCTTCAGCTCCGCCTCGACCTGGTCCCGGCTCATCCCCGGGTTGCGGTTGCCGTTGACCACGGAGCTCTCGGTGACCAACAGGGTGCCCTGGCCGTCGGTCTCGAAGGAGCCGCCCTCGCCGACCAGCCGGGTCTCGATCCGCTCCACGCCGTACTTGGCCAGTACCGTCCGGGCGACCTTGGAATCGTTGCCGCGCTGCTGCTTGCCGCCCCAGCCGTTGAAGTTGAAGTCGACGCCCTTGACCTTGCCGCCCTCCTCCACGAACACCGGCAGGGTGTCCCGGGCCCACAGGTCGTCGACGGCGATCGGCACCACCTCGACGGCCGAGCCGCAGGCCCTCCGCGCGGCGTCCCCCTGCTCGGGGCGGGCCATCAGCACGACGGGTTCGCGGGCGGCGATGGCCTGGGCCAGGCCGGCGACGTCTCGGCGGACGTCCGGGAGCTGGTCGCCCCAGACGTTCTCGGAGGCGGGCCAGGACATCACCGTGCGCAGGTGCTTCTCCCACTCGGCGCCGAACCGGCGGACGCCGGGGGCGCCGGGCTGCTGGGAGGGCGGCACGGCGCCGTCCGGGTCCTCGGCGTCGGTGGGGTCGCAGGCGGTCAGGCCGAAGGTGAGGGCGCCGATACCGGCGCCGACGCCGGCGAGGGTGCGGATCATGCCGCGGCGGGACAGGGCACTGGTCATGCGGGTACTCCGGTCGAGGTCGGTGCTGCGCAGGCGGACGGGCGGGCGGTCGGACGGGCGGGGTGGGTCACGGCATCGGCTCGTGCATGGTCGAGCAGTGGATGCCGCCGCCCCCGGTCATCAGCCGGTCGACGTCGAGCTGCACCACCTCGCGGCCGGGGAAGGCCGCGGCCAGCGCCTCGCGCGCGGCGGCGTCCTTGTAGGCGTCGCCGAACTGGGCGGTGATGACACCGCCGTTGACGAGGTGGAAGTTGAGGTAGGAGTCCACGAACTTGGAGCTGCGCGAGCGGACGGTGTCCGGTCCTTGCACCACCGTGACGTGCAGGCGGCGGCCCCGGGCGTCGGTCGCGGCGGACAGGATCGCGAACTGCTCGCGGGCGTCCCGGGCCCACTCGTCGTTGCGGTCGGCCGGCGGCAGCTGCACCATCACCACACCGGGCCGGATGAACCGGGAGGTGACGTCCACGTGGTCGTCGGTGATGTCCCGGCCCTTGATGCCGGGCAGCCAGATCATCTTGTCCGCGCCGTAGGCTTCCAGGACGGACTCCTCGATCTCGTCCCGGCTCATGCCGCGGTTGCGGTTCTTGTTGACCAGGCTGCTCTCGGTGGCCATCACCGTGCCGTCGCCGTCGGTCTCGATCGCGCCGCCCTCGCCGACGAAGTCCGCGTAGGTGTGGCGCAGGCCGCGGCGGGCGGCGATCCGCTCTGCGACCCGGGCGTCGTCGTAGTGGACCTGCTTGTTGCCCCAGCCGTTGAAGTTGAGCACCACGGCGTCCAGGCCGCCGTAGCCGTCCCGGCGGAACACCGGCGCGGTGTCGCGCATCCACAGGTCGTCGGTCGGGATGGCGGTGATCACCTCGACGGCGGGGCCGCAGCGGTCCCGGGCCTTGTCGGCGGTCCAGTCGTCGGGGGCGCACATGACCACCGGCTCGAACCGGGCGACGGTGCGGGCGATCAGCGCGATGTCCTCCTGGACGCCGCCCAGGCGCAGTCCCCACACACCCCGGCGGGACGGCCAGGACATCCAGGTCCGCGCGTGCGGGACGTCGTCCGCGGGCACCCAGGGGTAGGTCTCGGCGGAGCGGGCGTCGTGGTAGCTGGTCATGAGGGTCTCCAGTTCGTGCGACGGTGCCGGAGAGGGTGCGGGGCCGCCGGACCACTCTTCGCGCCGCAACGCACCGGCGCACCACGGGGACGGGTCGGCGGCAGCACCCTGCCTCCGGGTCCAGGCTGGCACTGACTGAAAAATCAGTCAAACTCATCGGCGCGTCATGACTCCGCGGCTGGGAAGCCGATACGGAGCGTGACGAATCGACGAGTCGACGAATCGCCCGCCCGCTCAGATGGGGCGCGGCGCGGTTCGGCCAGGGGTCGGCCAGGGCTTGGTCGGGTACCCGGTCAGGATCCGAGCCGGGTGACCTCGCCGTCGATGGCATCCAGCAGCAGGGTGCGGGCGTGCGCCAGCGGCAGGCTGCCGCTGAGCCAGCGGGTGCTCAAGCCCTCCAGCAGCGCGGTCAGCCGCTCCGCCGCGCCGGCCAGCGCGACCGCCGAGGACATCGGCTGCACGGTGCCGAGCAGTTCGGCGATCTCCTGCACCCAGACCCGGGTGGCGCGCGACAGGTCCTCGCGCAGCGTCTCGTCGAACACCGCGCTCGCCCGCAGCTCGCCCCAGGCGGTGCTGTTCTCGCGGACCTCCACGCTGTCCTGGAGCTCCAGCAGCAGCGTCTGCTCCAGCTCCTCGCGGGCCGTCAACGGCGGCGCGTCCGCCGCGCGTTCGGTCGTGTAGCGCTCGGCCCGGTCGTTGATGAACTCCAGCGTCTGCCGGAGGATCCCGGTGCGGTCCTTGAAGTGGTAGTAGATCAGTGCGGTGGACACCCCCGCCTCGGCGGCGAGCTCTTCCACCCGCAGTCCGCGCACACCACGCCGGGCGATCACCCGTGCGGCTGCTTCCATGATCGACGTTTTACGACTGGCCACGATCGACCACCTTACCCGTGGACCGGGCCAAGATCCCTCCGCTTGCTGAAAGTCCCGTCAGCCGAGATGCCCGGGCCGAGCGGGAGGCGGCGGGAGGGCGGGGGAGGGCGGGGGATCGGCAGGACGGCTTTCGGACAAGGTGGGCCCCGGAGCCGGAATTCTCGACTCCTCCCCTGAACTTTCACCTCACCACCACCTAGGGTGGCTCTCGCTCCGCCGCCGGACGGGCGGGGCGGGCCGGGCGAACCGGTCCCACGGGGGCTGTCGGCTTTCCTCAACACCTTTGGAGCAAAACAAACATGATGCTTCGTCAGTTATGGAAGCGCGCGGCCGCTCGGTCCGTCGGCCGGGGCGCCGGAGCCGTCGCGGCGGCCGTGGCCCTGATCGCGGCCGTCGCCCTGGGCGGCACGGTCTCCGGCATGTCCGCGGCGGAGGCCAGGACGACGAGGTGGGGCGCGGGCACGTGGAGCTGCTCCGGGCAGCCCGTCGCAGCCGGCAACGTCATCACCGACCACGACAGCACCGGCTGCAACGGCTACGGCTCCTGGTACCAGCAGCCCGCCAAGGACGGCATCTGGACCTGCTCCGGTTCGCCGGTGGTGACCGGCTACGTGATCACCGACCACCAGACCACCGGCTGCCGGGGCATCGGCGCCTGGCGCCACAACCTCGTCCACGACGGCATCTGGACCTGCTCGGGCTCGCCCGTCGTGCCCGGCTACGTCATCACCAACCACCTGCGGGCCGGCTGCGGTGGCATCGGCGGCTGGCAGCACGGCCTGCCGCACGACGGGATCTGGACCTGCTCGGGCTCCCCGGTAGTGGCCGGCTACGTGATCACCGGGCACCTGGCGGCCGGCTGCGACGGCGCCGGGGCCTGGCGCCACAACACCGCCCGCGTCGGCCTGTGGACCTGCCCGGGCTCGCCCGTCCCGCCGGGCTTCCGCTCCACCCTCTACAACGCCGGCGCCTGTGACGGCCTCGGCGGCTGGGTGCTCGCCCGCGCCTGACGCCTCGACCCCCTGACCGGCCCGGCCCCGCTGCTCATACGGCTGCTCGTGCAGCTCATGCGGCTCGGACGGCCGGGTCGGTCAGGACGGCCTGCGCCGCGTTGTGCCCCGGGATGCCGCTGACCCCGCCGCCGCGGACGGCGCCCGCCCCGCACAGCAGCACGGTCGGGTGCGCCGTGGCCACTCCCCAACGAGCGGCGACGCCCTGCGGCCCCTGCATCGCGTCCTCAGCCTCGTCGGTGAACGGGAAGGCGAGGTCACGATGGAAGATGTGCCCGCCCGGCAGCCCGAGCTCCCGTTCCAGCTCCGGCGGCGTCCTGGCTTCGACACAGGGCCGCCCGTCGGCGTCGACGGCCAGGCAGTCGGCGATCGGCTCGGCCAGCACCGCGTCCAGCTGCGCCAGGCTCGCGGCCAGCGCGCGCTCCTCGGCCGCCGGGTCGCCGAACAGCCGGGCCGGCATGTGCAGCCCGAACAGGGTCAGCGTCTGCAGCCCCTGCCGGACGGCCTCCGGCCCGAGGATCGACGGGTCGGTCAGGGTGTGGCAGTAGATCTCGGACGGCGGGGCCGAGGGCAGCCGGCCGGCCAGCGCCTCGGTGTACGCGGTCTCCAACTGCCGGTAGCCCTCGGCGATGTGGAACGTCCCGGCGAAGGCCTCGCGGGGGTCGGCGGTGGTGTCCCGAAGCCGTGGCAGGCGGCGTAGCACCATGTTGACCTTCAGCTGGGAGCCCTCCGGTGCCGGCCCCGGGTCCTCTCCGAGCAGCCCGGCCAGGGTGGCCGGCGCGGCGTTGACCAGCACCCGGCGGCCCGCCGCCGTCGCTTCGCCGTCCCGGTGCCGGTAGCAGACCTCGGCGTCGCCGCGGCCGTCGGTGGCGATGGCGGTGACCTCGCAGCCGGTCCGGATCTCGGCCCCGGCCGCGAGTGCGGCCTCGGCCAGCGCGTCCGTGACCGCGCCCATCCCGCCGACCGGGACGTCCCAGTCGCCGGTGCCGTTGCCGATCACGTGGTAGAGGAAGCAGCGGTTCTGCCGGAGCTCGGGGTCGTGGGCATGAGTGAAGGTGCCGATCAGCGCGTCCGTCAGGACCACGCCGCGCACCAGGTCGTCGGTGAAGCTCCGTTCGATCTCCTCGCCCAGCGGCCGTTCGAACAGAGAGCGCCAAGCGGCCTCGTCGCCGACCCGCCGCCGCAGCTCGGCGCGGGTGGGCAGCGGTTCGGTGAGGGAGGGGAACACCCGGCGGGCGACCTCCCCGGTCATCCCGTAGAAGCGCTGCCATGCCTGCCACTCCCGGTCGCCGCCGGTCAGCGCCCGGAAGCTCTCCCGGGTGCGGGCCGGGTCCGCCGCGTCCACCAGGAGCCCTGTGGGCTTCCCGTCCCGGACGGCGGGGGTGTACGAGGAGACCCGGCGTCGGCGCAGGTCCAGCCGCAGCCCGAGGTCCCGGACGACCTTCCGCGGCAGCAGGCTGACCAGGTAGGAGTAGCGCGACAGCCGGGCGTCCACGCCGGGGAAAACCCGGGCGGAGACTGCGGCCCCGCCCACCCTGGCCAGCCGTTCGAGGACCAGCACCCGCCGGCCGGCCCGTGCCAGGTAGGCCGCCGCCACCAGTCCGTTGTGCCCGCCGCCGACGATCACGACGTCGTACCGGGAGTTGAGGATCGTGGTCACGCGGTCACGGTACGACACCGAGCCGGGCCGGGGAACAGGTGCGACGCCGCGACTGCCGGGCCCGTCCCGCCGCAACGGTCCTCACCGTACGGGCCGTCAGAAGCCTTGTGTCCGTGCTCCGTTCGGTCGCCGTGCACCGTTCGAGGACGTACAGTCGGTCGGGCCAGTCATGTTCACCTCAGGCTGATGAAGCGACCAGAAGGAGTGCCCTTCCTTGACCACTCACCTCAAGAACGGCGTGCGGGCGCTGCCCGCGCTGGCGGCGGCGCTGTGCGGAATCATCGGCGGCACCACGCTCGGGACGTCCCCGGCCCAGGCGGCCGACCAGCGCCACCCCGTCTACGCCATCGCCCACCGGGTCGACACGCTGGACGGCGTGGACGCGGCCCTCAAGCACGGCGCCAACGGCATCGAGATCGACGTCTGCGCCTGGTGGAACCCGAACGAGTGGCGTGCCTACCACGACTGCTCCTCCGCCGGGGAGAACCGGCTCGGCCCCAGCTTCGACGCCATGATCGACCGCATCCTCTCCAACGCCAACGCGGGACGTCGGTTGTCCCTGGTCTGGCTGGACATCAAGGACCCGAACTACTGCGGCGAGGAGCCCAACCGCACCTGCAGCGTGGCCGGACTGCACGACAAGGCGCAGCGGCTGACCGCCGCCGGCATCCAGGTCCTCTACGGCTTCTTCGAGTACCACGGCGGCAACACCCCGGACGTCGGCGGCCGCGGCTGGAAGAGCCTGGAGGGCAGGCTCGGCCCGCTGGAGGGCATGACCACCACCGGCACCCGCGACAAGGCCGTCGGCGCCTTCAACCGCTCCGGCGGCGGCATCCCCGTCGGTCACCGGGCGATGGACTACGGCGACACCGACATCAAGAACGGGTTCGGCAACTGCACCGAGGCCACCTGGAACACCTGCGCCGAGCTGAAGAAGGGAGCGGCCGACCGGGCCTCGGGCCAGCTCGCCGCCACGCTGTCCTGGACGGCCACCTACAACGACCCCTGGTACGTCGACAAGCTGCTCGGCGACGCCCGGGTCGACGGCATCATCGCGGGCTACGGAGCCTTCACCGGCGTGCGGGAGATACGACGACAGCTGGCAGTGCGCCAACGCCGTCAACCTCGTCCGCGACTGGGTGAGCCGCCACAGCGGCACCCACCGCATGGCCAACAGCGGCGACCGCCTCTTCCACTGATCGCCCGGCAGCGGAGCCGGTGACAGCCCGGTCCGGGGCCGTGTGGGTGCGGCCCCGGACCGGCCGTTTTGTTCGGAGCGCCGGGGAGGGGTACTGTCTTCCAGTCGCCGGAGAGGCGGCCCCACTCAGCAGGACCCACTCTCACACCTCGAAGCCCATTCGGTTGGGTTCGTCGGCGTTGTCGTCGACAGGGTGTGAGCGTGAATTTCGAGTAACTCTCGGAATGCGCTAATGTGGTGGTCGTCGCGGAAAGCGGCCCCGCCAGTTCGGGAAATCGGATGAATGAAACTCCGGAAAACGGAGCGGAAAACATCTGATAAGCTGGAAACACGAAAGAACGAAGCGCCCGGAGGGCCCGCTGGAAGGCGGTCCGAAGGAAGCGTCCGTTCCTT
>NZ_JBVJQR010000040.1:0-53108 GCF_055608425.1 Kitasatospora sp. NPDC036934 | reverse complement strand
GACAACCGCTCACCCGCAGGCGACTTGACCTGCCCCACCCTCGCCACACCACCATCAACGAGGCAGAGACAGCAAAGTCACCGGCATTGGGCCTATGCCCCGTGCTCGGTGGGGCCGGTGTCGCCGCGCAGCTCGTCCAGGAGCTCGGCGCGGTCGGTGAGCAGGGTGCCCAGGATCGAGCGGGTGACCGCCAGGAGCTCGGCGACCTCGGGTGTGGTGAGGCGATAGAGCACCGTGCCGCCTTCCCGGCGGGAGGCGACCAGCCCGGTGCGGCGCAGGATCGCCAGTTGCTGGGACAGGTGCGCGGCCTCGATCCCGACCTCGGGCAACAGCTCCGCGACGGCCTGCTCACGTTCGCTCAGCAGCTCCAGCACCCGGATCCGAGCGGGGTGGCCGAGCGTCTTGAAGAACTCCGCCTTGTGCTGGTACAGCGGCACGCTCACCACCGGGGGCTGCCGCGAGGTGGGCGAAGTCACCGGGCTCACCGTTCCCGTCCGGTGTAGGTGGTTCGGAACATCATCACCGCTGACTCTAGCAACCCCGCGCGTGCTTGATCATCCGGTCCCGAAGCGCCCGGCACCACGAACGGAGCGAGCGGCGTCCGCGCTCACCGGCTGACCGGCAGTGCACGGGGCCCGCGAAGGCGGGCCCGATAGCGTTGCGCGGGGCCGTTGCTCGGTGTCCGCACCGCTGTCATGATCACGTGTGCGGGGAGCGGCCTGTTCGAGTGACGAGCGTGAGGGGCTGGAACCGATGGGGATGACGTTCGGGGTGCTGGGTCCGCTGGCGGTCGCCGTGGACTCGGAGCCGCAGGCGTTGCCCCGGGCGGCAGTGCTGCGCGGGCTGCTGGGCGCGCTGCTGCTCGCGGAGAGCGAGCGGCTGTCGGCCGCGCGGCTGCTGGAGCTCGTGTGGGCCGGGCAGACCGACCGGGTCGGCCGGGGCGCCGTGCACACCGGGGTGTCCCGGTTGCGCGGGTGGCTCGCGACGTTCGGCGACGGCACGGTCGTGCTGGAATCCGACGCCGAGGGCTACCGGCTGGCCGTCCGCCCCGAGGCCGTCGACCTCGGGCGCTTCCGGCGGCTGGCCGCCGACGGGGAGCCGGCCGCCGCGCTCGACCTGCGGCGCGGCCCGGTGCTGGCCGGGCTGGACCGGCTCAACCGCGAGGACCCGCTGCTGACGGCGGTCGAGGAGACCGTCCGCACCACCGCCCTCACCCTCGCCCGGAGCGCCGACCCCCGCTGCGCCCTGCCGGCCGTGACGGCGCTCGCCGAGGAGTACCCCTTCGACGAGCCCGTGCAGGCGGCCCTCCTCGAACTGCTCGCCGCCGACGGCCGCCCCGCCGAGGCGCTGCGCCGCTTCCAGACGCTGCGCCGGAGGCTGGCCCAGGAGCTCGGGATCGAGCCGGGCGAGCAGGTCCAGAGCGTCTTCCTCGCGCTGCTGGCCCGCGATCACGACGGCGCCCGACCGGCCCGCGCGCCGAGCCAACTCCCGCCCGATCTGCCGGACTTCACCGGCCGCGAGGAGCACCTGCGGCTCGTCCTCGCCGCCCTCTCCGACGGCCGCGTGCCGGTGGTCTCGGGCATGGGCGGCATCGGCAAGACGGCCCTCGCCGTCCACGCCGCCCACCGCGCCGCCGCCGACTACCCCGACGGCCGCCTCTACGCGGACCTGCGCGGCGCCGACGACGAACCGGCCGACCCGGCCCGCGTGCTCGCCGCCTTCCTGCGCGCCCTCGGCGCCGACGCCCGGGAGATCCCCGAGTCCCTCGACGAACGCGCGGCCCTCTACCGCACCCTGCTCGCCGACCGCCGCGTGCTCGTCCTCCTGGACAACGCCGCGGGGGAGGCCCAGCTCCGGTCCCTGCTCCCCGGCAGCCCGGCACAGTCCGGAACGGCCGCGCTCGTCACCAGCCGCGCCACCCTCACCGCCCTGCCCGGCGCCCGGCTCATCGACCTCGGCGGGTTCGACGCCGCCCACGCCGAGACGCTGCTGCGCCACATCGTCGGCGACGCGCGGGTCTCCACCGAACCCGTCGCCGCCGGGCAGATCGCCGACCTGTGCGGGGGCATGCCGCTCGCCGTCCGCATCGCCGGGGCCCGCCTGGCCGCCCGCCCGCGCTGGAGCCTCGCCCGCCTCGCCGAGCTGCTGCGCGACGAGCGTCGCCGCCTCGACGAGCTCGCGGCCGGTGACCTGGCCGTGCGGGCGGGCTTCGCCGTCGGCTACACCCGGCTGCCGGAGTCGACCCGCCGCACCTTCCGCCTGCTCGGCCTGCTCGACGCACCCGACTTCGCCCCCTGGGCCGCCGCCGCGCTCGCAGACATCCCCTTGGAAGAGGCCGAGCGGCAGCTGGAGGAGCTCATCGACGCCCAGCTCCTCCAGGAGACCGGCACCGAGCCCCACCTTCGCTACCGCTTCCACGACCTCGTCCGGCTCTACGCCCGCGAGCACGCCCACGCCACCGACGGCCCCGCCGATCGCGCCGACGCCCTCGAACGGGCCTTCGGCGCCTGGCTCTGGCTCGCCGAACAGGCCGGCGACCAGGTGCCGGGGCCCTGCTTCGCCGCGATCCACAGCGCCGCCCCGCGCCGCCCGCTGCCGGACGGCCCCGCGGCGCGGCTGCTCGACGACCCGATGGCCTGGTTCGACGTCGAGCAGCCCGCGCTCAACGCGTGCGCCCGGCAGGCCGCCGCGCTGCGCCTCGTCCCGACCGCCTGGGACCTTGCCGCCTGCCAGGAGAAGTACTGCGACGTCCGCGGCCTCTACGACGACTGGCGCACCACCAACCTCGCCCTCCTCCAGGTCTGCAAGGCGGCCGGCGACGTCGTCGGCACGGCCGTGCTCACCCGTGGCCTCATCGAGGTGACCACCTGGGCGACCCCCGCCGACGGGACCGAGGCGATGGTCGCGCTGGACGGCCGCGCGCGGCAGCTTCTCGATCTGTTCGAGCAGGTGGGCGAACCGCGCGGCGCCGCCGACGCCCTCGTCCTGCTCGCCTGGAGCCTGGTCGCCCAGGGCCGCGCGCGCGAGGCCCTCGACACCGCCCACCACGCCCTGGACCTCGCCGCCGGCCACGACCACCCCGGCGGAGTGGCCAAGGCACACCAGATCATCGCCGTCGCCCACGGCGAGACCGACCTCGGCCGCACCATCGAGCACCTCACCGAGACGCTGCGCCTGGCGCGCATGATCGGCAACGTCCGCTTCGAGGCCACCGCGATCCAGTTCCTCGGGGCCGCCCACGGCCGCGCGGGCGACGTCGGGCGCGGGTGCGACCTGCTCATGAGCTCGCTCGCGATGGCCCGCTCGCTCGGCGACAGCTACGCCGAGGCGTTCTCCCTGCTCTACCTGGCCACGCTCCATGCGAAGACCGGCGACGACCGGGCGCGGCAGACGGCGGAGGCGGCGCTGGCCATCGCGCGGCGCTTCGAGTTGGGCCACCACCTCGCCCAAGCCCTGGGCATCCTGGGTGAGTTGGACCTCGCGGCGGGGCAGCACGAAGCGGCCGTCGCGCACTTGGAGGAGTCCGTCCTGCTCTGGCGGGCCCGCGGCTGGCGGTCCTTCCTCGCCGAGGCGCTGCGGGCGCTCGGGCGCGCCTACGAGGCGGCGGGGCTGGCCGGGCCCGCCGAACGGGTGCGGCGTGAGGCCCGGGAGCTGGGCGAGGGCCCGGCGAACGGCGACGCGGACGCGCTGTCGCACGACGGGTGAGGCGCGCCGCGGTGGTCCACGGACGGTTCGGGCCGTCCACGGACGGTACACACCCGCGGCCGGGTCCGTCCCCTGCGCGGACCCGGCCGTCCCCCCGCGGGTGTGTACCTCGAATGTAGGCAGGGGCGTCTTACCGATCGCTTACCGATCGCTCGCCGCCCGGCACCGGCGGGGCCCTCCTCCGGGCCGGTAGGTGCCGGGCCCCGCCTCGCGCAGCGGGCGCGGTCGGGTGGCCGGACCGTTGCCGGGGCCACCACCCGACCGCGCCGGGTGTGAAGGGGTTCCGGCCGGTGATCTGCCGCCCTTCGGCGGGTGTCGGTCAGGCGAGGACGGGTGCGCGTGGGATCGTTCCAGCCGGTGCCGACGGTGACACCGTCGGCCCGGTTTCCGTTGATGCCGTCGATGTCGCGGAAGGCACGCAGGTTCCCGTCGGCGTCGATCGAGACGACCTCGGCCCTGCCGTCGCCGTTGAGGTCGGTGAAGCGTTTGCGGGCGGGGTCGTTCCAGCCGGAGCCGATCTGCCGCTGGGTACCCCAGCCTCCGTCGTCGAGGACGCCGTGGTTGGGCCAGGCGGTGAGTGTGCCGTCCTGGTTGACCTTGACGGCGTCCGCCTTGCCGTCGCCGTTCAGATCGGCGAACAGGATGCGGCTGGGGTCGGGGAAGCCGCCTCCGAAGATCTGGGCCCGTGAGGGGACCTCGCGGGAGAGCACCCTACGGCGAGAAGTGCCGTTCCGTAGCCGCGATGCCGGCGGGTCGCGGACAGAACCTAGCGGCGGCGCCCGGCCAGCCAGACGTACACCAGGACGCCGGCGAACAGGAACAGCACGCCCTGGTAGACGGCGGCGTAGCCGGCGCCGGCCAGCAGCCAGAGCGAGAAGGCGAAGGCGCCGAGGCCGAGGACGGCGTCGCGCACCAGGTGCGGGCCGTTGACCTTGTCGGTTGCACCGCGGACCAGCCAGTACAACTGGGCGGCGGTGGACAGCAGGTAGGGCACCACCGCGGTGAAGGTGGTGACCAGCACCAGCATGTTGAACGCGCCCTTGGCGCCGCTGGCGAAGTTGGCGATGGTCAGCACCGAGGCGAGGGCGACGCTGACGATCACGCCGAAGGTCGGCACGCCGCGCTTCTCCCGGCCGAAGGCGGCCGGGAACAGCCCGTCCTTGGCGGCCGCGTACGGCGCCTGGGCGGCGAGCAGGGTCCAGCCGTTGAGCGCGCCGGTCATCGAGATCAGCGCGGCGACGGCGATCACCGTGCCGCCCCAGGTGCCGCCGAACATGCCGTTCATGGCGTCCGAGAACGGCGCGCTGGAGCTGACCAGTTGCTGGTGCGCGACGGTGCCGAAGACGGCGAGGGTGCCCAGCAGGTAGACCACCGCGGCGCCGCTGGTGCCCAGCACGCTGGCCCGGCCGACGTTGCGCTCCGGGTCGCGGACCTGCCCGGCGCTCATCGCGGCCGACTCCACGCCCAGGTAGCTGAACAGGAGGATCGCCGCGGCGGCCGTCATGCCGCCCATCCAGCCCTGGTCGCCGGCGTCGAAGGGCCCGATGTTCTTCGGGTCGAAGAAGAACAGCCCGCCCACCGAGATCAGCAGCAGGGGGATGAACTTCAGGACGGTGGAGACGAGTTGGACGGCGCCGACGAACCGGGTGCCGGCCAGGTTGGCCAGCGCGGGCAGCCACTGGAGGGCCAGCGCGGCGGTGATCTCCAGCGCGATGTCGTGGTGCAGCGGCACCAGTACGTCCAGGTAGCCGACGGCGGCCACCGCGAGCGCGGCGTTGCTGACCCAGGTGGTGATCCAGTACGACCAGGCCGACAGGAAGCCGGCGAAGTCTCCGAAGGCCTCCCGGGCGTAGACGTACGGCCCGCCGGTGCGCGGGTTGCGGCGGGCCAGCTGCCCGAAGACCAGGGCGAGGGCGATCGCCCCCACGGTGAGGACGACGAAGGCGAGCAGGCTGACCGTCCCGAACGGCGCCACCGCGGCCGGGATCATGAAGATGCCGCCGCCGATGATGTTGCCCATCACCAGGGCGGTGGCGGTCGGCAGCCCGAAGCGGCGGCCGTTCTGCGGAGGAGCGGGGGTGACCGGCTCCGGGCCTGCCGGGTCGAGGCCGGCCGGAGCGCTCGGTCGGGTCGCCTGCCGGGGTGCGGCGGGGCTGGTCTGCATGAGGGTGGTGCGCCTTTCGTGGTCCTGCTCGCGCTCGGTGGAGCGACCGTTCATGCTCGGACCGCGCGGCACCTTGCACCAAATCGATGGGATTTGTTCATTCCGCCCGGCGGATCGCCGCAAGACTTGCGGTCTCGGGCCGCTCGGACGGGCACTCGTCCGGGGCGCCCCGCGAAGCTGTTCGACCCGGAATGCAGGCGTACGACCGCGTTCGTCCGGCAGGGGGAGATGTGTCACCCGAATGTCCCAGCGCGGCTGCGGCGCGCGCCTCCGGTGCGGGTTCGTGTGCCAACCTTGGCCCGGCGCCTCCCGGTGGGGCGTCGCCCGGCCCGTCGAATCGGCTCGAACTGGCCGTTCGGGGGCGCGGGTCGAGGACCAGAGACAAGCCAAAGGGACATCAGATGTCGCTTCGTGGGAACATCCGCAAGCTCGCCGTGATCACCGTGGTGACGGGTGCCGCCGCCCTCGCGGCGCCGGCGCCGGCGATGGCGAACTGGCACGCGTCGCACTCGTCGACCGGGCAGAGCCTGGAGATGGGCAGCGCCGGTGTCGGCCTGTTCGGCCCGCACGCCAACTGGACCAACGTCCACGCCCACACCGAGGACGACTGCATCGGCGACTGCTGATCGGCTGATCGACGGGTGAGCCCGGGAACCGCGCAGCGGTCCCGGGCTCACCCGTGCTCGCCCGCCGCAGCAGGTCGGGCGGGCGCCGGCGACAGCCGCCCCGGCGGGCCTCAGGCCGGTACGGCCGCCCGCTCGCGCAGCTCCCGCAGCACCGCGATGTCCATCGCGTGCCCGGTGCCGTCCCCGCCGTGCTTGCGGTCCGGGGTCTCCACCAGCAGCGGAACCCCGGCCGTCTCGGGGTGCTCGAACAGCTCCCGGAACGGCTCCGCGCCGATCATCCCGGCGCCGATGTTGGCGTGCCGGTCCTTACGGGCGCCGACCACGTCCTCCGAGTCGTTGGCGTGGATCAGCCGCAGCCGACCCGGGCCGGCCGCCGAGGCCAGGGCGTCCAGCGCGGCCGTCACCCCGCCGGGAGCGGCCAGGTCGTGCCCGGCGGCGAAGGCGTGACAGGTGTCCAGGCAGACGCCCACCTTGGGGTGCCCGTCCAGGGCCTCCACGTACTCGGCCAGCTGCTCCAGCCGGGAGCAGAGCGAGCTGCCCTGCCCGGCGGTCGGCTCCAGCAGCAGCCAGGGGGCGTCGTCGCCGAGCGCGTCCAGTTCGTCCAGCAGAGGCCGGACGTCGGCGCGCACCTGGGCCATCGCCTCGGCCCGGCGCGAGCCGCCGCCGGGTGCCGTCCCGACCGCCGAGCCGGTATGCAGCACGACGCCCAGCGCGCCGATCGCGTGCCCGCGGTGCAGCGAGTGTCGCAGCGAGTCGGCCGAGCGCTCCCGGGTGGCCGGGTTGTCCGAGCCGAAGTTGATCAGGTACGGCGCGTGCACCCAGGCCGGGACGCCCTGCTCGGCGCAGGCGGTGCGGAACTCCTCGTCCTGCGCCGGGTTGCCCGCGGGGGTGGCCCAGCCGCGCGGGTTGGCCACGAACACCTGCACGGTCTCGGCGCCCACCCTGCGGGCGTACGCCAGTCCCGTGCCCGCCAGGCCGCGGCCGGCCACCGGGACGTGGGCGCCGATCGGATTGCGGATTGCGGCGGCGGTCGGTTCGGGCGCGGTGCTCATGCCCCCGAGGATGCCACGGGCCCGACGGGCGACGGCGCGCGGGCCCGTCCTGGCGCCGGGTAAGCGCGCCACGCCGGGGCGTCCCACCGGCGGCCGACGTCCCGTCAGTCCGGCAGCCCAGCCCTGGTGGCGGCCCCCACGGGGCGCCCGTACCGTCGACTCGGCCGCACTCACCGAACGTCACCACCCGCACACGCCGGGTCGGAGCGCCTCCCGCGCAGCACGACCCCGCACCGCCGCACCGTCCCCGCTGCCCCACCTCCGTACCGCCGCACGTCCCACCGCCGCACCGTCCCCGCTGCCCCACCCGCCGCACCCGCCGCACCAAGCGCGCCGAAAGAGCAGGTCACCACCATGCCCACCCGTCGGCTCCACCACCTCGCCGCGGCCACCGCCGCCGCCACCGCCCTGACCACCGTCCTCGCCACCCTGGCCGCCGCCCCCGCGGCCCAGGCCGCCGATGGCGCGGTGCTCTTCGTCCAGCCGGGAGAATCGATTCAGCGAGCCGTCGACGCAGCCCACCCCGGCGACACGATCCAGCTCCTCCCCGGCACCTACCGCGGGAGCGTCCGCATCGCCACCCCCGACCTCACCCTGCGCGGCTCCGGACCGGACAGCGTGATCACCCCCGGGGACGGCACCGAGAACGCCTGCGCCACCGCCGGGCACGGCGTCTGCGTGGTCGGCACCGAGGCCGCCCCGCTGCCCGGCGTCACGGTGGAGGCCCTGGCCGTCACCGGCTTCCGGAAGAACGGCATCGACGCCAGCGGCACCACCGGCCTGACCGTCCGCGCCACCTACGTCCACGACAACGCCCAGCAGGGCATCAGCCAGGAGATCTCCACCAAGGCCGCCATCCTCGGCAACCGCTCGGTGGACAACGGCCAGTCCGGCGTCTTCCTCGCCAACTACGCCTACCGCGAGGGCGGCGCGCCCGACACCGGGGGCACCGTCGTCGAGGGCAACGAGCTCACCGGCAACCGGGTCGGCGTCACCGTGCGCCGACTGCGGGTGCTGACCGTCCAGGGCAACCGGATCAGCGGCAACTGCAGCGGCGTCTTCGTGGTCGGCGACGAGGGCGTGCCCCGCGCCGGGGACCTCGACGTCCGGCGCAACCGGGTGGTCGCCAACAACAAGTTCTGCCCGGCCAACCCGCGCCTCGGCGCCATCCAGGGCGCCGGCATCGTGCTCACCGGCACCGAGGACGCCCGGGTCACCGACAACGAGGTCCACGACAACGTCGGCGCCTCGGACTTCTCCGGCGGCATCGTGCTCTTCAAGAGCGCCGTCGGCATCCCCAACACCCGGGCGACCGTCGCCGATAACCACCTGAGCGGCAACGGCCCGGCCGACCTCGCCGACCGCGACTCCGGCACCGACAACTCCTTCGCCCGCAACACCTGCTCGGTCTCCGAGCCGTCCGGCCGTTGCTGACGACCCCGATCGAGAAGGACCAGCCCATGACCACCGCACCCGTCAACCCCACGCCCCAGGCCGCGATGCGCCTGCGCGAGCTCGTCTTCGGCGCCGCCTGCGCCGCCGCCGTGCGCGCCGCCGCCCGGCTCGGTGTCGCCGACGTCCTCGGCGACACCCCGACCGCCGTCACCGAACTCGCCGCGCGGCTCGACACCGAGCCCCGCCAGCTGCGCCGGCTGCTGCGCGCGCTCACCTGCTACGGGCTCTTCGCCGAGACCGGCGACGACTGCTTCGAACACACCGAGATGTCCCGGCTGCTGCGCGAGGACGCCCCCAACTCGCTGCGCCACATCGCCCTCTGGTGCACCGAGCCGTGGACCTGGGAGGCCTGGCCGAAGCTGGACGAGGCGGTGCGCTCCGGGCGCAACGTCTTCCCCGAGCTGTTCGGAAAGGAGTTCTTCGACTACCTGCACAGCGACGCCGGCGACTCGGCGAAGGTCTTCGACAAGGCGATGACCACCTCCAGCCGCCAGTCCGCCATGGACTTCGCCGGCTACCTGGACCTCACCGGCATCGACTCGGTCGCGGACATCGGTGGCGGCCAGGGCCACGTGCTGGCCAGCCTGCTGGAGAAGCACCCGGCCCTGCACGGCACCCTGCTCGACCTCCCCAAGGTCGTCGCCGGCGCCGACCCCCGGCTGCAGGACGGCGGCGCCTTCTCCGCCCGCGCCCGCCTGGTGCCCGGCGACTGCCGGGTGGAGATCCCGGTGCGCGCCGACCTCTACATCATCAAGAACATCCTGGAGTGGGACGACGACAGCACCCGCCGCACCCTCGCCAACGTGGTCGCCGTGGCCCGCCCCGGCGCCCGCGTCGTGGTGGTCGAGAACCTCGTCGACAACAGCCCCTCGATGCGCTTCACCACCGCCATGGACCTGATGCTGATGCTCAACGTGGGCGGCGCCAAGCACTCCGAGGACAGCATGGTCCAGCTGATGCAGGAGGCCGGCCTCGACGTCGCCGCCGTCCGCCCGGTCAATCCCTACCTGCACGCCTTCGAGGCCACCGTCCGCGGCTGAGCCGCCCGGCCCGTACGCGACGGCCGCTGCTCCCCGACGGGTCGGGGAGCAGCGGCCGTCGCGTGGGTTCAGGCCTTGTGGGAGGACTCCAGGTGGGCGAAGACCACGACGTTGTCCAGGTAGTCCCGCCGTTTCTTGTCGTAGGTGCCGCCGCAGGTGATCAGCCTGAGCTGGGCGTCCGGGGTCTTGCCGTACACCTTCTGGTCCGGGAAGGCGTTCTTGGCGAAGGTCTCCACCGCGTCGACGGTGAAGACCGCCACGGTGCCGTCCGCGCGGCTGACTTCGACCTTGTTGCCGGGCAGCAGCAGGCTCAGCAGCAGGAAGACCGCCGGGCCCTTGGTGGTGTCCACGTGCCCGGCGACGACGGCGCTGCCGCGCTCGCCGGGGGCGGCGCCGTCCCGGTACCAGCCGACCAGGTTCTTGTCGTCAGGCGGCGGCGCGTTCAGCTGCCCGGCGGGGCCCAGGGTGAGCTCGGTGAACGGCGCGTCCACCGCGATCTGCGGGATCCGCAGCCGGGTCGGCTTGGAGCGCTTGAGCACCGGCGAGCCCGGCGCCGCGGGCGAGGCGTTCGCGGTGGCGGCGGCCGCCACCGCGCCCGGGACGGCGGGGGCGACGGCCGCCGGGGGAGCGGCCTGGCCGGCCGTCGTGTCCCCGCTCGGCCCGGTGTCCACCGAGTTGTAGATCAGCAGCAGGCCGACCGCAGCCGCGCCCATGCCGCCGCGCAGCAGCCGGGGCATTCCGGACCCGGGACCGCCCGTCATTCCTGTCCTCCGCTCGACGTTCCTTCGTCGGGGTTCCGCAACGGCCCGCCGCCTCCGTGCGCCCCACCCCGGCCGGGGGGAGGCGCCCAGAGGCGGCATCAGGCAGCAGGCATCAGTCGGCAGGGTCAGGCGACCGCGCCGGACGTACGGCGGCCGCGGCGCAGCGCGTACGCGCCGGCCCCCAGGCCGCCGAGCAGCAGCACCGCGCCGGAGGCGAGGCCGCCGCCGGACAGTGCCAGGCCACCGCCGCCGGTGTGCACGCCGCCGTGCGGGGAGGCGTACTCCTCGTCGCGGCCGTCGGAGCCCCGGCCGTCACTGCCCTTGTGCTCGTCGTTGCCCTTGTGGTCGTCGTTGCCCTTGTGCTCGCCCGATCCCTTGTGCTCGTCGGAGCCGCCGGACTTCTTGTCGTCGTAGCCGGAACCGCCCTTGTTGTCGGGCTGCTTCTCCTGCCAGGTGAGGTTCTTGCCCTGGTCCGAGGAGGTGCCGTCGGCGAAGGCCATGGGGGTGCCGACGGTGAGGACGGCGGCGACGGCCGCTCCGGCGAGCAGCGTACGTGCAGAACGCATGAGGATGATCCTTCCGGCGCGCGGACCGCGACCGCCGGCACGATGCCGGTCAAGGGGACTCGCGGAAAGTGGCGCCTGATCCACCGTCAACCACGGTGCGGCCGACTGCCACCGGAGCGTGGCAGCACCGGTACGCTCCGTGCGCCCTTCGAGTGGAGTCCGGGGCGTGTTCACCCGGGTGCCCCGGCGATCCGGGTGAACCTGGCGTGGCGCCGGGTGGTAGCGGTGCCACACGTCGCCGCCGGGTGGTACGGGCCACGAGTCGCGCGCGGGTGGCACTGGCGCCCCGCGCCGCCGGGTGGTGGGCGCGCGTGGGCCCGCCCCCGGCGCACGGCCGGGGGCGGGCCCAGAGGGACGGCGGACCGCGGTGGCGGTCAGCGGTCCCAGCGGTAGAACTCGCGAGCCATGGCGTCCTTGGGCTCGCGCCAGGTGGCCGGGTCGTACGCCTGGACGTAGGCGGTGAGGCGGTCGCTGACGGTCCGGAACTCCGGGTGGCCGAGGACCTTGGCGACGGCCGGGCCCGGCGGGCGGTCGGCCTCGATCAGGTGCAGGTAGACGTCGCCGAACTGGAAGAGGCTGCGGCCGGTGACGCCGATCAGGTGCGGCAGCTCGCCCCGGTCGGAGTCGGCGAACACCTCGGCGATGTCCGGGGCGGCCTCGGGCTTCATCCGGGCGACGATCAGGGCGCGGTGGGTCCCGGTCATCGTTCGGCCGCCCGCTTCTCGACCTTCTCGCGGATCAGCTGCATCTGGATCCGGGAGTTCTTGTTGATGTGGTTGACCATGCCGTCGTCGTCCACCGGCGCGGTGGGCTTCATCGCGAAGTCCTGGATCCAGCGCATCCTGGTGCCGGCCGGGACCTCCGCGTACTCCCAGCGGATCTCCATGAACTCGAACGGGCCGGGCTCGACCCGGCGGGCCCTGACCGCGAGCGAGGAGCGGTCGGTGGTGCGCTCGGAGACCCAGCTCCAGACCTTGCCGTTCTCGTCCGGGTGCATGGTGAGCCGGAACTGCACCCGGTCGCCCTCGCGCTCCAGCACCTCGACCGAGGCGTACTCGCTGAACAGCTCCGGCCAGTTCTCCAGGTCGTTGGTGATCTCCCAGACCAGGTCGACCGGGGCGTTGATGACGATCTCGTTGTCGGTGTGGCCGGGCATCTCAGGCACCTGCCTTCGCGGACAGGGAGGTGTTGACCAGCTCCAGGAACTCGGCCGGCGTCTTGGCGCTCTCGGCGCCGGAGGTGACCTTGAGGCTGTGCCGGTTCTCCAGCTCGCCGACGATGCCGAGCAGTCCGAGCGAGTCGACGCCGAAGTCGTCGAACTGGGCGCCCGGCTGCTCCAGGTCGCCCGGGTCGACGGTGACACCGGCCCGGGACTGGAGTAGGGCGGCCAGTTCGGGATAGCTGAGGGTGTTGCTCACGGGGTTCCCTTCGAAGTGCGGTGGATCGGGGGTTCAGGGGTCAGGACGGCTCGCCGCGGCGGAGCACCAGCGCGGAGTTGGAGCCCATCAGCCCGCGGCTGAGCACCAGCGCGGTGCGCAGTTCGGCCGGGCGGGCGCGGTCGGTCACCAGGGCGAGGTCGTGGCAGACCTCGGTGACATTGGGGGTGGGCGGCAGCACGCCGTCCTCCATGGCCAGCACGGCGGCCGTCACGTCCAGCATCGGGGCGCCGCAATAGGCCCTGCCCGTACCGGACTTGGGGGCGGTGACCGGGACCCTCTCGGCAGCCGGACCGAGCGTGTCGGCCAGTGCCAGGGCCTCGGCCCGGTCGGCGGCGGGGACGCCGAGCGCGTCCGCGAAGACCACGTCGATCTCCTCGGGCGCGATCCGCGCCTCGTCCAGCGCGATCCGGATCGCGGCGGCCAGCCCCTCCCGGGACTCCTCCCAGCGGGAGGCCCCGGTGAAGGTGGCGCCGTGCCCGGCCAGGTACGCCCGGACGTCGGCGCCGCGCCGCCGGGCCGCCTGCTCGTCCTCCAGCAGCAGCATCGCGCCGCCCTCGGCGGGGGCGAAACCGCAGGCCTGGGCGGTGAACGGCAGGTAGGCCGCGTCGGGCCGGTCGGCCAGGCTCAGCTCGGGGTAGCCGAGCTGGCAGACCATGGAGTACGGCGCCAGCGGGGCCTCGGCGGCGCCGACCACCACGGCGTCGGTGCCGCGCTCGACCGAGCGGGCGGCGTGCGCGAGGGCGTCCAGGCCGCCGGCCTCGTCGCTGGCGACCACCCCGCACGGGCCCTTGTAGCCGCCGCGGATCGAGATCTGGCCGGTGCTGGCCGCGTAGAACCAGGCGATGGACTGGTACGGGCCGACGAACCTCGGCCCCTGGCCCCAGAGTTGCTGGAGTTCGCGCTGGCCGAACTCGCCGCCGCCGGAGCCCGCCGCGGTCACCACGCCGACCGCGAAGGGGTGTTCGGGGTCGGGCCGGAACCCGGCGTCGGTCACCGCCAGGTCGGCGGCGGCCATCGCGTAGTGCGTGAAGCGGTCGGTCTGCACGAGGTAGCGGCTGTCGATCACCGACTGCGGCTCGAACTCCCGCACCTCGCCCGCGACTTTGAGCGGCAGCTCGGTGCAGCCCTCGCGGGATATCCGGTCGAGGACGCTCACGCCCTGCCTGGTGGCCTTCCAGAAGGCGTCGGCACCGACACCGTTCGGCGCCACCACGCCGAGACCGGTGACCACCGCCCGGCGGCCCTGCTGACGTGACGTCATGGATCTCACCCCGTTCTGTTGAGCACGACGGCGGACTGGAATCCGCCGAATCCGCTGCCGACCGAGAGGATGTGGCTCAGCGGCAGCTCACGCGCGGTGCGCGGCACGTAGTCGAGGTCGCACTCCGGGTCGGGAGTCTCGTAGTTGGCGGTCGGCGGCACCACGCCGTGGGCCAGCGCGAGGGTGCAGGCGACCACCTCGATCGCGCCGATCGCGCCGAGCGAGTGCCCGACCATCGACTTGATCGAGCTCATCGGCGTCCTGAAGGCGTGGTCGCCCAGCGAGCGCTTGACCGCGGCGGTCTCGTGCCGGTCGTTCTGCTTGGTGCCCGAGCCGTGCGCGTTGACGTAGTCGACGTCGGTGCGGTCGACCTTGGCGTGGTCGAGCGCGTGGTCGATCGCGCGGGACATCTCCAGCCCCTCCTTGGTGAGGCCGGTCATGTGGTAGGCGTTGCCGAAGGTGGCGAAGCCGCCGATCTCGCCGTAGATCCGGGCGCCCCGGCGGCGGGCGTGCTCCAGCTCCTCCAGCACCAGGACGGCGCCGCCCTCGCCGAGGACGAAGCCGTCCCGGTGGGCGTCGAAGGGGCGGGAGGCGTGCTCCGGGTCGTCGTTGCGCTCGCTGGTGGCCTTGATGGCGTCGAAGCAGGCGACGGTGATCGGCGAGATCGGGGAGTCGGAGGCGCCGGCGACGCAGATGTCGGCGCGCCCCTCCTCGACGGCCTGGAAGCCGTAGCCGATCGCGTCCAGTCCGGAGGTGCAGCCGGTGGAGACGGTCTGCACCGGGCCGTGGGCGCCGACCCGTTCGGCCACCGCGGAGGCCAGCGTGCTGGGGGCGAAGGCCCGGTGCAGCTGGGGCTCGGCGTGCCGGTGGTCCACGTCCCAGCGCGCGCCGGTGGCGCTGACCAGGGCGTAGTCGTGCTCCAGCCGGGTGGTGCCGCCGACGGCGGTGCCGAGCGAGACGGCGATCCGCCAAGGGTCCTCGACGGCCAGGTCCAGGCCGGCGTCGGCGACCGCCTCGGCGGCCGCGACCATCGCGAACTGCACGTAGCGGTCGGCCCGTCGGACGTCCTCCGGGGTCAGTCCGTGGGCCGCCGGGTCGAAGTCGCACTCGGCCGCGATCCGGGAGCGGAACCCGGCCGGGTCGAAGAGCGTGATGCCCCGGGTGGCGGTGCGGCCGGACGTCAGGAGCTCCCAGAACGCCGGGATGCCGATCCCTCCGGGCGCGACCACACCGATTCCCGTGACGGCGACCCGCCGCGTCACGAGACCACCTTGGCGGGTTCCGGCGGGCCCGAGGCGGCGCTCTCCCCGGTGCCTGCGGACTCCTCGGTGCTCACGTGGCCGAGGTCGGGGCGCGGGGCGAGCGGGCCGCAGTGGAAGACCATCCGGGCCTCGGTGTCGCCGACGTTGCGGAAGCGGTGGCGCATGTTGATCGGGATCATCAGCCCCTGGTCGGGCTTGAGCGGCCGGGTCTCCCCGTCCAGGTCCACCTCGAGGTCGCCGGAGACGACGAACACGAACTCCTCGGAGTACGGGTGGTAGTGCTCGTTGATCCGCTCACCGGGCTTGATGATGGCCAGGCCCATGAAGCCGCTGGTCGCCCCGCAGCTGGGCGGGGTGAGCATGGTGCGCAGCTCGGCGCCGTGGCGGCGGTTCTCCGGGGCCTCGTCGAGGTTGATGATCCGCGGGTACTGCGTGGTCATGATGGCTTTCCTCCGGGAGGGTTGGCCGACGGTCAGGCGTTCTGGGAGCTGCGGTCGGTGACCGGGCTCATGGCACGGGCGGCGAGGAACGCGCTCAGGCCCGCGACGGTGCGCAGGTCGCCGGCCGCTCCGAGGTCGAGCAGCGGGGCGAGCTCGGCCGCCTCCTGGTCGCCGGCCACGCCGAGCGCGGCGGCCGGTTCGGCCTCGGCCGGCACCCGCAGGTCGACCAGGCGCACCACGGTGTCCTCGCGCTGGAACACGGTGGCCGCCGCGACCGGGCCGGTCGGGTCGGCGGTGGCGAGGTTGTCGTGGTCGAAGAGCAGCTCGGCGACGGCCTGGCCGCGGCCCGGGCGGACGGGGTAGAGCACGGCGTGCCGGTGCAGCCGCCCGGAGGCGGGGGAGCTGGCGATCGCCTGGTGCCGGGCGGGCAGTGCCGCCTTGGCGAAGAAGGCGCGGGCGGACTGCGGGTCGCCCAGCTGGCGGGCCTCCTCCAGGTACGGGTTGAGCTCCTCCTCGACCGCCCGCACCTCGGGCTGCATCGCCACGTGGCGCAGCGCGTCGCCGAGGTTGCCGACCACCTCGACGGCCCGCACCACCCGGTTGCCGTGCATGAACAGCGAGGTGCGGCGAAGCCGGGTGTGCTCGTCCACCTCGGCCCGGGGCGAGGTGTAGCCGGACAGGATGCGGGCCACCTCGGCCTCGCTGCCGGGCTTGACCGTGAAGGTCAGCGCGTGGCGCACCACGCCGTCCGGGCCCGGGTCGGCCCGCGGCGGGCCGACGTGCCCGGCGGGCTCGCTGCGCGGCAGACCGGGCGGAACCTCCACGGGGGCCCGGGTGCCGGTGGAGCCGGCCGCCGAGGTCTCGCGCAGGACGGCGTAGCGCAGCGAACGGAAGTTGTCGCTGACGCAGCCGTGCATCGGCTTGACCATCTCGCGGTGGGCGGGGCTGTCCACCCACTGCAGGAAGGTCTCCTGGTCCTCCCACTCGCTGGTGATCAGCCACTGGCGGGGGTCGTTGATGGACTGGCACAGCTGGTCGCTGACATGGCCGGGGACCGAGGCGACCTGGTGGCGCAGCTGCTCGTAGACGTCGAGGAAACGCTGCTGGGCGCCGTCCTGGATCTCCAGCATCAGCACCACCCTCAGCCGGGTGTCGGAGTCTTCGTGCTGCTTCGGCTGCGGTTCGGACAGAGTTGTCATGATCCACTTTCTGCTCTTGGCCGCACGCGGCGGGCCGTGACGGCCGCGTCCGGCGGGTGCTCCCGGCCGGTGGGAGGGAGGTGCGGTGGCGGTCGGCCCGGGCAGGCGGCGCCAGGCCTGAGGTCGATCGTGAGCGGCCGACCGGGCGCGGCGCGAGATTTGCGAGCCATCCGGGCGAAGCAGCGGCACAGCCCCCCTCGGGCGGGGGATGGAAGAGCGGGGCCCCCGGCTGAGCGGGCCCGTCGAGGGCGGTGCCGAGCCAGTCGCCGGGCCGCGCAATCCCCGTAAAGGGTGGAGCAATTGATGAATCCGAAGGTTGACGAGCGGGTGCCGGTCCTGATCGTGGGCGGCTCCCTGGTCGGGTTGTCGGCGGCGCTGTTCCTCGGGCGGCTGGGTGTCCGGCACCTGCTGGTCGAGAAGCACGCCGACACCTCGCATCACCCGCGCGGGCGGGGCAACAACGTCCGCACGATGGAGCTGTACCGGGTGGCCGGGATCGAGCCGGCGGTCCGCGAGGCGGCCTCGGTGCTGGCCCCGAACCACGGCATCCTCCAGGCGCCCTCGCTGACCGGCGAGGAACAGGAGTGGCTGTTCCGGGAGATCGACCCGGGCGGCCGGCTGGCCCGGTTCAGCCCCAGCGCCTGGTGCCTGTGCAGCCAGAACGACCTGGAGCCGGTGCTGCTGCGCGCGGCCCGCGAACTCGGCGGCGACCTGCGGTTCAGCACCGAACTGGTCTCCTTCGAGCAGGACGCCGACGGTGTCACCTCCCTGCTGCGCAGCCGGGAGACCGGCGAGGAGCGGGTGGTGCGCTCGGAGTACCTGATCGCCGCGGACGGCCCGCGCAGCCCGGCCCGGACCCGGCTCGGCATCGGCCAGACCGGCAAGGGCGAGCTGTTCCACAACGTCAGCATCACCTTCCGCAGCAAGCGGCTGGCCGAGGTGGTGGGCGACCGGCACTTCATCGCCTGCTACCTGACCGACCCGGAGGCGGACGGCGCGCTGCTGCCGGTGGACAACCAGTCCGAGTGGGTCTTCCACGCGCCCTGGCACCCCGAGCACGGCGAGCCGCTGGAGGCCTTCACCGACGAGCGCTGCGAGCGGCACATCCGCACCGCCGTCGGCCTGCCCGAACTGGACGTCGAGGTGACCGGCAAGGCGCCCTGGCACGCGGCGGAACGGGTCGCCGAGCGGTACGGCGCCGGGCGGGTCTTCCTCGCCGGGGACTCCGCCCACGAGATGTCCCCGACCGGCGCGTTCGGCTCCAACACCGGAATCCAGGACGCCCACAACCTGGCCTGGAAGCTGGCCGCCGTCCTCTGCGGCTGGGCCGGCCCCGGCCTGCTGGAGACGTACGGGCAGGAGCGCCGCCCGGTCGCCGAGGTCACCGGTGAGCGTGCCTCGGCCCGCTCCGCCGAGCACAGCCACCCCGGCTACGCGGTGGTCCCGGGCGTCGGCCGGCAGGCCGGGGTGCTCGCGGTGGCGCTCGGCTACCGCTACCCGCGGGGCGCGGTGCTCGGTACGGACCGGCACGGACCGGTCGTCCCGGAGGCGTTCGAGTCGGCGGGTGAACCGGGCAGCCGGGCGCCGCACCAGTGGCTGCTGTGCGCGGGGGTGCGGCTGTCCACGCTGGACCTCTACGAGCAGGCGATGGTGCTGCTCACCGACCCGGAGGGTACGGCCTGGCAGCAGGGCGCCCGGCGGGCGGCCGACCGGCTGGCCGTGCCGCTGGACGCCTACCGGATCGGCGACGGCGCCGAGGACGACCTGGCCCCGGAGCCGGGCACGGACTTCGCCGCCCTGCACGGCATCGGCCCGGGCGGCGCGCTGCTGGTGCGCCCGGACGGCTTCGTCGCCTGGCGCTCGACGGGCCCGGTGGCCGACCCGGAGGCCGAGGTCGAGGCCGCGCTGCGGGCGGTGCTGGACCTGTAGCGGAACGCGGCGGGGCCCGCCGGACGGGTGTCCGGCGGGCCCCGCCGCGTGTTCGGAGGGATCAGTGACCGCCCGCGTCGACCACCTCGACGTCGGCGACCTCCCGCTCGATCTCCTCGGCGGGCAGCGCGACCCGGATCGCCCAGTAGTAGATGACCAGCGAGAACACCGAGACGAGCGCCATGTCGTACCACATCGGGATCCGGCCGGTGCCGTCACCGAAGCCGCCCTGCCAGGAGATCAGGCCGAGGCCCAGCAGGTAGACCGGCAGCCACTGGGCGGCCTTCCAGTTCAGCCGCGGCGCGTTCGGCAGGCCCTTCTTGATCGCGTACGCCGCGTAGCTGCCGAGCAGGGCGTAGCCGAGCACGATGGCGATGCCCAGGCGGGACAGGGTCTGCCAGCCGGCCCAGTAGATGATCAGGCTGGAGACCACGAAGGCGGCCGGGGAGATCACGGCGCCCAGCGGCAGCCGGTAGGAGCGCTCCCGGTCGGGCAGCCGGCGGCGCAGGGCGCCGAAGGCCAGCGGGGCGCCGGCGTACATCAGCACGCTGGCGGAGGTGATGAAGCCGACCAGCTCCTGCCAGCTGGGGAAGGGCAGGAAGCAGATCACGCCGGTCACGAAGGAGATGATCAGGCCGAACCACGGCACGCCGTTCTTGTCCAGCTGCTCGAACTTCTGCGGGGCGTAGCCGTTGCGGCTCAGGCCGTAGGAGATCCGCGAGGTGGAGGTGGTGTAGATCAGGCCGGTGCCGCCGGGGGAGATCACCGCGTCGACCTTCAGCACGTAGGACAGCCAGCCGAGGCCGACCAGGGTGGCCAGACCGGCGAAGGGGCCGTCGATGCCGGGGAAGTCGAGCTTCGCCCAGCCGTTGGCGAAGGCGCTGACCGGCAGGGCGCCGATGAAGACGACCTGCAGCAGGGTGTAGATCAGGGTGCCGATGGCGACCGAGCCGAGCACCGCGCGGGGGATGTCGCGCTTGGGGTTGCGGCTCTCGCCGGCGATCTGGATGGCCTGTTCGAAGCCCAGCAGCGCGAAGATGATGCCGCTGGTGCTGATCGCGGCCAGCACGCCCTTGGCGCCGAACGGGGCGAAGCCGTGCGAAGTGAAGTTGGAGCCGTGGAAACTGGTGATCGCCAGCAGGAAGATCGTGAGCAGAGGAACGAAGATCTTCAGCCAGGTGGCGATGCTGTTGGTCCGGGCGAGGATCTTCACGCCGAGGAAATTGACCGCGACGAATACCGCCATCAGCACGGTCGCGACGATGAACCCGCTGGTGGTCAGGGTCTTGTCGGCGTTCAGCAGTCCGCCGGCCCAGGGCGAGTCCTTGGCGTAATTGATCATGGCCTCGACCTCGATCGGTGCCACGGTGGCCGCCTGGAGCCAGGAGAACCAGCCGAAGGACATGCCGGCCAGGCCGCCGAAGGCGTAGTGCGGGTAGCGCGCGGTGCCGCCCGAGACCGGGAAGAGTCCGCCGAGCTCGGCGTGCACGAGCGCGAGCAGCACGATCGCGACGGCGCCGATGCCCCAGGAGATGACGGCCGCCGGTCCGGCGGCGGTGACGGCGCTCTTCGCGCCGAAGAGCCAGCCGGAGCCGATGATCGAGCCGACCGAGGCCCACATGAGGCCGACGAGTCCGACGTGGCGCTTGAGCGACCGGTGGGTGGTCCCGGTGGTGCCGGAGCTCTGGCCGGGCGGCGAGATCTGGTTGAGGGAAGCCATGGATGATCTCTCTGTGTGTGGGGGCTCCGGGGTGGGCGGAGCGCGGAGAGTTGCCACACAGTAGGGCTATTCATAGACCTCTGCACAGATTTCATTGCTGAATGTTTACTTTCTTTGCCAGATATCCGTGCAGGTAGGGGGCCTTCTGTTCATGGGCGTGTTACGTGACTCGCCAGTAGGTTCACTATTTGAGCGTGAATTGAGCTTCGCTATCCGGTCGGGCATTATGGATCGCCCACGTGTTTATAGGGATGACGTATCCCGCATAGCCATGCCGCGGGCCGCCCGTCGTAGGCTGGTCCCGTGCGTTTCGCGATCCTCCCGCCGCCGGTCCGCTAGCGGGCGGTCTCCTCACCCGACCCGGCCGAGCGGGAGAGCCCGCCGGCGCCGGGGTGATGGCTGCCGCCCGGCGTACCCCGCGGACCAGAACCGGCGAACCATCGTGGAGCACCGACGCATGACCTCCTGCACCGTCGTGCCCTTCCGGCACGGCCTGTTGTCCATTTCCGCCGCCGCCGTCGCCTGGGGGTGGGCGGAGCCGTGGCCGCGCTCCTGATGCGCACCAGCGGGCTCGGCCCGGTGGCCGTCTCCTGCTGGCGCTTCGGCGTCGCGGCGCTCTGCGTGGCGCTGCTGCCCTCGGGGCGGGAGCGCGGCACCCGGCGCGGCGCCGCCGTGCTCACCGGCCTCGGGCTGGCCGTCAGCCAGTGCGCCTACTTCGGCTCCGTGCACTACGCGGGCCTGGGGCTGGGCACCCTGGTCACCATCGGCGCCGGGCCGGTGCTCACCAGCCTCGGCGGGGGAGCGCTGCTGTTCCTCGGGACGGTGCCGACCCTGTTCGCCTACCGGTGGTACTTCAGCGGGCTGACCGCCGTGCCGGGCACCACCGCCTCGGTGCTGGTGCTGCTGGAGCCGGCCACGGCGGCGGTGATCGGCGTGCTGTTCCTCGGTGAGCCGTGCACGGCCGGGCTGGTGGCCGGTTCGGTGCTGCTGCTGGCCGCGATCGCGGCCCTGACCCGGTCGACGTACCGGTCGTAGCCCGCGGGGTGCGGCGGGGTGCACCCGGGCGGGCGAGCTGTGGTCGCCGGGCGCACGCCGCCGTGCTGTCGTGGGCGGCATGAAGAGCTCACGCGCGGCCCGGGTGGCCGTCACGACCGCGATCGCCGTCCTCCTCGTCGCCGGTGCCGCGGCCCCCGCCCCGGCGACGGGGGCCGCGCGGCGCGACGTCACCGCCGCGACCTGCCGGGCCGCGGGCGGGCACGTCGAGGGCAGCGGCTACTGCGTGGACGCCAGTGGTGAGGACGCCTGGGGCGCGGAGATCGACGGCCAGGCGGTCAATCCGAACCCGCGCCCCGGGTTCGAGTGATCCGCCCGGCTCACGGCACCGGCCGGAGCGTCACCGGCGCCGGGGTCAGCGTCCGCAGCACCAGGTCGATCCGGACCTTGGCCGCGCCGGCCCGCTGGATGGCGGCGGCGACCGCCCGCAGCTCCTCCGGGCCGGTGCAGGCGAGGCGCAGCTCCAGATCGGCATCCCCGGCGAGCGCCAGGCCGCTCTGCACGGCCGGGAACTCCGCGGCCAGCCGGTCGAAGTCGAGCGGGACCGGCCCGTGGCTGATCCGGGCGATCGCGTGCAGCGCCCGGACCTGCTCGGTACGTCCCGGAGCGGGGTCGAACCCGCCCGGGACGAGCTGTAGCGGGGCCGTCACCGGTGCTGGAGGCGGGCGGTCGGGGCCGGGGCGGGGGCCGCGGCCGGGGTGGCGCCGGGTGTGACGGCGGTGGCGACGGGCGGGGCGACCAGACCCGGGTCGAGTACCAGGGTGTCGACGCCGAGCGGGCGGGTGAGGTTGCGCAGGGCGGCCTCGGCGAGTTCGGTGTGGGCCTGCTCGGGCCCCAGGAGGGCGGTGAGCGCGTCGGGGCTGGAGAATCCGACCGCGCAGCGGCTGCCGTCGCGCATGCGGAAGAGGCGGAGGGCGGCGGTGCTTCCGGTGCCGGTGGTGGTGACCGGAACGTGCCAGACGACGCAGGCCATGCGGGTGCTCCCGGGTGGGGTGGTGGTGGCTGCCGGAACTGCTTGCCTCGACGCTAGGTCGAGTCCTGCCGGACGTCGCCGGTCCTGACGCAGCGTTGACCGAATGAGGTGGTGCGTTGACGCACTCCTGACACCCGGCTCACCCGATTGGACTACACCAGTCCCGCGCCGACCCGAACACGGCCGGAACGGGGCCGTACATCCGCCCCAACCCCGGCCGTCCCGTACGGCCCGGGAGCGCTCCGCTTGCCGTCCGGCGCACTCCGGACCACGGTGGATCCGGCCGCCGGTGCCCGCTGCGCGGGCCCCCGGATCCGACCGGCGCACGCTCCGGGGCGGGGGGAGGTGGAGCGAGGGGCCCGGGACGAGATATCTTGACGTCAAGACGTTGGAGACGTGAAGCGGAGTACCGATGACTGACTCGACCATCATCTATACGCACACCGACGAGGCTCCGGCCCTGGCGACCTACTCGTTCCTGCCGGTGGTCCAGGCGTACGCCTCGACGGCGGGTGTGCGGGTGGAGACCCGTGACATCTCCCTGGCCGGGCGGATCATCGCCAGCTTCCCGGAGCGTCTGACCGAGGCCCAGCGCATCGGTGACGCCCTGGCCGAGCTCGGCGAGCTCGCCAAGACCCCGAGCGCCAACATCATCAAGCTGCCGAACATCTCGGCCTCGGTGCCGCAGCTGAAGGCCGCCATCGCCGAGCTGCAGGCCCAGGGCTACGCCCTGCCGGACTACCCGGACGACCCGCAGACCGACGAGGACAAGGACGTCCGCGTCCGCTACGACAAGGTCAAGGGCAGCGCCGTCAACCCGGTCCTGCGCGAGGGCAACTCGGACCGCCGCGCCCCGCAGTCGGTCAAGAACTACGCCAAGACCCACCCGCACCGCATGGGCGCCTGGACCGCCGAGTCCAAGACCAACGTCGCCACCATGGGCGAGAACGACTTCGCGAGCACCGAGAAGTCCGCCGTGATCGCCGCCGACGGCGCCCTGCGCATCGAGCTGCTCGGCCAGGACGGCACCACCACCGTCCTGCGCGAGAAGGTCCCGGTGCTGGCCGGCGAGGTCGTCGACGCCTCGGTGATGCGCGCCGCCGCCCTGAACGAGTTCCTGGCCGCCCAGGTCGCCCGCGCCAAGGCCGAGGGCGTGCTGTTCTCGGTGCACCTCAAGGCCACCATGATGAAGGTCTCCGACCCGATCATCTTCGGCCACGTGGTCCGTGCCTTCTTCCCGAAGACCTTCGCGGCGTACGGCCAGGCGCTGGTCGCCGCAGGTCTGAACCCGAACAACGGCCTCGGCGGCATCCTGGCCGGCCTGGACGCGCTGGAGAACGGCGCCGAGATCAAGGCCTCCTTCGAGGCCGAGCTGGCCGAGGGCCCGGCCCTGGCCATGGTCGACTCCGACAAGGGCATCACCAACCTGCACGTGCCGTCCGACGTCATCGTCGACGCCTCGATGCCGGCCATGATCCGCACCTCCGGCCACATGTGGGGCCCGGACGGTCAGGAGGCCGACACCCTGGCCGTCCTGCCGGACCACAGCTACGCGGGCGTGTACCAGGCCACCATCGACGACTGCCGCGCCAACGGCGCCCTGGACCCGGCCACCATCGGCTCGGTGCCGAACGTCGGCCTGATGGCCCAGGCGGCCGAGGAGTACGGCTCCCACGACAAGACCTTCGAGATCGCGGCCGCCGGCACCGTCCGCCTGGTCGACGCCGAGGGCAACGTGGTGCTGGAGCAGGCCGTCCAGCCGGGCGACATCTTCCGTGCCTGCCAGACCAAGGACGCGCCGATCCAGGACTGGGTCAAGCTGGCCGTCACCCGCGCCCGCGCCACCGGCGACCCGGCGGTGTTCTGGCTGGACGCCGAGCGCGCCCACGACGCCGTGCTGATCGAGAAGGTCAAGGCCTACCTCCCGCAGCACGACACCACCGGCCTGCAGATCGAGATCATGTCCCCGGTCGAGGCCACCAAGTTCTCGCTGGAGCGCATCCGCCGCGGCGAGAACACCATCTCGGTCACCGGCAACGTGCTGCGCGACTACCTGACCGACCTGTTCCCGATCCTGGAGCTGGGCACCAGCGCCAAGATGCTGTCGGTCGTCCCGCTGATGGCGGGCGGCGGCCTGTTCGAGACCGGCGCCGGCGGCTCCGCCCCGAAGCACGTCCAGCAGCTGGTCAAGGAGAACTACCTGCGCTGGGACAGCCTGGGCGAGTTCTTCGCGCTGGCCGCCAGCTTCGAGCACCTGGCCTCCACCACGGACAACGCCCGCGCCCAGGTGCTGGCCGACACCCTGGACCGCGCCACCGGCACCTTCCTCAACGAGGACAAGTCGCCGAGCCGCCGCCTCGGTGGCATCGACAACCGCGGCAGCCACTTCTACCTGGCCATGTACTGGGCCCAGGAGCTGGCCAAGCAGACCGCCGACGCCGAGCTGGCCCAGGCCTTCGACGGCCTGGCCAAGGCGCTGACCGAGCAGGAGAAGGCCATCGTGGACGAGCTGATCGCCGTCCAGGGCTCGGCCGTCGACCTCGGTGGCTACTACCAGCCGGACCCGGCCAAGGCCGCGGCCGTGATGCGCCCGTCGAAGACCTTCAACGAGGCCATCGCCAACCTCGGCTGACGCCGATCGGTTCGATGCACCGGGAGGCCCCCGGGTCCGCGGCAAGCGGACCCGGGGGCCTCCCCGCGTGCGCCGTCAGGCCAGTCCGAGCAGCACGCCGGTGCCGGTGAGCAGCAGCAGGGCGGCGCCGTTGGCGCGCGGCAGCGCGAGCGCCGTGCCGACCGCCTCGCGCAGCAGCTGGTACGGGCCGTGGGCGAGCGGTCCCTCCGCGCCGAGCAGCCGGGCCGGGGCGCCGGCCCGGCGGGCGGCGAGGGCGGAGCGGACGGTGTGGAAGCCACTGGTGACCACGGTGCAGCGGTAGCCGGGGTGCTCGGCGGCCATCAGGGCGGCGCTGAACCGCAGGTTCTCCGCGGTGTTCACGGCCCGCTCCTCGCGCCGGATCCGCTCGGTCGGAACGCCCCGGGCGAGCAGGTAGCGGGCCATCGCGCCGGCCTCGGTGCACTCCTCGTGCGGGCCCTTGCCGCCGGTCACCAGCAGCAGCGGCGCGTGCCCGGCGGCCTCCTCGGCGGCGAAACGTTCCAGCGCGGTGTCCAGCCGGGCCCTGAGGGTGGGAGCGGGCTCGCAGCCGTCCAGCGCGGCGCCCAGCACCACCAGGTAGTCGGCCCCGGCGGGCACCGGCCGACGGCACTGGAACAGCGCCCAGCCGAGGAAGCCGAGCAGCCAGAGCAGGACGTACCCGCCGAGCAGTACGGCGGGGAGGAACAGGGCGTGCATACCCCTCGAACGCCCCCGGCCGGACCACCGTTCCGGAACATGACGGAGCCCACGTCCGCCGGGGAGGACGTGGGCTCCGGGGGTGCCGCGGGGCCGGGCTCAGCCGGCGTCGGCCGCCGGGGCGGCGGGTGCGGTGGGTGCGGCGGCCGGGCGAGGGCCCTTCTTGTGCAGCGAGGCCAGGTAGGCGTTGTACGCCTCCAGCTCGGCGTCGCCGCTGCGCTCCTCGGCGCGGTCCCGGCGGCGGGCCTGCCGCTGCTCGGAGCCCATCCACTGGTAGACCAGCGCGATCAGCACGATCGCGGTCGGGATCTCGCCGAACGCCCAGGTGATGCCGCCGGCCAGCTTCTGGTCCTCCAGCAGGTCCGTCCCGGGCGGTGAGCCCTGGACGGTGAAGGTGGTCACCAGCGGGTGGCCGGCCATCATCACGGCCACGCCGAAGAAGGCGTGGAAGGGCATCCCCATGAACAGCTCGATGATCCGCATCACATGGCCGGGGCGGTGCGGGCCCGGGTCCACGCCCATGATCGGCCAGAAGAAGGTCAGACCGGTCATGAGGAAGTGGACCATCATGAAGATGTGTCCGAGGCGGTACTGCATCAGGAAGTCGAACGCCGGGGTGAAGTAGACCCCGTACAGGCTCGCGATGAACATCGGGATGGTGAACGCCGGGTGCGAGATCACCCGGACGTACCGGCTGTGCAGCAGCGCCACCAGCAGTTCGCGCGGACCGCGCGGCCGGCCCTTGCCCGCCGGGCGCAGGGCGCGCAGCGCCAGCGTGATCGGGGCGCCGAGCAGCAGCAGGATCGGCGTCAGCATGGACAGCACCATGTGCTGGATCATGTGCGCGCTGAACAGCACCATGCCGTAGTCGTTCAGGCCGCTGCAGGTGACCAGCAGCAGGCTGGCGACACCCGCGACCCAGCCGACGACCCGGCCGACCGGCCAGCGGTCCCCGCGCCGGTACAGCCGGACCACGCCGGCCAGGTACAGCGCCAGCGCGACCAGGCCGCCGAGCAGGAACACCCAGTCCGGGGACCAGGTCCACACGTTGGAGAGGCTGAACGGCCCCAGCGGGGCCATCCCGCCGTGGTGGTGCATTCCTGACATTCCGTCGCCCATCGGCGGGTCCCGCTTTCCGTCCTCGTGGTCCCTGGTGGGGGTCCGGTTCGCCCGTTTTGCTTGGCATACAGCCTAGGTGGGCCTTACCCCGGCGGTACCGGCGCCCCCTCCGTACGGGTGGCTCCGGGTGGGCGGCACGCTGGCTAGACTGACCGGCCGGTCGGCAGGGAGGAACCAGGCATGGCAGCGCCACAGCGGCCCGGGGCACGGACCGCGGTCGCGCTCACCGGGGCGACCGGCTTCATCGGCTCCGCCGTACGGGCGGAGCTCGCGGCCCGCGGCATCCCGGTGCGGGCGCTGGTGCGCGGGGAGCCCGTCGCGGACGGGCACACCGGCTGGGTGCCCGGCGACCTCGCCGACCGGGCCGCGCTGGACCGGCTGTGCGCGGGCGCCGGGGTGCTGCTGCACCTCGCCTCCCGGGTCGGCGGCGGCGCCGAGGAGTGCGCGGCCGTCAACGACCGGGGCACGGCGGCGGTGATGGCGGCGGCCACCCGGGCCGGGATCGGGCGGATCGTCCACCTGTCGACCACGGCGGTGTACGGCGAGGGCCCGCACCCGGGCATCGGCGTCGACGAGGTGCCCGCCGCACCGCTGTCCGAGGCCAGCCGGACCCGGCTGCTGGGGGAGGGCCACGCCTTGGCGGCCGGTGCCGTGGTGCTGCGCTCCGCGCTGGTCACCGGAACCGGCGACCGCTGGGTGGTGCCCGCCCTGGTCGAGCTGGCCCGCAGGGTCCCGGGCCGGTGGGCGGGCGGCGACTCCCGGCTCTCCCTGGTGGACCGCGCCGACCTGGCCCGGCTGATCACCGCGCTGGCGCTGGACGCCCCGCCCCCGGTGCCGGGCATCCACCACGCCGCCCACCCGGCGCCGGTCCGCACCGCCGAACTGCTGGCCACCCTCGCCGGGCTCGGCCTGCTGCCCGCCCCGGACGGCCCGGCGCTGCCCTGGGCGGAGTGCCGCCGGCTGCTCGCCGCCACGCCGGGCCGGGTCTCCGAGCGGCAGTTCGTCATGATCGCCCGCGACCACTGGTACCGCAGCGACGACGTCTGGCGCCTGGCCGCCTGCCCGCCCGGCCCGGGGCCGCTGGCCCGCCTGGCCGGGGCGGCGGACTGGTACCGGACGGAGCTGGGCTGGGCCTAGGCCTGTAGCCGGCGGGCCCGGGCCTCCAGGAAGCGCTGTTCGGCGAGGCTCGCGGTGGCCTTCGCGGCGCGGCGGTAGTGGTCGTGGGCGCCGGGGAGGTCGCCGGCCCGCTCCAGCAGGTGGGCCCGGACGGAGAGCAGGCGGTGGTGGCCGGCCATCCGGCGGTCCTGGTCCAGGGCGGCGAGCAGGGCGAGCCCGGCCCGCGGGCCGTCCAGTTCGGCCAGGGCGACGGCGCGGTTGAGGGTGACCACCGGGTTGGGGGCGATCCGCTCCAGGATCAGGTAGAGGGCGTGCACCTGCGCCCAGTCGGTCTCCTCGGCGGTGGCGGCGTCGGCATGGGTGGCGGCGATGGCGGCCTGGAGCTGGTACGGGCCGAGCCGGGGGCCGGCCAGGGCGGTCCTGGCCAGTGCGGTGCCCTCGTCGAGCAGCGGGCGCTCCCAGGCGGTGCGGTCCTGCTCGGCCAGCGGCACCAGGTCGCCGGCCGCGGTGGTCCGGGCCGTCCGGCGGGCGTGGGTGAGCAGCATCAGGGCGAGCAGTCCGGTCACCTCGTCGTCCTCGGGCAGCTGGGCGTGCACCATCCGGGTCAGCCGGATCGCCTCGCGGGCGAGGTCGGCGCGGTGCAGTTCGCTGCCGGAGGAGGCGGTGTAGCCCTCGTTGAAGATCAGGTAGAGCACGTGCAGCACGACCCGCAGCCGCTCCTCGCGCTCGGCTCCCTCGGGGAGGGTGAAGGAGCTGCCGGCGGCCCGGATCCGCTGCTTGGCGCGGCTGATCCGGGCCGCCATGGTGGCCTCCGGGACGAGGAAGGCGTGGGCGATCTCGCCGGTGGTCAGGCCGCCGACCGCGCGCAGGGTGAGCGCGGTCTGCGAGGCGGCGGTGAGCGCCGGGTGGCAGCACAGGAGGAGCAGCAGCAGGGTGTCGTCGGTGTCCGGCACCTCCTCGGGCACCACCTCGGCGGCCGTGGTCGCGTGCTCGCGCTCGCGGCGGGCCCGGTCGCTGCGGATCCGGTCGACCAGCCGCCGGGAGGCGACCGTCACCAGCCAGCCGCGCGGGTTGTCCGGCACGCCCTCGTCGGGCCACTGCACGGCCGCGGCGAGGACGGCCTCCTGCACGGCGTCCTCGCACCCCTCGAACCGCGCGTACCGCCGTACCAACGTGCCGAGGACCTGCGGCGTGAGGTCGCGCAGCAGGTCCTCGAAGTCCGGTGCCGTCATGCCTCCAAGTGTCCGTCGGAGAACATCACCTGGCGCACCTCGACGCCCAGCCCCTCGATCGCGGCGTCCGGGATCCGCGCGGCCAGCTCGACCGCCCGCTCCTTGCTGTCGCAGTCGACCAGGTAGAAGCCGCCGAGGAACTCCTTGGCCTCCAGGAACGGGCCGTCGGTCACCACCGGCCGGCCGTCCCGCACCGTGACCACGGCGGCCTGGGAGGGGTCGACCAGGGCCTGGGTGACGATCAGTTCGCCGGAGGACTTCAGCTCCTCGATGAACTTCCCGTGGCCGGCGCCGATCGCCGCCTTCTCCTCGTCGGTCAGCGCGTCCAGCACGGCCGGGTTGATGTGCAGGCTGATCAGGAACTTCATCGCGAACTCCTCGTCGTGGGCGAGCCCCGTTCGGGCCCCTCGGCCGTCGGTCGGAGCCGGGGCCGCCGTCTTGACGTCCCCGCCGGAGAAATCTGCCACGACTTCCCGGCCCGGGACGTCGAGGAGCGCCCGCCCGCTCCGACCGGGCGGTGACACGTTTCCGAGGAGAGGAGCCACCGGGGATGAACGCCACCCGGGTCGGGCTGGGACTGGCCGTCCTGATGCTGCCGACCCTGCTGGTCGCGATGGACATGACGGCCCTGCTGCTCGCCCTGCCGAGGCTGAGCGCGGACCTGGGCGCCTCCGGCGTCCAGCAGCTGTGGATCAGCGACGGCTACGGGCTGACGGTGGCCGGGCTGGTCATCACCATGGGCACGCTGGGGGACCGGATCGGCCGTCGTCGCCTGCTGCTGATCGGCGCGGCGGCCTTCGCGGTGCTGTCGGTGGTCGCCGCCCTCGCGGTCGACCCGCTGACGCTGATCGTGGCCCGCGCCCTGCTGGGCGTCGCCGGGGCGACGCTGGCGCCGTCCACGCTCGCGCTGATCACCAACATGTTCCGGGAGGAGCGGGAGCGCGGGCGGGCCGTCGCCGTCTGGGCGACCTGCCAGTTCGCGGGCGGCGCGCTGGGGCCGGTGATGGCCGGCTTGCTGCTCCAGCACTTCTGGTGGGGGTCGGTGTTCCTGGCCGCCGTCCCGGCGATGGCGGTGCTGCTGGCGGCCGGGCCGTTCCTGCTGCCGGAGTTCCGCGGCGAGGCGGCCGGGCGGCCGGATCCGGCCGGGGTCGGGCTGTCGTTGGTGGCGGTGCTGCTGATGTTGTACGGGATCAAGCAACTGCCGGCCGGGGACGCGCCGCTGGTGCCGGTGACGGCCCTGCTGGTGGGCGCGGGCGTCGGGCACCTCTTCGTTCGGCGGCAGCTGCGGCTGGAGCGGCCGCTGCTGGACCTGCGGCTGCTGCGCAGCCGCCCGTTCGCGGCCGTGCTGGTCTCGCTGGTGCTCGCCGGGGTCGCGATGGCCGGCACCGGGCTGCTGGTGACCCAGTACCTGCAGAGCGTGCTGGGCCACTCGCCGTTCGCCTCGGCCGTGCTGTTCGCGCCGATGGGCCTGGCGGTGGCGGCCGGCACCATGGCCGCGCCGCGGCTGGCCGGCCGGATCGGCCGGACCACCGCGATCGCCGGCGGGCTGGCGCTCTCGGCGCTGGGTGCCCTGCTGCTGGTCGCCGTGGACGAGGACGCCGGCTCGCTGCCGCTGGTGATGACCGGCATCGCGGTGCTGGCGCTGGGCACTGGGCCGCTGTTCGCCCTGGGCACCGGGCTGGTGCTCGGCTCGGTGCCGCCGGAGCGGGCGGGCTCGGTGGCCGCGATGTCGGAGACCGGCAACTACTTCGGCGGCTCGCTCGGCTTCGCCCTGCTGGGGACCGTCGCCGCGGCGGTCTACCGCGGCCGTACGGGCGGGGGCTCCGACTCGCTGGCGGGCGCGGTCGAGGCGGCCCGGCACCTGCCCGCCGGGCCGGGCGCCGAACTGCTGCACGGGGCGCGCTCGGCGTTCACCGCCGGGCTGCACGTCGACGGGCTGATCGCGGCCGCGCTGTTCGCCGGCCTGGCGGTGCTGACCCTGGCGGTGCGCCGGAGCGGGCGGGGCGGTCCGCGGCGCCGAGGGCTGAGGAGGCGAGGGCTGAGGAGGCACCCGCGTAAGAAAAGGCTTGAACCTGACACCGGTGTCAGGTCCTACCGTGGGTGAGCCACGAACGAGGCACGACTGACAGGGGGAACGACGATGAGCAGTGACCTGACCGGCAAGGTGGCCCTGGTGACCGGCGGCAGCCGGGGTATCGGCGCGGCGGTGGCCAAGCGGCTGGCGGCCGAGGGGGCGGCGGTAGCGCTGACCTACGTCAGGGCGGAGGAGCAGGCCCGGACGGTCGTCAAGGAGATCGAGGAGGCGGGCGGCCGGGCGGTGGCGATCCGCGCCGACCTGATCGAGGCGGACGCAGCCACGCACGCGGTGGAGGAGACGGTCCGTCAGCTGGGCGGGATCGACGTCCTGGTGAACAACGCGGGCTTCCTCACCTACGGCCCGCTCGCCGAGGTGACGGTCGAGGAGCTCGACCGGGTGCTCGCCGTCGATGTCCGGTCGGTGTTCCTGGCCGCGCAGGCCGCGTCCCGGCACATGGGCGAGGGCGGGCGGATCATCAGCATAGGCTCCTGCTTCAACGGGCGGGTCCCGGGGGCGAACTTCGTCCTCCAGGCGACGGCCAAGACCGCGCTCACCGGGCTGACCAAGGGTCTGGCCCGGGAACTCGGCCCGCGCGGGATCACCGTCACCGTCGTCGACCCGGGCCCGATCGACACCGACATGAACCCGGCCGACGGCGACTCCGCCGGCTTCCAGCGTTCGCTCACCGCCCTGGACCGCTTCGGCGAGGCCGAGGACATCGCCGCCGCCGTCGCCTTCCTGGCGGGCCCGGGCGGACGTTACGTCACCGGCACAGCCCTCGCGGTGGACGGCGGTTACACGGCCTGAGTGAACAGCCGGTGCGGGGGAGGGCGGTGGCGTCCACCCTCCCCCGCCCGGCGGTAATGATCATGGCGTGATCCTTGGTAGCGTCGGTCGCGGTGCCGCTCAACTGCGGCGCAGCGCCATCGACATGAGAGAACATCACATGGCCCCCAGGACCATCCGCCGAGCCGTCATCCCCGCCGCCGGACTCGGCTCCCGCCTGCTGCCGCTGACCAAGGCCACCCCGAAGGAGATGCTGCCGGTCGGTGACAAGCCGGTGATCGAGCACACCGTGCGCGAGCTGATCGAGAGCGGCATCACCGACATCACCATCGTCGTCAACGGCGACAAGGGCCTCATCCAGGAGCACTTCCGCCCCAATCCGGTGCTGGTCGACCAGCTGCGCCGGGACGGCAAGGCGGCGTTCGCGGACGCCGTCGAGGAGGTCGGGGAGCTGTCCCGAAAGGGGCACATCAGCTACCTGTACCAGCACGGCCCGTACGGCAACGGCACCCCGGTGCTCAACGCCGCCCGGCACTTCGGGGACGAGCCCTGCCTGGTGCTGTGGCCGGACGACGTGTTCGTCGCCGAGGTGCCCCGCGCGCAGCAGCTGATCCGGGCGTTCGAGCAGACCAACGCGCCGGTGCTGGCCCTGATGCCGATGGCCCCCGAGGACTCCTACCGCTACGGCGTGCCGGTGGTGAAGGAGGACCTCGGCGGCGGGTCGCTGCGGATCGCCGGCCTGGTCGAGAAGCCCAAGCCGGTCGACGCCCCCTCCGGGTACGCCGCCATCGGCGGGTACGTCATCACTCCCGGGATCGTCGACGAGCTGCGCGAACTCACCCGCCGCTGGCACGAGAAGCCCGAGGACGAGGTCTATCTGACCGACGCCATCAACGCCTACGCGGCCCGCCGCGCCGTCTACGGGCAGGTCATCGACGGTACCTGGTACGACACCGGCAACCCCGCCGCCTACCTGCGCGCCCAGTTCGCCGCGGCGCTCGCCAACCCGGAGTACGGGGACGAGCTGCGCCGGCTGGCGGCCGAGCTCGCGCCGGCGGAGTAGGCCGCGATTCCGTCGGAGCGGTTCGGCTTCGGGCGGGCCGGCGTCAGCTCCGGGCGCGGTCCCCGGTGGCGCCGTCGGTGAGTTCGCGCAGGATGTCCGGGTGCCCGGCGTGCCGGGCGGTCGGCTCCGTCCGCCCCGACAGCCCGGCCGCCCCCGCACAGGGGCGACCGGGCGGAGGAGGGGCCCCGGGCGTCGTCCTCGTGCTGCACAGGCGGACGGCCTGGGCCCTGGTCGCGAGTGCCGCCCCGGTCGGGGGGCACCCTCCTGCTCTACCGCGAGTGACGGCGCTCCGGCAGCACCCCTCCCGGCGGGTCAGCCGGCCTGCGGCGTCCACGCGAGCGGATGGGTGAGCGTGACGCCGTGGCTCTCGAAGAAGAGGGTGACCCGGTCGCCGTCCGCCATGGTGTGCCCGCCGTGGAAGCTGCTCCGGTCGGCCCCGATGTACACGTAGTGCACACGGCCGGGCCGGTGCAGTGCCTCATGGACGAACAGCCCCGCCGTGATGGTGTCGAGGTCGTAGTACAGGGCGTCGGTCCCGGTGGTGAACGTGCCCTTCCAGACGAGGTCGCCGTCCCGCTCGATCGTCGTCTCACCGGTGACGAGACGTGGTGGCGGGCCCAGGTGCAGCGTGGGCGAGATGCCCGCGCTGCAGAGCTTCGCGTACGACAGGTGACCGTTGTGCCGTTTGAACCGGCCGATGTCCGTCACGTCGTTGCCGAAGGTGTAGCCCACGTAGCGGGGCCGACCTGTCTCCTCGTCACCCACGTAGACGAGGACGACCTCCGCCTCCTCACACACGGCGAGTGCTCCGCCGGGTACGTCCAACGGCTCGCCCGGCAGCCTCAGCGCGTCGCCGAGGCCCTTGAAGAACCAGGTGGGCTGGTCCGGGGTCGTCCCGTCGACCTTCACGTTGTGGGTCATCATGAAGCCGCCGACCAGGGCGTCCCCCACCTGGCGCGGGAGGCACGGCACGCGCGTGCGCACCTTGTGCAGTTCCCCGGCCGGCACGTCCACCGGTGCCCTGCCGGACGTCAGGGCACCGGCGTCCCCGCCGGATTCCCGGACGAGTACGGCCAGGGGCTCGTCGAACAGCGGATACAGGCGCAGTGGGGCTCCGGTCGGGGCCGCGCCCAGGGCGAAGTACGACTCTTCCTCGTAGTCGCACTCGAAGAGCACCGTCATGGGGAATCGCCTCCTGGGAAGGACGGATGGGGTTGCCGTACCTATCGACCGTCTGCGGCCCTGAGGGCGAGGCGGTCGATCTTGCCGTTGCCGGTGAGGGGGAACGCGTCCAGGTGCACGAAGCGCCGGGGAATCATGTAGGCGGGCAGAACGGCCGCCAGGTGGGCGCGCAGGGTGCGGGAGTCGGTCTCGCCACCTGTGTGGAAGGCGATCAGGTCGAGGCTGCCGACCGGGCCGGGGAGGGCCAGGACCACGGCGTCCGTGAGCTTCTCGTGCCGTCGCAGCGCGCCCTCGATCTCGGCGAGTTCGACCCGGTGGCCGCGGATCTTGACCTGGGAGTCCAGGCGGCCGAGGTGGGTCAGGGTGCCGTCGTGGGCGCGGCGGACGAGGTCGCCGGTGCGGTACCAGTCGGAGCGGACCGGGGGACGGCCCGTGACCGGGGCGAAGCCGACGGAGTCGTCGTCGGCGAGGAAGCGGCCGGAATCGTCCTCCGCGTCGAGGTAGCCGTCGAAGCGCTGGGGGCCCCGGACGCAGAGTTCGCCCTCGTCGGCCTCCAGTCCGTCGGCGACGACGACGGACTCCAGGTGCGGGTAGACGTGGCCGATGGGGACGGTGCCGTTGGCGGTGGCGGGCCAGTCCTCGGTGCGGGCGGGCAGCCGGTACGCGGAGACGTAGACGGTCAGTTCGGTGGGGCCGTAGACGTTCTCCACGACACCCTTCGGGGCGGCGGCGTGCCAGGCCGCGGCCTGTTCGACGGTGAGCTGCTCGCCGAGGAAGAGGCTCATCCGCACGGACGGCATGGCGCCGGGGGCGAGTTCGCCCAGGCCGAGGGCGGTGGAGACGGCGGACGGCACCGAGGCCCAGTGCGTGAGGGAGCGTTCGTTGACCCAGCGGACCGGGTGCATCAGGTCCCGGGAGGAGGGGGCGACCAGGGTGGCGCCCGAGCCCCAGGCCACGAACAGGTCGAAGACCGAGACGTCGAACGCGAAGTCGAAGTTCTGCGTCATCCGGTCACCGGGCCCCACCCCGTACCGGGCGAGGTTGTGGTTCACGAAGCTGAGGACGTTGGCGTGCGACACGGGCACGCCCTTGGGCCGGCCGGTGCTGCCCGAGGTGAAGAGGATGTACGCCGTCGGCTGGGCCGTGGGAGCCCGGAACGGAGCGTCGTCCGCCGGGGTCCCGAGGGCGGGGATCTCCACGAGGCGCGGCCGCGTCTCCGACGTGCCGGCGGCGCCCGGTGCGAGGGCGGCGGCCGGCCCCCCGAGGTCGTCGGTCAGGACCAGCGCGAGGCCGGCGGCCCCGGCGATCGCGCGGATGCGGTCGGCGGGAGCGGCGTTGCTGATCGGGACGATCGTGGCGCCCAGCCGCAGGACGGCGAGGTAGGCCACGTACGTGCGGGCGCACTTCGTGCCGATCAGACCGATCCGGGACGGCACCGGGCCGTGGTCGGCCGCGATGCTGCGGGCCAGGCGTTCCGCCTCGTCCGTCAGTTCCCGGTACGTCAGGGGTTTCTCGCCGGGGGTCTCCAGGGCGACGGCCTCGGGGTGGCGGGCGGCCGTCGCCTCGACCAGCCCGTACAGGCGGGTCGGTGCGGCTGACGGCGGTAGGGTGCTGCTGCTCATGCGGCCCCTTCCTGGGGGTGGGCGAGGGCGTCCGGGTTGACCAGGTACGGGGGGCGTTCCCCGCGCAGGATGCACGCGGTGTTCTCGACGGCGGCGGGCACCAGTGAGCGGTACATCTCCACGGTGTGACCCACCACGTGGTCGGTGAGCAGCACGTTCGGGGCTTTGCGCAACGGGCTGTCCGCGGGGAGGGGTTCGACGTCGAAGGTGTCGATGGCGGCGCCGGCGATCCGGTTACCGCGCAGGGCGTCGGCCAGGGCCGCCTCGTCGACGATGCCGCCGCGCGCGGTGTTGATGAGGACGGCGCTGTCGCGCATGCGGCGCAGTTCGGGCCCGCCGATCAGGCCGCGGGTCGCGGCGTTGAGCGGCAGGTGGATGCTGATGATGTCCGCTTCCGTCAGGACGCGGTCCAGAGAGCAGAAGTCCACCTCGGGCCAGGCCTCGGGCCGAGGGGTCCGGGTGTGGCACAGGACGGGGCCCGTGCCCCAGGGCGCGAGTCGGGTGCACACCTCCCGGGCGATCCGGCCGAAGCCGATGAGGCCCAGGGTGGCACCGCGCAGCGAACGGCTGTCGAGCTCGGCGGGTCGGGGACGGGGGCGCTGTTCGGCCAGGGCGGCGAGGCGGTCCGCGAGCCGCAGCCTCAGGGCCAGGGCGAGCATGATGGTGGCCTCGGCCATGCTGCCGTGGTTCTCCGGGGTCGCCCCGTTGGCGATGACGATCCCGCGCCGGGTGGCATCGGGGACGTCGATGGAGTTGAAGCCGCTGGAGGCGAACACGACGCCCTTCAACTCCGGGTGCCGGTCGAGGAGTCCGGGGCCGACGGAGGTGCGGGAGGTGAGTACGAGGGCGTCGAGCGGGCCGTCCGCGACAGCAAGCGGATCCGCCGCCCGGACCACCTGGTGGCCCAGGGCGGCGAGCTGCTCGGCGATCTCGTCGAGCAGCTCGTCGAGGACCCGGTCGGTGCCGACGAAGACACGGTGGCCGGACGGCGGAACTATGGACGGCATCCGACTAGAACCCGGTCAGGTAGGGGAGCCGGGCGGCGGTCTCGCTCACCTGGTCGGCGTTCTTCAGGAGTTCGGCGAGGGTGTCCCAGGTGCCCTCCAGGAAGGAGTCCCGCAGCGACGCCTGGATCTCCACGGGGAACTCGCGGTCGGCGATCCGCAGGACACCCTTGCCGAGGTCCACGTCGGCAACGGCGTCGGCGTCGGCCAGGCCGATGCTGCGGGCCTCCTCCGCGTGCTCGGGGGCGAGGGTCACGCAGGGCAGGCCGATGGTGCCGCAGTTGCCGCGGAAGATCTCTCCGAAGCTCTCCCCGACGACGGCGCGGATGCCCCAGCGGTGCAGGGCCTGCGCGGCGTGCTCGCGGGAGGAGCCGCAGCCGAAGTTCTTGGCGACCAGCAGGACGCTGCCGGCGGAGCGCTCCTGCTGGTCGAAGGGGTGGGTGACGCCGCGGGCGTGCTCCTGCTTGCGGTCGTCCTCGAAGACGTGCTCGCCGAGCGCGTCGAACGTCAGGTGCTTGAGGAACCGGGCCGGGATGATCCGGTCGGTGTCGATGTCGTTGCCGCTGAGCACGACCGTGGTGCCGGTGACGGTGCTGATGCGCGGATCGATGGCGCTGGTCACTGCTGGGGCTCCTTAGGAGGAAGAGACGACGGTCGCCGGGCCGAAAACGGTCGCCGGGTCGCAGACCGAACCGTTGACGGCGGCCGCGGCCACCGCCAGCGGCGACATGATCATCGTCCGGCCGGTGGGCGAGCCCTGACGGCCCTTGAAGTTGCGGTTGGAGGAGGACGCCGCGAGCTCGCGGCCCACCAGCTTGTCCATGTTCATGGCCAGGCACATCGAGCAGCCCGCCAGACGGAACTCGAAGCCGGCCTCCTCGAGCACCTTGTCCACGCCCAGGCGGAGGAGTTCCTCGCGCACGGCGTTGGAACCGGGCACGGCGAGCGCGCGCACGCCGGGCGAGACCCGGGCGCCGCTGCGCTTGAGCGCCTCGGACACCTCCAGGAAGTCGGAGACCCGGCCGTTGGTGCAGGACCCGATGAAGGCGACGTCGATGGGGTGGTCGCCGAGCTTGTCGCCGGGCTTCATGCCCATGTATTCGTAGGCCTCGGCGTAGGAGTCGGCGACGTCCTGCGAGGCGCCCTCCAGGGAGGGCAGCAGCCCGTCCACCGGGACCGACTGGCCCGGGTTGATGCCCCAGGTCACCATGGGCCGGATGTCGCTCCCGTTCATCACCACGACGTCGTCGTAGGTGGCGTCCGGGTCGGAGGCGATGGAGCGCCACCAGGCCACGGCGCGGTCCCACGCCTCGCCGGTGGGGGCGGCGGGCCGGCCCTTCAGGTAGGCGAAGGTGGTGTCGTCGGGGTTGACGTAGCCGCAGCGGGCGCCGCCCTCGACGGCCATGTTGCAGACCGTCATCCGCTCGTCCATCGACATGTTCTCGATGACGGAGCCCGCGAACTCGTAGGCGTAGCCCACGCCGCCGACGACGCCGAGCTCGTGGATCACGTGCAGGATGACGTCCTTGGCCGTGACGCCGGGGGAGAGTTCGCCGTCGATCTGGATGCGGCGCACCTTGAGCCGGTTCATGGTCACGGTCTGGGTGGCCAGGACGTCGCGCACCTGGGAGGTGCCGATGCCGATGGCGACCGCGCCGAACGCGCCGTGGGTGGAGGTGTGCGAGTCGCCGCAGGCGATGGTCATGCCCGGCTGGGTGAGGCCCTGCTCCGGCCCGATGACGTGGACGATGCCGTAGTCGCCGCTGCTCGGGGAGAAGAAGCGCAGCCCGAAGTCCTCGGTGTTGGTCTCCAGTCGGGCCAGCATGTCCTCGCCCAGCTGGTCGAGGAGGGGGCGGGCGATGGTGTCGGTGGGGATGACGTGGTCGGCGGTGGCCACGTTGCGCTCCGGCATGGCGATGCCGAGGTCGCGCTCCCGCAGCATGGCGAAGGCCTGCGGGCTGGTCGCCTCGTGCACCAGGTGGAGGCCGATGAAGAGCTGGACCCGGTCGTCGCCGTAGTCGCGCACGGTATGCAGATCGAACACCTTGTTGTACAGCGTTGAACCCATGAGCTATTTCCTCGTCGGTCGTCTCGAAGAAGTGAACGGTTATGCGGTGGGCCTGACGGGAGCGGCGGACCCGGCGGTCACGCCTCCGTCCACGGCCAGCGCCTGCCCGGTCACGTAGCTCGACGCCGGGCCGGCCAACCACAGGGCGGCCGCGGCCACTTCCTCCGGCAGGCCTATCCGGCCGAGGGGTGCGCGCCGGGCCCGTGCCGCGAGCTGTCCCTCGTCCGGATACAGCTCGCGCAGCATGGCGGTGTCGGTGGACCCCGGACAGACCGCGTTCACCCTGATCCCGTGCGGGGCCAGCTGGAGTGCCGCGGCCTTGGTCAGTCCGACGACGCCGTGCTTGGTCGCCGCATACATGGGACTGCCCGAGTGCCCGAGGAAGGAGGCCACCGAGCCGGTCGTGACGATCGCTCCTCCGCCTGACCGGAGCATCGCCCGTGACTGGTGCTTGAGGCACAGCCACATGCCCATGAGATTGACGGACATGACGTCGACGGCATCCTTCTGGAGCGCTTCTGACAGGAGCCCACTTGGGCCGAACATACCAGCCGTGTTCACGGCCGCGTCCAGGCGTCCGAATTCCAAGACGGCCGTATCAACTGACGCCGCGACAGCTTCCTCATCAGTGACGTCACAGGTCACGGCGAGGCCACGGTCGCGCTCCAGGCCTGCCAGCTCCAGGGTCTCGCGCAGGGTGTGCTCCCGGCGTCCCGCGGCCACGACGCGGGCGCCCGCGCGGGCGAGGGCGGTCACCGTGGCACGGCCGATGCCGCTGCCGGCGCCGGTGACCATGACGACGGCGTCCTTGAGGTCGTTCCCGGGGGAGTGGGTCGTGTGAATGCTCATGAGATGTGGAGACCTCCGTTGACGTCGACGAGCGCACCGGTGGTGTATCCGGCTTCCTCGCCGCACAGATGGACGATGGCGGCGGCCGCCTCGCCGACGGTTCCGTAGCGCGCCATGGGGAGGCGGCCGCGCACCTCGGCCTGCCGCTCCGGCGGCATCTCCTCCCAGGCCGCGACGAGGCGGTCGGTGGCGATGGGGCCGTGCGCGACGGCGTTCACCGTCACGCCGTACGGGGCGAGTTCATAGGCACACTGCTTGGTGTACCCGAGGACGGCCGCCTTCGCGGCGACGTAGGCGGCGTTGCTGAAGATCGAGTACGTGCGTCCGGCGATCGAGGCGAGGTTGACGATGCGGCCCCGGCCGCGGTGGCGCATGGTGGGGGCGCACAGCCGGGTCAGCGTGAAGCAGCCGAGGAGGTTGTTGGTGATCGCCGCGGTGAGGTCCGCCTCGCGGAGGTCCTCCAGGGGGATGCGGCGGGTGTCGCCGCCGACGCCGTTGACCAGGATGTCGGGGAGTGAGTCCGGGTCGGCCCCTTCGACGTACGCCGTGACGGCCTCGGTGTCGGTGACGTCCAGCAGGAGCGGGCGTGCCCCTGGCACGGTCCGCCGGGCGGCCCCCAGGGCGGCCGGATCCCGGTCGATCATGAGGACGTCGACGCCCTCCTCGGCAAGGCGCCGGGCGACCTCGGCGCCGATGCCGGAGGCGGCGCCCGTGACCCAGGCGCGGCGCACCGGGAGCGGGCGGTTCGGGTCCGTGCTCACGGTCGTCCTTCCGGTGGGGTGTTCTGGACAGCGGGTCGCGCACGGTGCGGGGCGGCCGGTCGGGGCGCCGTCCACGGGCGCCGGAAACCGGGCGTGCAGAGGTCCAGCAGGGCCTGGGTGGGGCGCAGTCCGATGCCGGGGCCGCGCAGGGCGGGGGCCCGGGAGGCGGTGCGATCCACCTGGTAGGCGGGGGCGGTGAGCGGGGGACGGCCCGGGAACCACTCGTCCTGCCGGCCGGCCTCCACGGCGACGGGCCCGCGCAGCGCCGTGCCGATGAGCCGGCCCACGGCCCACAGGGGGCCGAGCTCGCCGACCTGGACGCCGAGTTGGAGGCCGAGGCCCGCAGTGCGCGCGGCGCGGGCGAGTGCCAGCAGCCGCAAGGGGCCGCCGCACTTGGAGACGCGCAGGTTGAGCAGGTCGGCCGCCCGGTGGGAGGTGCAGTCGGCGAGGTCGCCGGCCGAGGAGAAGGACTCGTCGAGCATCACCGACAGCCCGGCCAGGCGCAGCCGGGCCAAGTCCCCCCACCGGCGCGGTGCGAGGGGTTCCTCCAGCCAGGACAGTCCTGCGGCGAGCAGGCGCGGGGCCCGGGCGAGGACCTCCTCGACCTCCCAGGCGCAGTTGGCGTCCACCGACACGGTGGTGCCGGGCAGCAGGTCGGCGACCTGTGCCACCAGGTCGGCGACCGGGGCCACTTCGGGACCGGCCTTGAGCTTGACGTGCGGGATCGCCTTCCGTGCGGGGCCGGACATCGCGGCGAGGCGGGCCAGCGGCGCACCGCTCAGGTCCAGGACGGTCGCCACCGGAGCGGGGGCGGCTTCGGCGGCCAGCACGTCGTCGTACCCGGCCAGGCGCAGGGCCTGGAGACCGGCCACCCCGTGCCTGCGGCAGATCAGGTCGAACAGGGCGGTCTCCAGGGCGGCCGCGGCCGCAGGGGCTGGTCGGCCGGGTTCGCCGAGGAGGGCCGGCAGTTCGAGCGCGGCTAGGCCGGCCAGCGCCTCCTCCAATGGGGCCGCGACCAACTCGGCCACCGAGGAAGGCAGTTCCCGTCCGCGTAGCGCGGCGAGGACCGAGCCGACCGACTCTCCGGTGACGTACTCCCGAGGCGCTGCCTCCCCCCAGCCGGTCTCCCCGTCGTACTCCGCGGCGACCAGCACGGAAGCCGTTTCCCGGCGGGTCATCCGGGCGTGCCGGAAGGGGCGTTCCATCGGGATCCGCGCCTCGTGCACCGTGAGCGTCAGCACGGGGAACCCGCCCCTGCGGCGGGACGTCCGGCGCTCACCGCTCTGCCCCGGTGCGGACCACCGTGGCCAGCCAATCCCAGTACTGCTCCCGGACGTCGGTGAACTCGAGGTAGTGGGAGGCGACCGGGAAGTACCGTGACACGGCCTGCGGCGCGAGGTCGGCGAGCATCGCCTCGGAGGCCCGGAGGTCGATGATCGAGTCCTGGTCGGGGTAGGCCACCCAGACCTCGTGGTCAGCCCAGGGAGCGGGGCCCGCACCCGCGTACAGGTCCTCCGTCTCGACCATGGCGGCGCGGAAGGAATCCGTCACCGACCGGATCATCAGACCGTCGTTGGCCATCCACGCGAGGTAGTCGGGCACGGTGGTGTACTGCTCGTCCTCGAGCTGCACCGCCGAGGCGTCCAGGCCGTTCCTGCTCAGCGTGCGCAGGCGGGCGGCTTCGTCGAGGCGGGCGCGCTGCTGCCCCAGGGCCGGGGCGCACAGCACGATGCCCGAGCCGCGCGGGATCCGGTCGGAGGCGACCATGGCGGCGACCAGGCTGCCGCCGAAGCTCTGGCCCAGCACGGTGACCGGACCGGGGGCCGAGGCGGCGAGGCCGGCCAGGACCGTGCCGTAGTCGTCGAGCACGGTGCGGGCGTCCGGCAGGTGGCCGCGCGGGCCGGTGCTGGCGCCGGATCCCCGGCGGTCGAGCGCCGTCAGCCGGACACCGCGCTCCAGCAGCGCGGGCCCGGTCTCGAAGAGCCAGCCCGCGTGGCTCTGCAGGCCGTGGACGTAGAACAGGTCGGCGAGACCGGGCCGCCCGTCGTCCCAGGTGTGCAGGGCGAGGGTCTCCCCGCCGGCCGGTACCCGGTCGACGACCGGGTCCGGGCGGGTGGTCGGCTCACGCATCGGCCGAGGTTCCGGCCGGTGCCAGGTGCGGTACGTCGCCATTCTCCCAGCGGGCTATCAGCGACTCGGCGACGAGCTGGGAGAACTCCCGGCGGCCGGGGACCATCTGGCCCGAGGCGACGAACATGTCACGGGCCTGTTCCCACCGCTCACGCCAGTGCACGGCGTCCGTGGTGGCCAGCGCGGGTTCGGCGGCGCTGCGGGTCACCACGGACGGGAACCACGGCCGGTCCGAGGGCTCGTGCGAGGGGTAGAAGCGGAAGTCGAAGCTCCAGCGGAGGCGTTCGGACCGGTTGACGGTGGAGCCGTGCGGCGTGCGCTTGTGCAGCAGGACGAGGTCGCCCTTCGAGACGGGCAACGGCACGGCGGCGGCTTCCAGCTCCCGGACGACGTCGGGGCCCATCGGCCAGGGCAGCAGGTTCTCCTCGCGGTGCCGGCCGGGCACCACCAACAGGCAGCCGAGTTCGGCAGGGACGTCCATCAGCGGGATCCAGCAGGTCACCAGGGTGGTGTCGTCGGACTGCGGGATCTGGGTCATCGCGTCCTGGTGCCACATCGTGGGCGCGTGCATGGTCTCACCGCGTCGGGCGCCGAACCCGCCCGGTGTCTTCGTGGCGGGCAGCTTGAGCCGTACGTGCTGGTTGGGGCTCGCGGATATCTCCTCGCCGACCAGTCGCGCCACCACGTCGAGGACCCGGGCGTTGCGGAGCAGTCCGAGGACGCCCGGCCCGGTGTGCACCCGGCTGTGCGGCTGGAGCGAGGTGAACGGCATGTGCGGCAGGGTGATGTCGAGCTCGCTCAGCAGTGCGGTGTCGAAGCCGGGGAGCGCGGTGAGGGCCACCAGGTGCTCGTCGAAGGGCCTGCCCACGAGGTCCTCGCCGCCCGTGAGGGCGCCCGAGCGGCGCCACTGCTCGGCGCGTTCGTCCAACAGGCGCGCGTACTCCTGCCGGACCTCGGTGAAGTCGTCCTCGTCGAGCACGCCCGGGACCACGGCGTAGCCGTCGCGGTGGAAGTCCTCGGCGAGGGTGTCCAGATCAGTCATGTGCGGTCCTCTGCTCGGTCGATGGGTCGCGCGCCGGGCGGGTGCGCGGGGATGGCGGCCAGCAAGGTGTCGTCGGTGTGCAGCCAGCGGTGCTTGACCTGGGCCGCGGAGGCACCCCGGGCCACGTGGCGCTCGGCGAGCGCGCGGAACGTGCCGGGCGGAACGGTGCGGGCGCTGACCGGTGCGAGCCGGTCGGAGCCGCGCTTCTCGGCGTACTCGGAGTTGACCCGGCAGAGCGTGGCGTCCACGCGGGCGCAGAACGCGTCGCTCGCCGGTCCCGGGCCGTCCGGCCACTCCATGACCAGCGTGTAGCCCGGCGGTCGGGCCCAGGACGGCACCAGGCAGTATGCGCTGGGCACGGAGGCGCTGCCGACGGCGGCGCGGATCGCCGCGTGCACGTCGGACTCGGTCAGCTTCTCCCCGGTGAACGAGCTGACGGATCCGCCGCGTCCCTCGAACTCGAGCCGGGGCAGGCCGCCCACCCGCCCGACCACCCGGTAGATGTCGCCGGAGTCGTACCGGTAGAGGCCGTTGGCCTGGCTCATGACCAGGCGGTAGGTGCCGCCGTTGACCAGTTCGTCGTGGTCGACGGTGGCCGCGTCGGGCGGGACCGGCTCCCCCGGATCCTCCGGCGCGCAGGGCACGAACTCGAACAGGCCCTGGTCGACGGCGAGCGGACCGGCGGAGGGGTGGGTGTCCACCGGTATCGTGACGATGCCCTCGGTGCCCGTCGTGCTGAACGGGATGAGCGGGACGCCGGGTGCGAGGCGGTCCAGCCATCCCCGGTAGTAGCGGGCGGAGGCCGAGTTCCAGCACACCTGGAGCGAGAGCCGGGGCCACAGGTCGACCAGGGTGACGCGCCCGCCGAAGGAGTGCGCGGCCTCCAGGCGGTACGCGGTCTCCCGGGCGGAGGCCAGGCCGGGGAAGGACGCACCGCGCAGCGTGCCGTCGTGGAGGTCCTTGAGGAGCGTCTCCAGCTCCTCGTTGAGGAGTTCACCGAGGGCCGTGATCCGGGAGGGGTTGACCGCCACGACCATGCGGACGTCGGAGTCGGCCAGGAGCCGCAGCTTGGCGTAGAGGGACAGTCTGCCGGCGTCGTCGAGGAACCAGGGCTCCCCGTACCAGGGCGGGTTCCAGTCGCGGGGGCCCACGGCGGAGGGCCTCTTGGTGATGCTGTAGACGGGCACCGTGCCGTCCGGTCCCGGCAGGTGATCGATGACGGACCGCTCCCACGACATGTCCAGGACGTTGCCGGGGTGGTAGTGCTCCAGGCCCAGACGCTGGAAGTACAGGCCCCACTGCGCGTACAGGGCGGGCCCCCGGAACCGGTTGCGCCAGTGGCGGGTGGTCGGGATGTACTTCGGGTTGCCCGTGGTGCCGGACGTGGTGTGCAGGGCGTACGGGCGGCTCTCGGTGAGCACCTTCTGCTCGCCGTCCCTGATGCGCTCCACGTAGCCCCGGAAGGACTCGTAGCCGCCGATGGGGACGGCCGCCTTGAAGTCGGCGGGAGTGCGCACCCGGCCGAGCCGGTGGTCGCGCCCGAAGGCCGTGCCCCGGGCCTGCCCCAGGATGTCGGCGAACACGCGACGGCTCACCGGGTGCGGTTCGCGACAGTACCGGCGTTGGAGCTGATGGGCCGCCAGCATCCGCTGGACGAAGGCGTCCTCGCTCACCGCAGGGATCCGTCGGGATCGAGTTCGGCGTGCAGCCACGCCGCGGTCCGGCCGCTCTGGTCCAGTCGCACGTCCGGCAGGGCGCGCTCCTCCGGGCGGGCCGTCCCGGCTCCGACGACGACGCAGCTGCCCAGGTAGGTCAGCCACTTGACCTGGACGTCCAGGGTCTCCCGGGCCACCCGGCCGAGCGGAGCGCCGAAGCGCCGCTCCACCGCGCCCTCCAGCAGCCGGCGCATCACGGCGAGGGTGTCCCGCGCGGCCGCGCACCGACTGGGCAGGTCCCCGTCGCGAGGTAGGGCGATGCGCGCGGGCGCCACCTCGGTGAGGTCGGCGTCGGTGTCGAACCTCCCGATGAGGTGGGCGAACTCCTCGTACCAGTCGGCCTCGGTCGGATCGTTGCCGTTCAGCGTCAGCAGGGCCGGGGCGGCGTCCCCGTCCAGGGTGGCGACGAGGTGCCGGGCCCAGGCGGCGGCCGAGCAGTAGCCGAGGACGGCCGCCGGGCCCGTGGTGTCGCGCGCCATCAGGGCGTGGCCCCGGCGCAGGCAGTCCTCGATCTCCTCGGCGTCCAGGCTCTGCGGGACCGGGAGTTCCACCAGGCCGGCGCCGGGCAGGCTGTCCCGGACGACGGACGCCAGCGCCGGTTCGGCCCGGGCGCCGGGGTAGTCCACGGAGAAGACGGTCAGGGTGGGCGCGGGGCTCCCGGCCGCCTCCCGGGCGGCGGCGAGCAGCTCCGTCACCGAGCCGTCGCCGCCGTGGACGGTGCGGTCGGCGGCGGCCCGCAGGGCGCGCAGCAGCCGGGCCGCGTCGTGCGCGCCCACCAGAGCGAGGCTGTAGTCCAGCTCGATGGCGAGGCCGTCGGCGCCGTCGTCCTCCAGGTGGATGTTGCAGTGCCGCTTGATGGAGCCGCTGCCCAACGGGTGGGAGCTCCAGGTGCCGTCACGCAGCCCCGGCGGGTCGATGGGCGCCTCGGCGGCCTGGAAGAGGATGTTGGCGTACGGGGCGAGGGTGCGGGCCGCGTCGTAGGCGCCCATCCGGTCGAGGACGACCTCGACCGGCAGCTGGGAGCGGGCCAGGCTCTCGACCACGTCGTCGTGGACCTGCCGCACGTAGTCGTCGATGGAGCCCGGGGTGCGGAAGTCGCCGACGAAGAAGATCTGGTTGGTGAAGAGACCCGCGGTGTTGCGGTGCTCGGCGCGGTTGCGGTTGGCGACGCCGCTCATCACCACGACCTCGTCCTCGCCGGACAGCACCTGGGCCGCGGCCAGGAGAGCGGACAGCAGCAGGCTGTATGTGGTGACGCCCAGCGCACGGGCCCGCTCGCGGAGGGCGTTCGCCTCACCGGGGCCGTCCCAGAGCAGGCGGGAGGTGCCCGCACGCTGGCCACCGGCGGCTCCGCTGCGCCGGGCGATGGTGAAGTCGGGTGAGAGCCGGGCGAACTTCTCCTGCCAGTAGGCGATGTCGTCGGCGTAGACGCCGGAGCGGGCCGCGGCCTCCAGGGTGGCCGCGTACCGGCTGAAGGGGGTCGCCGGGGCGAGTTCGTGGCCGGCTTCCGTGTAGAGGGCGAGGAAGTCGCCGACGAGCAGGTCGATGGTCCAGCCGTCGGCCGCGATGTGGTGGACACCGACGTACACGACGGCGCCGCCGTCGCTGAGCGGGACGCAGCCACCGCGCACCGGTGGTTCCTCCGCCAGCCGGAAGGCGGGTTCAAGTGCCTTGCGGATCAGGGCCGTTGCGGCCTCGGCGTGCACCGCCTCGGGGTGGCGGACGAACTCGACCCGCTCCGGCCAGTCCGCGACCTCCTCCAGGAGGAGCGCGTCGGCGGTGGGGACGTAGCGATTGCGGAGGGACTCGTGGCGTGCGACGAGGGCCCGGAAGGCGGCCTCGGCGCGGTCCGCGTCGAAGTCGCGGGCGCAGCGTAGGGCGCGGCCCATGTTCAGGAAGGCGGCCGATCCCTCGCCCTGGGCGTGGCGCCAGTGGCGTCGCTGCGAGGCCGTCGCGGCCACGGCACCCTCGGACGGTACTCCCGCCGGCACCGTGGAGGTGGGGGCGCCGGCCTGCCGGATGAGCTCGTCCAGGGGTTTCGGGCCGAGCAGGCGTGCCACGGGCACGACCAGGCCGAGTTCCTCCTCGATGCGCATGATCGCGGCGTAGGCGTCCAGCGAGCTGCCGCCGTTCTGCGCCCACGAGCGCGCGGTGCTGAAGCCCGCCGGGTCGCCGCCGGCCTTGCGGGTCAGTGACTCGAGCAGGACGGCCTGCATGGCGTGCTGTTGTGCCTGGGCGTTCATAGGCTCCTGCCAGATGAGAGCGTGGGACGCGGCGTGGGCGCCGCGGATGGTTCGGTGTCGAGCCTCGCGCTCATCTCCGCGGTCCAGTCGCGGTGGCCGACGCCGTCCTCGGCGAACAGTTCGCTGACGCGGGCCAGGAAACCGGCCGTGGCGTGCCGCAGGTCGTCCTCCTGCGGGCAGTCGAGGACCACGTTGCACGCGATCGCGTCGGTGTCGGTCCGCGCTGCGCCCGCGCGTGCGACCTCGTCGACCGCCGCGACCCCCGGAATGCGCAGCGCGCGGGGGGAGACCTGCGAGCGGACCGGGCCGTCGGTGTCGGCGAAGGGCACGAACAGGCCGGCGACATGGCGCTCTCCCGTATTGTCGGGCAGCGGCTGGGGCGGCAGTCCGGCGGTGATCAGCAGGGCCTGGCGCACCAGGTCGAAGCCGGAGCGGCGGTTGAGCACCCGGCTAAGGTGCCCGCCCACCCGGCAGTTGATCTCGATGATCTCCGGGCCGTCGGCACCGAGTTTGACCTCGGTGTGGGTGATGCCGTCGTCCATGTCCAGCGCCCGGTGTGCGCCGAGGACCAGCTCCTCGACCTCGGTGCGCAGGCGGAGCGGCAGTCCGCACGGGAGGATGTCGCCGGTCGTGGCCATCCGGCCGCCCTGTCGGGTCTCCGAACTCCGCTCGTGGACCGGGAACTTGTCGAAGACGGTGATCACATCGTGGCTGCCGCCGATGCTCTGCACCTCCACCGAGACGTAGTCCGCCCGCCAGGATCCCGGCGGCCGGTCGGCCGTCGGGATGAACTGTTCGGCGTAGAGGGTGCCGCCGGCCCAGCGCCAGGAGTCCCTGAGTGCGGAAGCCTGCGCCGCGTCCCGGACGATCATGACGTCGGTGCCACCGGCACCGCGCCGCGGCTTGACGACGAAGGGATACCCGAGGAGGCGGGCCGCCTCCGACAAGTCCTCCGCGCGGTCCACGGGGCGTGCGGCGATCCGGGAGAATCCGGCCCCGCCGACGACTGTGCGCTGACGGTACTTGTCCGCCGAGGTCGCACTCCGGTGCCGTACGCCCAGGTGTGCGCCGAGTGCCGCGGCCAGTTCGAGCTCGGCGTCGGCGAAGGTCACCACCCCGGCCAGCGGCCGGCCCGGGTCCGTCAGGTGCTCCTCGTCGATCTCCAGGGGCGCACCGAACAACCGGTCGATCAGTAGCGGGAGGGCGGGCTGCCGTTCGCCGGCACCGGACCGCAGGAGCGGAACGATCTCGATGTCGTCGGCTGCCGCCACGAGCACGTCGCGGGCGGAGGCGGCACCCCGGGGCGAGAACAGCACCCCTATCCGGGGTTTCACTGTGCCGTCGCCTTCTGTGCCGTCGCCTTCTGCGCCGCGTCCAGGAGTGCGGCCAGCGTCCCGTCCAGGAACAGAACGTCGGCCGAGATCTCCACTTCGAGATCGGTCTCGACCTGCTGGAGCAACTCGATGGCCAGCAGGGAGTGTCCTCCCAGCTCGAAGAACCCGTCCTCCGGTAGCGCCTCCTCGACTCCGAGGACGGCGCACCAGAGGGCGCGGACGACGGACTCGGGCGACTGCTCAGACGTCATGGGTGCTCCTCGGGGAAGACGCTCATCCCACGGGTGAGCGGCGGGGTTTGATGATCTTTCGTCAACTTAGAGACCTTGTCCGCATAGCGCAACAGTCATTTCAGATACTGAGAGATCGACAACTGAGCGCTCCAGTAGAACCGTTCGCGTCTGTAGGATGAGCGCCCCCTCCTCGAACGACGGGTGAACCTTCCGTGCTCGACGCATCCCGCCTGTTCGACGCAGGTGCTGAGACATTCGACCGCGCCAGGGCCAGGCTGGTACCGGATCTGACGCCCTTTTACGAGACCGCCGTCGACATTGCCGTCGGCGCCGCCCGGGACTCCGCCGTGCGCGTCCTCGACCTGGGTGCGGGCACCGGCCTGATGACCGCCGAACTCGCCTCCCTCCTGCCCGACGCCTCGTTCACGCTCCTGGACTCCTCGCCCGGAATGCTCGCGATCGCCCGCCGTGAACTCGCGTTGTACGCCGTCCGTCACGAGGTCGTCGAGGCGGACATGCGGGCCCCCCTCCCGGACGGCCCGTTCGACATCGTGGTCTCCGCCCTCGCCATCCATCACCTGCCGCACGAGGACCAGCGCGCCCTGTACCCGCGCATCCGCAAGGTGCTGGCCTCCGGCGGCGTCTTCGTCCATGCCGAGCAGGTCGCCGGCCCCACCGCCCGTCTGGACACCCTCTACGACGAGATGTGGTCGCGCGACGTGGCCCGCCGGAACGCGAGCGCCCGTGAACTGACCGAGGCCAGGGAACGCATGGCGTACGACCGCTCGGTGCCGGTCCGCACACATCTGGAATGGCTGGCGGAAGCGGGGTTCCGGGACGCGGACTGCTTCTACAAGCGGTACCGGTTCGCGGTCCTGGGGGCCTGGGCCTGACCCGCGGCCCATGGGAAGCCGGCCCGTGTGCCCCCCCCTGCGGACCACGTCACCGTGCCGTCTTGCATGGCGAGATGGACGGTGGTGCGGTGCCCATGACAGTTGGTAGCCTCCGCCCCATGCAGCTGATCATCGAGACCCTCAGTGAGGTGCCCGACGAACTGCGGCACGGTGGATGGCAGTTCGGCGCGCCGGCGCTCGCACCCAGTCGGATGCTCGCCGCCGCGGACGACGTCCGGTGGTCCACCGGATGGACGGTGGCGAGGTCGCAGGGCCGGGTCCTGGGCGCCGTGAGCAGTCGGAGCCCGCGCAGCCCACAGTCGGCCAACGGGCCCCACGACCTCGGTGTGCGTGCCGACCTGCTCGGTGGCGTCGTCCCCGACGACCCCCGGCGATGGGTGTTCGTCGGCAGCAGCGGCGAGCTCGCCGCAGGGGTGCTCACCTCCAGCGAACTGCCCGCGGAAGAGGCGGCCGAGGTGCGGGCCGTCCTGGCGGCCGAGGCCTTCGGGCAGGCGGAAGCGGCGGGGGACTACCCGGTCGCCCTGTACGTGCGCGACCGCGAAGTCGACTCCTTCGCCTCGGGCCTAGCCGGCCGGGCCACCGTGCGCCCGCTCGACACCACCGCCGTACTGCCGGTCACCGGTAACGACGAGGAGGAACACACAGCCGCGCTGACCTCCAGTCAGCGTGCCTCCTGCCGCCGCGACCGCCGGAAGTTCTCAGCGCTGGGCCACCGCACGGACTGCGTCCCCGCCGAGGACGTCATCACCGAGGCCGCCCCGCTGGTCTGTGCCGTCAAACGCAAGTACGGGGTGCCTGACCATCCACGCATGTGCGAGTACCGTCTGCGGCAGTGGGTCCGGACCCTGGGGCCGGAAGCCTGCTGGGCGTCGACCGTCCGCAGCACCGACGGAGAGCTGCTCGTCGCGTCCTTCTTCGCCAGGCAGGACACGCTCCTGGAGAGCTACGAGATCGGTCTGGTCGACGAGATGCCCGGCCGCGACCACAGCTATCTCCAGGCCATGATCCACGGCCCGGTCCGCTACGCCCTCCAGCACGGCTGCCGCAGCATAGACCTCGGCCTGGGCTCCAGCACCGTCAAACAGCTCCGAGGCGCCGTCATCGGCACGGCCTGGGCCGTCAGCCCCGCCTGAGCGGAACGGAAACCATGCAGACCCTGCGCCGCAAGGCGATGTCCGACGTCCCCGGATTCCCGTTCTACCTGCTCTCCCGAGCCCTGAACATGTTCGGCGCCACCATGGCGCCGGTGGCACTGGCCTTCGCCGTGCTGCACGCCACCGGCTCGGCGTCCTCCCTCGGCCTGGTGCTCGCCGCGCAGACCGCTCCGCAGGTGTTGTTCCTGCTGGTGGGCGGTGCGGTCGGGGACCGCGCGCGCAGGACGATCATGATCGCGACCAATCTCGTCATGGCCGGCAGCCAGGCCTGCACCGCTCTCCTGCTGGTCCTCGGACACCCGGACCTGGTCCTCCTGCTGGTCCTCCAGGCCGTCTGGGGCACGGCGCGCGCCTTCTTCACCCCGGCCAACACCGGCGTCGTCCCGGACCTCGTACCGGTCGATCGCATCCACGACGCGAACGTGCTGATCACCCTGAGCCGCAGCGTCACCGCCATCTGCGGACCCGCGGCCGCGGGCAGTCTGCTCCTCTTCTGGAACCCGGGCTACATCGTGCTCGGCGACGCCGTGTTCTTCCTGGCCAGTGCCGCCCTGCTCGCCCGTCTTCCGCTCAGGCCGCCGGCCACCGGGGCGAAGGAGAGCCTGCGCCAGTCCCTGGTCGCGGGGTGGCGGGAGTTCGCCGGGCGCAACTGGGTCTGGTCCATGGTGAGCAGCTTCGGCTTCTACCAGGGTGTGGTGCGCCCGGCCATCTACGTCGTCGGCCCGGTACTGGCCGTCGGCAAGGACGGCATGGGAGCGAGCGCCTGGGGTATGGTCATCGCCGCCCAGGGGATCGGTGCCCTCCTCGGCAGCCTGCTCCTGTTCTGGTGGCGCCCCGCCCGTCCACTGCTGGCCTCCAACCTCCTGGTCGGTCTGGACTCCCTCTTCCTGCTGGCGCTCACCACGGCGGCCGGCGTGGGGCCCGTCGCCGCCGTCGCCCTGCTGGGCGCAGCCGGCGTGACCATGAGCGACGCCCTCTGGCACAGCACCCTGCAGCGCGAAGTCCCCTCCGAGGTGATGTCCCGGGTCAGCTCCTACGACTGGATCGGCTCCCTCGCGCTCAACCCGATGGGCATGGCGGTCACCGGCATGCTCATCCCGGTCGTCGGCCCGACCACCGTCCTGGTCACCGCCGCTGTGGCCAATCTCGTCGTCCGCGGCCTCCTCGTGCTCGCACCCGGCGTTCGCCGAATGGGCGACGGAACTCCCACGAAGACGGACAAGGACGGCATCGGCGCCGATCGGGCACCCCAGGAGGCCTGACCCCCGGCCACCCGCCCGTCTCCTCCGTCGGTCCGCCCTCACCGCCGAGCCCGGCTCCCACGGCCCGCCGCCACCGGCCCGACCCGGCCGGTGGCGGAGCAGCGCGGCATCCGTAACCTACGAGGCGGCTGAGGTGGCGCTCGGCCTCGGCCCCGAGCACGAGGCGGTCGCCCGGCGCGTGCTCCTGCGGACCTGGCAGGGCGAGGCGCTG
>NZ_JBVJQR010000039.1:0-59490 GCF_055608425.1 Kitasatospora sp. NPDC036934 | reverse complement strand
TCAAACGCGCCCAACACCGCGACTGGCCACCACCGCTCCCGGCCGTCATCACGATCACCAGCAGAGCCGCCACAACCTAAGTCACCGGCATTGGGGTTAGGGGCTGTCCTGGCGCGCGCTCCGACGGCGCGCGCCCGGCGGGAATCGTCAGAGACGCCCTAACGGCCGTTGGAGGGCCGCGCGCCCGCCGGCTGGTCGATGCCGTCCAGGAGGTCCTGCTCGTACGCGATGCCCGGGCGCACCGGGTAGGCGGAGGCGGGCGGCAGGGCGGGGGGCTCGGCGAGCACCACGGTGGGCGGCAGCGGGGCCGGGGCGCGGGTGGAGCGCCAGAGCCGGACGCAGGCGAGCACGGTGGCGGTCAGCAGCAGCAGGTTGCGCAGGCCCAGTACGGTGACCGCGAGTGGCTCGCTGTTGAGGACCTGGGTGAACATCGTCGGGAACTCGAGCAGGGTGAGCGGGCAGGCCAGCAGGATCAGCAGGGCCACCGGCCGCTGGCTGGTGCCGCGCACGGTCAGGCAGACCGCGGCGACGCCGACCAGCCAGACCAGGTACTGCGGGCTGATCACCCGGCTGGTCACCACGAAGATCAGCAGCGCGCACAGCGCCGCGTCGTACATGGTGGCGGCGTTGCGGCGGCGGGCGGTGAAGCGCCACAGCAACAGCCAGAGGAAGCCCAGCACGGTGCCGGCCATCATCACCTTGCTGATCACGCTGACCCACGGCCCGAGCATCTCGGGGGAGCCGTAGTTCATGGTGACCTTGCCGTCCCAGCCGCCGGCCAGCCGGGCCAGGTGCAGCGGCAGCGCGCCGACCGACTCGACCTCGATGCCGCGGGCCCCCTGGAAGGCCAGGAAGCCGAAGGCGCCGTTCATCCCGGCCGCGAGCAGGAAGCCCACCGAGACGGCGGTGGCCGCGGCCAGCGTCCAGGAGCGGCGGGTGCGTCGGCCGGACGGGGTGCCGATCAGGCCGAGCAGTGGCCAGACCTTGACGATGCCGCCCAGGCCCAGCAGCAGGCCGCCGATCGCCGGGCGGCGGATCAGCGCGAGCAGGCCGGCCAGGGCGAGCGCGGTGACCAGGAGGTCGAAGCGGTTGTAGATCATCGGGCCGAGCAGCGGCACCGCGACGACCCACAGCCAGGCGCCGGTCAGCGTCCGGCCCTTGCGCAGCCCGGTGCGGATCAGCAGCGCGGCCGCGGCGGCGTCGGCGATCCCGCAGATCACCCAGAACGAGGTCAGGTACGACCAGGGCAGCAGACCCGGCAGCAGGATGACCAGGGCGGCACCCGGCGGGTACTGCCAGGTGACGTCGTCGAACGGGAAGGTGCCGGTCTGCAGCACGCCGTACCAGGCGTGGTAGATCATCCAGACGTCCGCGGTGACGTCGCCGCCGGGCGACTTCAGCACGCCGGTCACCAGCAGCACCAGAACGGTGCGGGTGGCCACCCAGGTCGCCCCGAGGGCGGCGAGCGCCCCGAGCGGGCGGCCGAGGCGGCCGCGTGAAGAACCGGACTCGGTGGCCGGGGCCAACTCCACTGCGCTCCCTCGTTCGTCTCGACGTCCTCACCGGAGGCGTCGTACTGACGGACGCCCGGGCCGCCGTGTCCGCGGCCTAGGTACTAGGACTGACCCGGTGGGCAAACGGTTGCCGTGGGCGGATCCGTTCCCGGCGGGTCATGGTGTTGACCTATCGTACGGATCACCCAGCGGTACACCGAGCACCCCCCGACCGAGCGAGCCGTGGCCTGATGCACAGAACCTTGATCGTCACCAATGACTTCCCGCCCCGTCCGGGGGGCATCCAGGCCTTCGTGCACAACATGGCCGTCCGTCAGCCCGCCGGGAGCGTCGTGGTGTACGCCTCGACCTGGCGGGACGGCACCGAGGTGCGGGCCTTCGACGCCGAGCAGCCGTTCCCGGTGATCCGGGACCGCACGAAGGTGATGGTTCCCACACCCCGGGTCACCCGGCGGGCCGCCGAGATCCTGCGCGCGGAGAAGTGCGACTCGGTCTGGTTCGGCGCCGCCGCCCCGCTCGGCCTGATGGCGCCGACGCTGCGCCGGGCCGGGGCTGGGCGGCTGCTCGGCATGACCCACGGGCACGAGGCCGCCTGGGCCCAGCTGCCGGGCTCCCGGCAGCTGCTGCGGCGGATCGGCGCGGGCACCGACGTGCTGACCTACCTGGGCGAGTACACCCGCTCGCGGATCGCCGCCGCGGTCGGACCGCAGGCCGCGGCCCGGATGGTGCAGCTGCCGCCGGGTGTGGACGAGACGACCTTCCACCCCGGTTCCGGCGGCGCCGAGGTGCGCCGGCGGCTGGGGCTGGCGGACCGGCCGGTGGTGGTCTGCGTCTCCCGACTGGTGCCGCGCAAGGGCCAGGACACCCTGATCGAGGCGATGCCGCAGATCCTGGCGGACGTGCCGGACGCGGTGCTGCTGATCGTCGGCGGCGGCCCGTACCGGGCGGACCTGGAGAAGCTCGCGGACGCCACGGGCGTCCGGGCCTCGGTGCGGTTCACCGGCTCGGTGCCCTGGGAGGAGCTGCCCGCCCACTACGGCGCCGGGGACGTCTTCGCGATGCCTTGCCGGACCAGGCGCGGCGGGCTGGACGTGGAGGGCCTGGGGATCGTCTACCTGGAGGCCTCGGCGACCGGCCTGCCGGTGGTCGCGGGGGACTCCGGCGGGGCGCCGGACGCGGTGCTGGAGGGCGAGACCGGGTACGTGGTGCCGGGCGGCTCGGCCGCGGCGGCGGCGGAGCGGATCGTCCGGCTGCTGCGGGACGAGGAGCTGCGCCGGCGGATGGGCGAGGCCGGGCGGCGCTGGGTGGAGCGCTCCTGGCGCTGGGACCTGCTGGCCGGGCGGCTGACCGCGCTGCTGGCGGGCTGACGCCGAGCACGCCGAAGGGCCCCGGGGTACGCCCCGGGGCCCTTCGGCGCACGGTCCTACTTCTGGTACAGCGCCTCGATCTCGGCCGCGTAGTCCTTGAGCACGACGTTGCGCTTGAGCTTGAGCGAGGGCGTCAGGTGGCCGCTCTCCTCGGAGAACTCGGTGTCCAGCAGGCGGAACTTCTTGACCGCCTCGGCGTGCGAGACCGCCGCGTTGCCGTCGTCCACCGCGGCCTGGAGGGCGGCCAGCAGGTCCGGGTCGGCGGCCAGCTCGGCGACGGTGGCGGCGGCGGGCTTGCCGTTGAGCTCCTTCCACTTCGGGAAGAAGTCCGGGTCGACGGTGATCAGGCAGGCGATGAAGGGCTTGCGGTCGCCGACCACCATGACCTCGCCGACCAGGGCGTGGGCCCGGATCCGGTCCTCGATCACGGCCGGGGCGACGTTCTTGCCGCCCGCGGTGACGATGATCTCCTTCTTGCGGCCGGTGATGGTCAGGTAGCCCTCGGAGTCCAGCGAGCCGAGGTCGCCGGTGGCGATCCAGCCGTCCTTGAGGGTGTCGGCGGTGGCCTGCGGGTTGTTCCAGTAGCCGGTGAAGACGTGCGGGCCCTTGAAGTAGACCTCGCCGTCCTCGGCGATCCGGACGGAGGAGCCCGGGACGGGCTGGCCGACCGTACCGATCTTCGGCTTGTCCCACGGGTTGAAGGCGGTGGCCGCACAGGTCTCCGTCAGGCCGTAGCCCTCCAGGACGGTGAAGCCGATGCCCCGGTAGAAGTGGCCGAGGCGCTCGCCGAGCGGGGCGCCGCCGGAGATCGCGTGGGTGGCCCGGCCGCCGAGGGCGGCGCGCAGCTTGCTGTAGACCAGCTTGTCGAAGACAGCGTGCTTGAGCCGCAGGACCAGGCCCGCGCCCCCGGCGTCCAGCGCCCGGCTGTAGGCGATCGCGGTCTCCGCGGCCTTGTCGAAGATCTTGCCCTTGCCGTCGGCCTGGGCCTTGGCGCGGGCGGTGTTGTAGACCTTCTCGAACACTCTGGGCACGCCCAGGATCAGGGTCGGCCTGAAGGAGGCCAGCTCGGCGGTGACGTCCCTGATGTCCGAGACGTGGCCGAGCTTGATCGGGGCCATAGCCGGGGCGATCTCGGCGATCCGGGCGAGCACGTGGGCCAGCGGCAGGAAGAGCAGTACGGAGCTTTCGCCGGTGCGGAACAGCGGGGCCAGGCGCTCGACCACGTTGCCGCACTCGGCGAGGAAGTTGCCGTGGGTCAGCTGGCAGCCCTTGGGGCGGCCGGTGGTGCCCGAGGTGTAGACGATGGTGGCGACGTCGTCGGGGCCGGCGATCGAGCGGCGCTGCCGGACCGTCGCGTCCGGAACGTCCCGGCCGGCCTCGGCCAGCGCGGCGAGCGCGCCGCCGTCGATCTGCCAGGTGTGCTTCAGCTCCGGCAGCCGGTCACGGACGTCGGCGACCACCTTGACGTGCTGGTCGGTCTCGGTGAGGACGGCGACCGCGCCCGAGTCGCCGAGGATCCACTCGACCTGCTCGGCGGAGGAGGTCTCGTAGACCGGCACGGTGATCGCGCCGGCCGTCCAGATCGCGAAGTCCAGCAGCGTCCACTCGTACCGCGTGCGGGACATGACGCCCACCCGGTCGCCGGGCTCGATGCCCGCGGCGATCAGGCCCTTCGCGGCGGCGTGCACCTCGGCGAGGAACTGGACCGAGGTCAGCTCCTGCCAGTGGCCGTCCACCTTCCGGCTGAGCACCGCGACGTCCGGGTGCTCCTCGGCGTTCCGGTGCACAGGGTCGGAGAGGTTACCGCCGCTCGGTACCTGATAGAGGGCCGGAAGGCTGAAGTCGAGCAAGACTGCTCCTCGTTCGCGACGCTGCGGGACGGCAGGACGTTACTGCCCGGTAGGCAGCTTCGACCAGGGGGGTCGGCCCCGGTGTTCGAAGTGTCACACCCGGCCGGATCCGACCAGGCCGTGACCGGGTCGTTCGACTGGCACCCTACGGCAGCCCGCTGGTACCGGCCGGTAGCATGCCCCGCCGCCCGCCCGCCGCCCGCCGCCGCAGGCCCCGCCCGCCGACGCCGGTGCCCGCGCGGCCGAGTCGATCTCCGGTCGCGATAGCCTGCTCCGGGCGGATCGGGTCGAGCGCGCCCCGACCGGACCGGCAGGCGGCAGAGGGACGAGGCGGAGGGCCATTCCATGGCGGAGCACACCAGGTCGAGCATCACCATCGACGCGACCCCGGCCACGGTCATGGCCGTGATCGCCGACTTCGCCGCCTACCCGGCCTGGACCGGCGAGGTCAAGGAGATCGAGGTCCTGGAACCCGGCGAGGACGGCCGCGCCGCCCAGGTCCGGCTGCTGCTCGACGCCGGCGCCATCCGCGACGAGCACACCCTCGCCTACACCTGGGACGGCGACCGCGAGGTCAGCTGGACCCTCGTCCGCAGCCAGATGCTCCGCTCGCTGGACGGCTCCTACACCCTCGCCCCGCTGGCCGGCGGCCGTACCGAGGTCACCTACCAGCTCGCCGTGGACGTCAAGATCCCGATGCTCGGCATGATCAAGCGCAAGGCCGAGAAGGTCATCATCGACCGGGCGCTGGCCGGTCTGAAGAAGCGCGTCGAGGGCTGACGGTACTGGCACGGCGGAACGGGGGATGACGGCATGACGGCGACGCGCACCATCCTGGTCAGCGGCGACGCGGGCGCGCCCGCCGTGGCCGCCGCCACCGCCCTGCACGCCGCCCGGCGCGGCCACCGCACCTGGCTGCTGGCCGCCGACGACCCCCACCGCGCCCTGGACTCCGCGCTCGGCACCCGCCTGGAGCCGGTACCGCTCGGCTACGCGCCGGGCCTGACGGTCTCCCGGATCGACGAGCAGGCCGCCTTCCGCTACGCCGTCGGCGAGCTCACCGGCCGGCTCAAGCCCGCCCTCGACCTGCTCGGCGCCGAACAGCTCGACCCCGAGGAGCTGACCGCCCTCCCCGGCATCGCCCGGCTCGCCCTGCTGCGCGCCCTGCCCGCCGCCGACCAGGACGTCCTGGTGGTGCTCGCCCCGCCACCCGCCGAACTGATCTCCACCCTCGCCCTGCCCGAGCAGCTCGCCCGCTACCTGGAGCGGATCCTCCCCGAGCAGCGGCAGGCCGCCCGGGCGCTGCGCCCGCTGCTGGCCGGGCTGGCCGGCGTCCCGATGCCCGCCGAGTGGCTGTACGAGGGGCGCACCAGGGCCGCCGCGGTCCTGGCCGAGTCCCGCGCCGCGATCGGCGACCCGGGCACCAGCGTGCGCCTGGTCGTCCCGGCCGACGGTCACCCGTACGAGGAACTGCGTCGGATCCGGGCCGGGCTCGCGCTGTACGGGCATCGGCCGGACGCCGTCGTGGTGCACGGCGCGCTGCCGCCCGCCGCCCTCGCCTCGCCCGACCCCTGGCTGGCCGGGCTGGCCCGCCGCCGCCAGGAGGAGCTGGACCGGCTCATCGCCGAAACCGACGCCCCGGTGCTGGTCACCGGCCTGGCCGAGGGCACCCTGGAAGCCGTAGCCGACCGGCTGTACGGGGACGGGCCCGGTCCCGAGCGGCTCGAAGCGCAGCCCTGGACGGTCGAGGACCGGCTCGCCGAGGAGGGCCTGCTGGTCTGGCACCTCGACCTGCCCGGCGCCGACCGCGCCGGACTGGACCTGGTCCGCCGGGGCGACGACCTGGTGGTCGGCCTCGGCGCCCACCGCCGGGTGCTGCCGCTGCCGTCCGCGCTGCGCCGCTGCACGGTCGCCGGGGCGGGGCTGCACGAGGGCGTGCTCTCGGTGCGGTTCGCGCCCGACCCTTCGCTCTGGCCGCAGGGCTGACGGCCTTTCCGGCCTTTCCGGGTGGTACGGCCGGTCGGGTAGCGTCGGGCCGAAGGGCCGCGCGGTGCGGCCACGGCTGAGGAGGCGCCCGCGATGACCAGCACCGACGACCGTACCGAGCCCGGCACCGAGCAGGGGGGCGGACCGTCCCACCCGTTCGGGCCGGAGCTGGGCCCGCTGGTGGACGAGGTGCGCCGGCTCGCCACCGCCGTCGGCGAGAAGGCGCAGGAGACCAGCGCCACCACCCTGATCACCCTCTCCGGGCTGGCCGACCGCCTGCGCACCCAACAGCCGGAGGTCTACGCCCACCTCGCCGCGGCCGGCTCCGGGCTGGCCGCCGCCGGCGCCGAGTTGCTGGCCGCCTACCGTTCCGCGGTGGCCGGGCACGAGCGGCGCTGGACCTCGGGGGAGGGGGCGCCGGTGGAGAAGATCGACCTCGACGCACCCGGCCGGGCCGGGGGCTCCGGCGAGGCTGACGGGCCGTCCGCCAAGCAGTGAATCCGTAACCTCCGCAGCGTGATCGGACTGCTCTCGTACGTCACGAAGATGGAGATTAGATACGACTTTTGAAGCATTGCGGCCCGGCTGTCCCAAAATTGTCTTCGGATAATGTATGCGAGGCTGTGTACGGGGGCTGGGTTGGGCGGTACCGTTCCGTCCAGCGGGAACGAGTGAATAGCTGAGGGACACATGGCTCTGACCATCGGCGTCGATGTCGGCGGAACCAAGATCGCGGCAGGCGTGGTCGACGAAGCGGGTGCGATCCTGGCTCGGACCCGGGTCCCCACCCCGGCCGACCCCCAGTGGGCGGTCGACGCCATCGCGCAGGCCGTGCGCGAGCTCAAGGAGCAGCACCCCGGCGTCACCGCCGTCGGCGTCGGCGCCCCCGGCTTCGTCGACAGCAACCGCTCCACGGTGATCTTCGCGCCCAACATCGACTGGGAGAACGAGCCGCTGCGCGGCCGGATCGAGGAACTCACCGGTCTGACCACGGTCGTCGAGAACGACGCCAACTGCGCCGCCTGGGCCGAGTTCCGCTTCGGCGCGGCCGCCGACCACCAGGACATGGTGCTGATCACCGTCGGCACCGGCATCGGCGGCGGCATCGTGCTCGACGGGCGGCTGCACCGCGGCCGCTTCGGCGTCGCCGGCGAGATCGGCCACCTCAACATGGTCCCGGACGGACTGCAGTGCGGCTGCGGCGGCAAGGGCTGCTGGGAGCAGTACGGCTCCGGGCGCGCGCTGCGCCGCTACGGCCGGGAGAAGGCCGCGGCCGACCCGGTGCGCGGCCGGCGGATGCTGGAGCTCAACGACGGCGTCGCCGAGACCATCCGCGGCATCCACATCACCGAGGCGGCCGAGGCGGGCGACCCGCTCGCCCTGGAGTGCTACGCCGAACTGGCGGACTGGCTGGGCCGCGGCATGGCCGACCTCGCCGCGCTGTTCGACCCGGGCGTGTTCGTCCTCGGCGGCGGCGTCTCCGACTCCGGCCGACTGCTGCTCGACCCGGTCGCCAAGGCCTTCGAGCACTACCTGACCGGCGGGGTGCACCGCCCCCGCGCCGAGGTCGTGCTCGCCTCCATGGGCTCCGCAGCCGGCATCGTCGGCGCGGCGGACCTCGCCCGCACCTGAAGGTGACACCCCCTGCGCCGGTCCTGCGGCCCAGGGGGAGCTGAAGACCCGCCGGCGGCGGTGTGACCGGGCCCCGACCAATCCCGGCCGCGCCGTCGCCGTCGCATTAGCGTCCTCCTTGGTGACACCGCGAAGGGGAGGACCACGGATGACCGCCGCGCCCATCGAACCGCCGCCCGCAGGCCCGCGCCGACTGCGCCTGCTCAGCTACAACATCCGCTCGCTGCGCGACGACCGGCGGGCGCTCGCACGGGTGATCCGGGCCTGCGCGCCCGACCTCGTCTGCATCCAGGAGTCGCCGCGCTACTGGCGCCCCGAGGGCCAGGCCGCCTGGCTGGCCCGGTCCACCGGGACGGTCGTCCTGTCCGGGGGCGGCCGGACCGCCGCCGGACCGCTGCTGCTCGGCCGGCCCGGCGCGGTGGAGGTGCTGGGCGTGCACGACCGGCTGCTGCCCAAGACCCGCGGCTTGCACGCGCGCGGCTTCGCCACCGCCCTGCTGCGGCTGCCCGGCGCCGCGCCGTTCACCGTCACCAGCTGCCACCTCAGCCTGGACCCGGCGGAGCGGTACGGGCAGTTCGAGCTGCTGCTCGACCAGCTGACGATCGCCGAAGAGGGCATCGTGGCAGGGGACTTCAACGAACACCCGGACGGGCCGGGCTGGCAGCTGCTGGCCTCGCGGATGTGGGACGGGTACCCGACCGCGCCCTGGGGCGGCGAGTTCACCTCCGTACCGGAGAACCCCTACCAGCGGATCGACGCCGTGTTCGCCACGCCCGGGATCACCGTCCTCGGCTGCGGGGTGCCGCACGGGCTGCCTGGCGTCACCGAGGGCGACCTGCGGGCCGCGACCGACCACCTGCCGGTGCTGGCCGTGCTGGAGCTGCCGGACACCCCGGAGCGCGTCTGGCAAGACCCGCCGGGCAGGCCCTAGACGACGGCGCCGTGGTCCGGGTCCTCGGGCTCGTCCTCGTCGCGGTCCTTCATCCGGGCGACCAGGGTGACGAAGCCGCCGAGGAAGGCGGTGACCCCGACCCAGGCGGGCCAGCCGGAGATCTCCCGCCACACCACGGCGTCGATCAGCAGCAGGGCCGGGCCGCCGAGCACCGCGAGCCAGGCGAACTTGGCGGTGGTGTCGGCGGGCGGCAGCGGCGGGGGCTCAGGCGGGACGTAGTGGCCCTCGTCGGGGTCCTCGGTCAGCTCGAAGTCACGCGGGCCCGGGCCCGCGGCCGGGAGCACGGGGCCGGCCGCGCGTGGGCGGGGCTGCGGGGCGAGGTCGGCGAGGTCGTCCGGACCGCTCCGGCCGGCCCCGGGGCCGCTGCCGTCCTTGAAGCCGCCCTTGAGCTCGTTCTGCGCCCGGAGGTTCTCGACGTCCGGCCAGTTGGGGTTGGTGAGGTCGACCGGGTCGTCGAACTGGGCGACCAGGGCGGCGAAGATCGCGTCCTGCTCGGCCTGGCTGCGTTCGGGGGTGCTGCGGCGCGGGCGGGGCTCCACGGGGGCCGGGGCGTCCGCCGCGGGGGCGGTCTCGGTGGCCGGCGCGGTCGGCGCGGCGCCGTCGGGCCCCGGGCCGGAGGCCGTCGGGCCGCTCTGGACGGTGCCGTCCCCGTGGACGGTGGCGTTCCCGGGGACGGTCGGTGTCCCCTCGGCGGCGTCCCCCCGGGCGGTGGCGTCCGGCGCCGTCCCGTCCGTCCGTGCCCCGTCGGTCCGCGCGCCGTCCTCACGGGGCTTGTCGTCCCCGCTGCCCGCAGTGCTGCTCTCGTGCACTTCCGGCCCTTCAGCCATGGTGATCGTCGGATTCGGCCCTGTCGGCGCCCGCCGCGTGCGCGGGAGCCAGCCGTCGGATGAAGTCCAGGCTCGCCGCGAATATTTCCGCCGCGTCGTGGTCCAGCGTCGCGACGTGGAAGCTGCGCTGGCACAGCCGCTCCGTCACGTCGGTCGAGGATATCCGGGCCAGCACCAGTTCCGAGTTGGCCGGCGAGACCACGTGGTCCTGCGGGCTGTGGAACAGCAGCACGGGCTGGGTCACCTCGGGCAGCCGTCGCTGGACCTCCTGCCACAGCCGCCCCAGCGACCAGGCGGCGTGCAGCGGCGTCCGGTCGTAGCCGACCTCGTGGGCGCCCGGCTTCCGGATGTCGTTCGCGATCCCGGGGATGCTCGGGACGAGGTGCCGGAGCACCGGGAGCAGCACCCCCGCGGGGTTGTCCGAGCGCACCGACGGGTTGACCAGCACCAGCCCGGACACCGTCGGGCCGTGCAGCGCGGCCAGTCGCAGTGCCAGCGCGCCGCCCATCGACAGCGCGCAGACGAAGACCTGCTCGCACTCCTCGGCGAGGGTCAGCAGTTCGCGTTCGACCTCCGCGTACCAGTCCTCCCAGCGGGTGACCTGCATGTCCTGCCAACGCGTGCCGTGCCCCGGCAGCAACGGGAGCGAGACGGTGAACCCGGCCGCCGCCAGCTCGTCGGCCCACGGGCGCAGCGACTGCGGCGACCCGGTGAAGCCGTGGCACAGCAGCACCCCGACCGGGCCGCCGTGGTGGCGGTACGGTTCGGCACCGGGCAGCAGCGACATGGCGGACTCCTTCGCGGGCGGGTGGCGCTGGGGGAGGGACGCTGGGAGGGGAGCTGCGGGAATCCGCATCGTCCCACGCCCCGCGCCGGGCCGTACACCCCCTACGGCGGGGCCGGGCACAGCCGACGGTCGCGGGGCATTAGGATCGACCGGTCCGCATAACAGGAGGCCCGGGTTGTTCTACCGACTGATGAAGATGATCGTCGCGCCACTGCTTCGGATCTTCTTCCGGCCGTGGATCGAGGGTGAGGAGAACATCCCCACCGAAGGTGCGGCGATCATCGCGAGCAACCACCTTTCCTTCTCGGACTCGTTCTTCTTCCCCGCGCTGATCAAGCGTCGGGTGACCTTCATCGCGAAGGCCGAGTACTTCAACACCCCCGGCCTCAAGGGCCGGTTGACCGCCGCCTTCTTCAAGGGCGTCGGCCAGCTGCCGGTGGACCGCTCGGGCGTGCGCGGTGCCGGCGAGGCCGCGATCCGCAGCGCCATCGCGGTGCTGGACCGCGGCGAGCTGTTCGGCGTCTACCCGGAGGGCACCCGCTCGCCCGACGGCAAGCTGTACCGCGGCAAGGTCGGCGGCCTGGCGCGGGTCGCGCTGGCCACCGGCGCCCCGGTCATCCCGGTGGCCATGATCGACACCGAGAAGGTGCAGCCGCCCGGCCAGGTGGTCCCGAACTTCGGCATCCGCCCCGGCATCCGGATCGGCCGCCCGCTGGACTTCTCCCGCTACCACGGGATGGAGAACGACCGCTTCATCCTCCGTTCGGTGACGGACGAGGTGATGTACGAGATCATGCGGCTCTCCGGCCAGGAGTACGTGGACATCTACGCGACCGCCGCCAAGCGGCAGATCGCCGACGAGAAGAAGAAGGCCGACGCCGAGCGCCGGGCCGCCGCCAAGGCGGAGAAGGCCGAGGCGGAGAAGGCGGCCGAGGCGGAGAAGGCCGACCAGGCCGCGTCGCAGGACGAACAGGACAAGCGGGACCAGCAGGAGCAGAAGGACACCGGGTCGGCCTGACCGACCCGGTCGGGTCCAGGGGAGGGGCCGAGGCATGGCGGAGGGCGCGAGAACGGCCGACACGGCGGTGGGCGGCGCGGTGGCGGCCGGCGGCATGTCCGTCGAGCTCCCGCTGTGGAAGGCCATCTCCTACTTCCGGATGCTGGCGCTCTGCTACGCCCTGCTCCGGTACTTCAACTCGTACCTGCACTTCCTGCACCCGGTCGCGGGCTGGATCTACTTCGGCGCGCTGATCCTCTGGACGCTCGCCAGCACCCGGGCCTTCTCCAACCCGCAGCGCTGCACCTGGTACGTCCTCGGCTTCGACCTGTCGCTGGCCGTGACCGGCATCGTGATGAGCGGGATGACCGACGCCCCGGCCCGGATCAGCCACGGCGCGCCGACCCTGCCGACCATCTGGGCCGCCGGCACGGTGCTCGGTTTCGCCGCCAAGGGCGGCTGGCGCCCGGCGGCGGCGTCCGGCGCGGTGATCGGGGCCGCCAACATCCTCGGCCACGGCGGCCCGACCGGCGACAACGTGCACAACATCGTGCTGCTGCTGGTGGCCGGCTGCGCGATCGGGTACGTGATCGAGCTGGCCCGCGCGAGCGAGGCCACCCTGACCCGGGCGCTGCAGGTCGAGGCCGCCACCCGGGAGCGCGAGCGGCTCTCCCGGGACATCCACGACGGCGTGCTCCAGGTGCTGGCGCTGGTCCAGCGCCGGGGCGCGGAGCTGGGCGGCGGCAGCGGGAACGGTACGGACTTCGCCGAGCTGGGCCGGCTGGCCGGTGAGCAGGAGCGGGCGCTGCGGGCGCTGATGACCGGCGGTCCGCTGCCGGCCCAGCGGCTGCCGGAGGCCGACCGCGCCGAGGAGCCCGACCCCGCCGGGCCGCAGGACCTCACCGCCCTGCTGCGCCCGTACGCCGGCGAGCGGATCACGCTCTCCGCCCCCGGCACCCCGGTGCCGCTGCCCGGTCCGGCGGCCCGCGAACTGGCCGCGGCGGTCGGCGCGGCCGTGGACAACGTCCGCCGGCACGCCGGGGAGTCGGCCCGGGCCTGGATCCTGGTGGAGGACGAGCCGGAGGCCGTCACGGTCAGCATCCGCGACGACGGTCCGGGCTTCGCCCCGGGCCGGCTCGGCGAGGCGGAGCGGGCCGGGCGGCTGGGCGTCTCCCAGTCGATCCGCGGCCGGGTGCTGGACCTCGGCGGCACGGCCGAGCTGTACTCGGCGCCCGGGGAGGGCGTCGAGGTCGAACTGCGCGTTCCGAGGAAGGCCGCCTGATGACCGACCAGCCGATGACCGACCAGCCGATGACCGATCAGTCGGAGACCGACCGGCCGGTGCGGGTGATGGTGGTGGACGATCACCCGATGTGGCGGGACGCCGTCTCCCGCGACCTGGCCGAGGCGGGCCTGGACGTGGTGGCCACGGCGGGCGACGGCGAGGAGGCGGTGCGCCGCGCCCGGGCCTGCACCCCGCAGGTGGTCGTGCTGGACCTCAACTTGCCCGGCCTGTCCGGCGCCGAGGTGTGCCGCCAGGTGGTCGCGGCCGACCCGGCGGTGCGGGTGCTGGTGCTGTCGGCCAGCGGCGAGCACCAGGACGTGCTGGAGGCGGTGAAGTCCGGCGCGACCGGGTACCTGGTGAAGTCGGCCGGGCGGGAGGAACTGCTGGACGCGGTGCGCCGTACGGCCGTCGGCGACGCGGTGTTCACTCCGGGCCTGGCCGGGCTGGTGCTCGGCGAGTTCCGCCGACTGGCCGCCGAGCCGGCCCCGGCGTCGGCGCCGGCCGTTCCGCAGCTGACCACCCGGGAGACCGAGGTGCTGCGGCTGGTGGCCAAGGGCCTGTCGTACCGGCAGATCGCCGACCGGCTGGTGCTGTCGCACCGGACGGTGCAGAACCACGTGCAGAACACCCTGGGCAAGCTGCAGTTGCACAACCGGGTGGAGCTGGTCCGGTACGCGATCGAGCAGGGGCTGGACGAGGAGCTGTGAGCCGGTCCCGGGCGGCAGCGCCCGGGACCGGTCCGACCGCACTCAGCCCCGGACGGCCGTCGCCTCCCGCAGCAGGGCCGCGACGATGTCCACGCCGTCCCGGGTGAGCACCGACTCGGGGTGGAACTGCAGGCCCGCGAAGCCGGGGCCGCGCAGCGCGTGGACGTCGCCGGTGGCGGCGTCCCGGGCGACCTCGACGCCCGCGGCGGCGAGCCGGGCCACGTCGGCGTCCGAGCAGCGGGCGGTGAAGGTGTTGTAGAAACCGACCGTGCGCTTGCGGCCGAACAGGTCGATGCTCTCCTGGGCGCCCTGGTACGGGACGGCCTTGCGGCCCAGGGCGAGCCCGAGTTCGGCGGCGAGCAGCTGGTGGCTGAGGCAGACGGCGAGCAGCGGGGCCGTCCGGGCGCCGGAGCGGACGGAGGCCAGCGCGTCCGCGACGACCGGGCGCAGCACCGCCATCTTGGGGTCGTCGGCGAGCGCCGGGTCGCCCGGGCCGGGGCCGAGCACCAGCGGGCCGCGGTGGGCGGCGACCAGCTCGCGCAGGCCGGGCTCGTCGAAGCGGACCACGGTGACCTGGTGGCCGAGCGAGGTCAGCAGGTGGGAGAGCATCGAGGTGAAGGTGTCCTCGCCGTCCACGACCAGGGTCGGCTCGGGCTCGGTGACCGGGGACGGCGCCTGCATCCGCAGCCAGAACGGGGCGAGGTCGGCCCGGCGGGCGTCCAGCGCGGCCTGTACCCGGTGGTCGTCGGCGAGCCGGGGCCCGCCGGGGTGGGGCAGCCGGGCGGGCGCGGGCCGGGCGCCGATCGCGGTGAGGACCCCGGCGGCCTTGGCGTGGGTCTCGGCGACCTCGGACTCCGGGACGGAGTGGCGCACCAGGGTGGCGCCGACCCGGACGACCAGTCGCCCGGTGGCCGGGTCGATGTCGGCGGTGCGGATGCAGATCGGCGAGTCCAGCAGCTGCCCGCCGCTCGCGGAGCGCCCGATCAGGGCGAGCGCGCCGGAGTAGTAGCCGCGCCCGCCGGGCTCGTAGCGGCGGATCACCCGGGTGGCGTTCTGCACCGGGCTGCCGGTGACGGTGGCGGCGAACATCGTCTCGCGCAGCACCTCGCGGACGTCCATCGAGGTGCGTCCGCGCAGCTCGTACTCGGTGTGGGCGAGGTGGGACATCTCCTTGAGCCGGGGGCCGAGCACTTGGCCGCCGAGGTCGCCGACGGTGCACATCATCTTCAGCTCCTCGTCGACCACCATGGTCAGCTCCTCCAGCTCCTTGGGGTCGTGGAGGAACTGGAGGAGCGAGTCGAGGTCGGAGCCGCCGGCCGGGTAGCGGTAGGTGCCGGAGATCGGGTTCATCACGACGGTGCCGCCGCTCTGCCGGACGTGCACCTCGGGGGAGGCGCCGACCAGCACCCTTTCCCCGGTGTGCACCAGGAAGGTCCAGTACGTGCCGCGCTCCTGCTCCAGCAGTCGGCGGAACAGGGTGAGGGCGAGCGCGGGGGAGCAGTCCTCGAGCGTGGCGTGGAAGTCGCGCCGGATCACGAAGTTGGCGCCCTCGCCGTTGCCGATCTCGTCGTCGATCACCCGGCGGACGATCGCCGCGTACGCCTCGTCGTCCACGTCGAACGCACCGCCGGACAGGGTGACCGGCAACTGGGGCAGGGCGGTGGTGAGTTCGGCCAGCGGCAGCGCGTACTGCTCGGTCACCGCGAGGGCCTGCAGCGGGGTGCCGTCGTCGTGCGCCTCGAAGCCGCGCTCGCGGATCTGCCGGTACGGGACCAGTGCGAGCAGGTCGTGGACCGGCCCGGCGGCCGGGATGCCGGCCCGGACCGGGAGGTCGGCGAGGTGCCGGTAGCTGTCGACGGTGCCGAGCAGCACCTCGACGGTGTCCGGGGCGTGCCGGGGGGTGCGGCGGTGCAGCAGGGCGAAGGCAGGGGCGCCGGGAGCGGTGAGGCGGGCGAGCAGCTCGCTGGAGGCGGGGGTGGTCACGAGTACGGCTTCCTTCCGGGGTGGGTGGCGAGGCGGTGCTGGTTCCGCTCCCGGAGGGGCCGTCTGCTCGGACGCACGACGGCCGCCCCGAGGGGCGGCCGTCGTGTTCGTCTAGGAACGCGCGATCTGTGGGCCACCCAGGGGGGAGGCCCACCACCAGGAGTGGGTGTGGGGCGCGTGCATGGGGTGGAGCCTATCGGATGGGGCCGTGCGGGTGAGGCCGGTCACGTGCAATGTCCGGGACGTGTCTCACCCCTCGGGCAATGGTCACGAATCGCTCGCGCCACCCCGTAGCCTTGCCGTGTGACCGCAACGACTGAGACCACGAGGACTGGCCACTCCTGGCAGTCCCTGCCCGCGGCGCAGCAGCCTGAATGGCCGGACCAAGAGGCTCTGCGCAAGACCCTTGCCGAGCTCGCCTCGTATCCGCCGCTCGTCTTCGCCGGTGAGTGCGACCAGCTGCGCGCCCGGCTCGGCGCCGTGGCGCGGGGGGAGGCCTTCCTCCTCCAGGGCGGCGACTGCGCCGAGGCCTTCGACGGCGTGTCCGCGGAGCACATCCGCAACAAGCTGAAGACCCTGCTGCAGATGGCCGCCGTGCTCACGTACGCGGCCTCGGTGCCGGTCGTGAAGGTCGGCCGCATCGCCGGCCAGTACTCCAAGCCGCGCTCGAAGTCGACCGAGACCCGGGACGGCGTGACCCTGCCGGTCTACCGCGGCGACTCGGTGAACGGCTTCGAGTTCACCCCGGAGTCCCGGATCCCGGACCCGGAGCGCCTGAAGCGGATGTACAACGCGTCCGCCGCGACGCTGAACCTGGTGCGCGCCTTCACCACCGGTGGTTACGCCGACCTGCGCCAGGTGCACGCCTGGAACCAGGACTTCGTGCGCAACTCGCCGGCCGGTCAGCGCTACGAGCAGCTCGCCCGGGAGATCGACAACGCCCTGGCGTTCATGAACGCCTGCGGGGTGGCCCCGGAGGAGTTCAGGACCGTCGAGTTCTTCTCCTCGCACGAGGCGCTGATCCTCGACTACGAGACCGCGCTGACCCGCGTGGACTCGCGCACCGGCGAGCTGTACGACGTCTCCGGCCACATGGTGTGGATCGGTGAGCGCACCCGCCAGCTGGACCACGCGCACATCGAGTTCGCCTCCAAGATCCGCAACCCGATCGGGGTCAAGCTCGGCCCGACCACCTCGGTGGACGAGGCGCTCACCCTGATCGAGAAGCTGGACCCGGAGCGCGAGCCCGGCCGGCTGACCTTCATCACCCGGATGGGCGCGGGCAAGGTCCGCGACCACCTGCCCACCCTGGTGGAGAAGGTGACCGCCTCCGGTGCCAAGCCGGTGTGGATCTGCGACCCGATGCACGGCAACACCTTCGAGGCCTCCAGCGGCCACAAGACCCGCCGCTTCGACGACGTCCTGGACGAGGTCAAGGGCTTCTTCGAGGTGCACCGGGCGCTCGGCACCCACCCGGGCGGCATCCACGTGGAGCTGACCGGCGACGACGTCACCGAGTGCGTCGGCGGTGGCGACGAGGTGCTGGTCGACGACCTGCACCAGCGCTACGAGACGGCCTGCGACCCGCGGCTCAACCGCAGCCAGTCGCTGGACCTGGCGTTCCTGGTGGCGGAGATGTACCGCGGCCAGTGATCCGCCGGCCCTGAGCCACCACCGCCCTTCGGCCCGGAGGTGAGCGGGGGAGTGACTGTGACGAAGGCCCCTCCGGTTTCGGGACTCCCGAAGCCGGAGGGGCTTTTTCGTGCCCGGATCGCCGGGTAAGGTGAGGCTTAGTGAACTAAGGCAAGCCTTAGTCAAGATCCACTCCGCGCTTCACCTGCGCTTCACCCCGGGAGAGACCGCTATGTACGTGTGCATGTGCCATGCGGTCACCGAGGACCAGGTGAAGAAGGCGATCGACGGGGGCGCCAACAGCCCGCGGCAGATAGCCAAGGGCTGCAAGGCCGGTACGGACTGCGGCTCCTGCGTCCGCCGGATCCAGGCGCTGCTCGGCGAGCACGGCGCCCGGCCCTGCCCGACCGCCCGGCTGGCCGCCAAGCTCGGACTCGCCGACCCGGAGGTCCAGGGCGAGCCCGGGTCGGCCGCGCCGAAGCCGACGCCGATGGCGCCGATCGCCCCGGTGGTCCCGCTGCGGGTGGCCTGAGTCGGGGCGCCGGGTCTCAGGACTCCGGCTGCTCGATCAGCTGGGCGAGGTAGAGGGCCTCGCCGAGCTTCTCCAGGAGCTCCAGCTGGGTGTCGAGGTAGTCGATGTGGTGCTCCTCGTCGGCCAGGATGGACTCGAAGATGTTCGCCGAGGTGACGTCGTTCTTGGCCCGCATCACCACGATCCCGCGCTTGAGCCGGTCGATCGCCTCGACCTCGACCTGCCGGTCGGCCTCGAACATCTCCTTGACCGTCTGGCCGATCCGGACGTGGAACAGCCGCTGGTAGTTGGGCAACCCGTCCAGGAACAGGATCCGGTCGGTGAGCGTCTCGGCGTGCTTCATCTCGTCGAACGACTCGTGCCGGGTGTACTTGGCGAGCTTCGTCCAGCCGAAGTTCTCCTGCATCTTGGCGTGCAGGAAGTACTGGTTGATCGCGGTGAGTTCGGCCGTGAGTTGCTCATTGAGGAACTCGATGACCTCCGGGTCGCCCTGCATGGTGCTGCCTCCCTGCGTCACGTCCTGCGGTGAGTACTGCGCTGGGCATCCTGGCACCGTATTGGGAGGAAATTCCAGTAAGTTCACACTCACTAGGACATGTGTCGGAATATCCGATTTGGGTGATAGCCGGGGGTATGCGATCGACCATTGGCCCGTACGGGCGGGGCGTGAACGGGAGCCCAAGGGGCGCGCGCCGTGGCCCGTCCGCCGTCTGTCACCATGGAGCCATGGGTCAGTCCGAACGAGAACCGCTTCCGCCGTCTGACCCGAGCCTCCCCCCGGGTCAGCGCGCGCAGCGCGGCTGGCCCGCCCTGCACTACGGGCCGGTGCCCCGCTTCAAGCCGCTGAGCTGGGACCTCCAGGTGTTCGGCGCCACCGCCTCGGCCGAGAAGCACAGCTGGGACCTCACGGCCTTCGACGCCCTGCCGCGCACCACCGTGGTCGCCGACCTGCACTGCGTCACCAAGTTCTCCCTCCTCGGCAACGAGTGGACGGGCGTGCCCGCGGCCCTCCTGCTCGACCTGGTGCCTCCGGCGCCCGGCGTCACCCACGTCATGGTCTGGGCCGAGTACGGCTACAGCGCCAACCTGCGGCTGGCCGACTTCGCCGACCCCCGCACCCTGCTCGCCACCCACCGCAACGGCGAGGCGCTGACCGCCGAGCACGGCTTCCCGGTGCGGCTGGTGGTTCCCCGGCTGTACGCCTGGAAGGGCCCCAAGTGGGTGCGCGCGGTGGAGTACATGCGGGCCGACCGGCGCGGCTTCTGGGAGGAGCGCGGCTACCACAACCTGGCCGACCCGTGGCGCGAGCAGCGCTACTCCTACCAGGAGGAACCGGGCGACGGGCCGCTCCGCTGAGCCCCGGACCCGCTTAGAACAGCGAGAAGTTGACCGTTACCACGGACTTCTGCGGGCGCCGCTCGCCGGCCGCCGGGGACTGGCTGCTCACCTTGCCCATGCCGAGCGTCCAGTCGGTGGAGGCCTTCATGGTGAAGCCCGCCGCCTGCAGCGCCCGCTGGGCGTCGTCCCGGCCCATCCCGCTGACGTCCGGGACCGGCACCATCCCCTTGCTGACCACCAGCGAGACCGCGGCGTTCTCCTGCAGCATCTGCCCGGCGCCCGGCGAGCTGCTGATCACCGAGCCCTCCGGCACGGAGTCGTTGTAGGTCTGGGTCACCCCGCCCCTGGTCAGCTGGGCGCCGGCCAGCGCGGCGGCCGCGTCGTCCGCGCTCTTGCCGGTCAGGTCCGGCACCGCGATCCGCTTGGGGCCCTTGGAGAGGGTGACCGTCACCGCGTCGCTCTTGCGGGTGCGCGCCCCCACCCCGGGATCGGTGGAGATCACCTGCCCGGCCGGGACGGACTCGCTGAACACCTCGACGAACCTGCCGTGCATGCCCGCCCGGTCCAGCACCCGCTGCGCCTCGGACCGGTCCTTGCCGAGCACGCCCGGCACCGAGCCGTACAGCCCCTCGGAGATCCCGTACGTGACACCGCCCACTGCCAGCACCAGGGCGGTCAGCGCGGCCGTCCAGATCATCGGCTTACGCGGGAGGCGGCGCAGCCGGCTCGGCCGGCGGGGCCGGACCGGGGTCGGCTCGTCGTACGGGCGGGGCTCGACCAGTAGCTGCTCCATCAGCTCCGCCGGGACCTCCAGCACGCTGGTGGGCTCCGGCGCCGGGGCGTCGGCGGGCCGGGGGAGCGGCTGGATCACCGAGGTCGGTTCGCTGGTGGGGTAGCGCGGGCCGGTCCGGGTGGAGGCCGGTGGCTCGGCGTCCAGCTCGGTCGGGGTGAGCGTGCGGCGGACCCGCTGGAGAGCGGCGAGCAGCTCCACCGCGTCGTACGGCCGGGCGTCGGCGGCGCGGGCGCAGGCGCCGGCCACTATGGCGTCCAGCGCCGGGGGGACGGTCGGGGCGGTCAGCGAGGGGGCGGGGACGTCCTCGTGCAGGTGCTTGTACATGACCTGGACGGGGTTGTCGCCGGTGTGCGGGCGGCGGCCGGTGAGCATCTCGTAGAGCAGGATGCCGGCCGCGTAGACGTCGACCCGCTGGTCGGTGGGGGCGTCCGGGAGGATCTGCTCGGGGGCCAGGTAGGAGACCGTGCCCATGACGGTGCCCCCGATGGCGGTGCTGGTCGAGGTGGGCGCGCCGTCGGCGGTGCCGAGGACCCGGACCAGGCCGAAGTCGGCGACCTTGACCAGGCCGCTCTCGGTGATCAGCACGTTCTCCGGCTTGACGTCCCGGTGGACCAGCCCGGCCCGGTGGGCGGCGCCGAGGGCGGCGAGCACCGGCTCCAGCACGTCCAGCGCGGCCCGTACGGAGAGCGCGCCGCGGTCGCGCAGCAGGTCGCGCAGGGTGCGGCCGGGGACGTACTCCATGGCGAGGAAAACGTTTCCGCCGTCCGCGCCCTGGTCGAAGACGTTGACCACGTTGGGGTGGGTGAGCTTGGCGATCGCCTTGGCCTCGCGGATGAAGCGGGCGGTGAAGCCCTCGTCCCCGGCCAGCTGGGGGTGCATCACCTTGAGGGCGACCACCCGGTCCAGCCGGGTGTCGGTGCCCTTGTACACGGTGGACATCCCGCCGGTGGCGATGCGCTGCTCGACCCGGTACCGGTTGTCGAGCAGGGCGCCGATCAGCGGGTCGTGCAATGCCATGTCCACCCGGGGGAGTCTAGTGGGGCGGGCGGAGACCGGTCCCGGCGGACACCGCCACCGGGACCGGCTTGTGACATGCGCGACGGGTTCAGAAGGCCGGCCGCTCCCGGGAGTCCAGGTCGGCCCGGCCGGCCATCGCGGAGGAGGCCTCGGCGTGGAAGCGGCGCGGGATGCGGCCGGCCCGGTGGGCGAGCCGACCCGCCTCGGCGGCGTGCCGCATCGCCTCGGCCATCAGCACCGGGTCCTGAGCCCGGGTCACCGCGGAGGCGAGCATCACCGCCGAGCAGCCCAGCTCCATCGCCAGTGCCACGTCGGAGGCCGTCCCGGCGCCGGCGTCCAGGATCACCGGGACGCCGGCGCCCTCCACGATCAGCTGGAAGTTGTGCGGGTTGCGGATGCCCAGGCCGGAGCCGATCGGCGAGCCCAGCGGCATGATCGCCGCACAGCCGACGTCCTCCAGCTTGCGGGCCAGCACCGGGTCGTCATTGGTGTACGGGAGCACCGTGAAGCCGTCGTCGACGAGCGTCTCGGCGGCGTCCAGCAGCTCGATCGGGTCGGGCAGCAGGGTGCGTTCGTCGGCGATCACCTCCAGCTTCACCCAGTCGGTGCCGAGCGCCTCGCGGGCCAGCCGGGCGGTCAGCACGGCCTCGCCGGCGGTGAAGCAGCCGGCCGTGTTGGGCAGCACCCGGATGCCGTTGCGGGTCAGCACGTCCAGGACGGAGCCCTGGGTGGTGGCGTCCACCCGGCGCATGGCCACGGTGGTCAGCTCGGTGCCGGAGGCGAGCAGGGCGCGCTCCAGGACCTCCAGGCTCGGCGCGCCGCCGGTGCCCATGATCAGCCGGGAGGAGAAGGTCGCCCCGGCGATGGTGAGAAGGTCGTCGGCCATGGCTCAGCCTCCCTGGACGGCGGTGAGGATCTCGACCCGGTCGCCGCTGTCCAGCGTCGTCCCGGACCACGAACTGCGCGGCACCACGGCCTCGTTGAGGGCGGCGGCGACACCGGTGTTGGCGGCGCTGACGGTGGCCACCAGCTCGGCGAGGGTGGTCGTGGCGGGCACCTCGCGGGGCTCGCCGTTGACGGTCAGAGCGATCTCGGTCATGCGGAGGCCTTCATCAGGGGGGATGCGGAGGAGAACCGGGTGGGTGTGAACGGCCTTGCCAGCTCTGGGACTTCGCCGGTCGCCAGGTAGTCGGCGAGCAGGTCGGCGGTGACCGGGGCGAGCAGTACGCCGTTGCGGTAGTGGCCGGTGGCGGCGACCAGTCCGGGCAGCGAGGTCGGGCCCAGCAGCGGGGCGTTGTCCGGCGAGCCCGGGCGCAGCCCGGCGGAGGTCTCCACCAGCGGGAGCTCGGTGATGCCTGGGACCAACTCGTGGGCATCACGCAGGAGTTCGTACACCCCGCCAGCGGTCACCGTGGTGTCGTAGCCCTGTTCCTCGGTGGTCGCGCCGATCACCAGCTCGCCGTTCTCCCGCGGCACCAGGTACAGGTGCTGACCGCGCACCACCGCGCGGACGTTGCGGGACAGGAACGGCCGGTAGGCGTCCGGGACGTGCAGCCGGACGATCTGCCCCTTCACCGGGCGCACCGCGGGCAGCACCCCCTCGGGCAACCCGGGCAGCCGGTGGCTGTGCGGGCCGGCGGCGAGGACGACCTGCTCGGCGTGCAGGGTCTCCCCGGAGCCCAGCCGGGCGCCGACCGCGCGGCCGCCCTCCACCAGCAGCTCGACGGCCTCGCCCCGGTGCAGCCGGACCCCGGCCCGCTCACCGGCGGCGACCAGGGCTGTGAGCAGCCGGCGCGGGTCCACCTGGTGGTCGTCCGCGGCGTGCAGTCCGCCGCGCACGCCGGGCGCGAGCATCGGCTCCAGCCGGCGGGCCTCCCGGCCGGTCAGCCAGCTGGAGTCCAGGCCCAGCCGCTGGTGGAAGGCGTGCAGTTCACGCAGTTCCTCGCGGTCGTCGGAGTCCAGCGCGACGGCGATGGTGCCGCACCGCCGGTAGCCGGTGTCGAGGCCGCCGCTGGCCTCGGTGAGCTCGGCGGCGAAGCCCTCGTACCGCTGGTTGGAGGCCGTCCCGAGGCGCAGCAGCGGCTCCTCGCCGTACTGCACCTCGGTGACCGGGGCGAGCATCCCGGCGGCCACCCCGGCCGCGCCCCCGCCGTGGGCGGGATCGACCACGACCACGTCCCGCAGCCCGCGCTGGGCGGCGCGCCAGGCCACGGCGAGGCCGATGATGCCCCCGCCGATCACCAGCACGTCCGCGCGGCTGCCTGCTGGCAAGCGTGACAAAGCTGCTCTTCTCCCTTCGCCGGTATGACCCGGATCAGGTTCGGACGGTCGCGGGCCGTGCCAGCCCGCCTCTCAGCCCGGTACGCCGGGCTCCCGTGTGGTGCGTCCACCTTAACGCCGGGGGTCGGCCCGGCCGAAGGGCCGTACGAAGGGTGGACGGCCCCGGGCGGCAGTGCGGTGCTGAGTACAGTGACGGGCGTGGCAGAGCTGAGCGGAACGGATCAGGTGGTTGTCGTCGTCGGGGCCGGGCTGGCCGGGGCGCAGTGCGCCCTGAAGCTGCGGGAGGGCGGCTGGCGCGGTCGGATCCTGCTGGTGGGCGAGGAGCCGCACGGGCCGTACGACCGGCCGCCGCTCTCCAAGGACGTGCTGCTCGGCAAGGCCGACGCCACCACCCTGGACATCGACTACGACGGGCTCGGCATCGAGCTGCTCACCGGCCGCCGCGCCACCGGCCTCACCCCGGGCGTGCTGCACACCGACGGCGGTGACCTCCGGTACGACTCGCTGGTGATCGCCACCGGCGCCGTCCCGCGCGCCCTGCCCGGCGCCGAGCGCGCCCACCTGCTGCACACCCTGGACGACGCGCTGGCGCTGCGCGCGCTGCTGCGCCCGGGGCTGCGGCTGGTGCTGGTCGGCGCCGGCTGGATCGGCGCCGAGGTGGCCACCTCGGCCCGGCAGGCCGGCTGCGAGGTCACCGTGGTCGAGGCCGGTCCCGCGCCGGTGCCGGGCGCCCTGCCGACCGAGGTCGGTTCGGCGATGGCCGCCTGGTACGCCGAGGCCGGGGTGGAGCTGCGCTGCGGGGTCGGCGTGGCCGCCGTGGAGCCGGGGGCGGTGCTGCTGGCGGACGGCTCCCACCTGCCCGCCGACGAGGTGGTGGTCGGTGTCGGCGCCCGGCCCGCGACCGGCTGGCTGGCCGGCTCGGACGTCGAGCTGGACGCCTCCGGCGCGGTCGTGGTGGACGGGCGGCTGCGCACCGGTCTGCCCGGGGTGTTCGCGGCCGGGGACTGCGTCAGCTACCCGTCGGCCCGCTCCGGCGCCCGGCTGGTCGTCCAGCACTGGGACCACGCGCTGCAGTCCGGCGGGGCGGCGGCCGCCGCCGTGCTCGGGGCGGAGGAGCCGTACGACCCGGTGCCGTACTTCTGGTCCGAGCAGTTCGGGCGGATGGTCCAGTACGCCGGTCGGCACGCCGGGGGCGACGAACTGCTCTGGCGCGGCGGCCCCCAGGACGCCGGCTGGACGGTGCTGTGGCTGCGCGACGGGGTGCCGAGCGCGCTGCTGGCGGTGGACCGGCCGCGCGACCTCACCCAGGGCCGGAAGCTGATCGAGCGCGGCGCGGTGCTGGACCGCGCCCTCGCCGCGGACCCCTCGGTACCGCTGAAGTCGGCGGTCGCGGGGTAGCGGCTGGTGCGCGGCGGGCCGCGGAGGTGGCAGTCTGGTGGCGTGAGTGAGATCGAAAGCAAGATTGAAGCCCTGGTCACCGAGTGGGTGTACCTGCCCGACATCTCGGAGCAGTGGGGGGTCCGGGTCACCGAAGTGCGTGACCTGGTCAAGAACGGCGGCCTGATCGCCGTCCGGCGCGGCCCGAACAAGTCGCTGCAGGTCCCGGCGGCGTTCATCGACGGCCAGGGGCTGGTCAAGCACCTGTCCGGCACCCTGACCGTCCTGCGGGACTGCGGGTACAACGACGTGGAGATCCTGGAGTGGCTCTTCACCGAGGACCCGTCGCTGCCCGGCAGCCCGATCCAGGCGCTGCGGGAGAACCGCGGCACCGAGGTCAAGCGCCGCGCCCAGGCGATGCTGATCTGATGGCTGCGGACACGCTGCGCGCCCGCCTGGCCGACGCCCGGCTCTACCTGTGCACCGACGCCCGGCGCGAGCAGGGCGACCTGGCCGAGTTCCTGGACGCGGCCCTGGCCGGCGGGGTGGACATCGTCCAGCTCCGCGACAAGGGACTGGAGGCCAAGCAGGAGCTGGCGGCCCTGGAGGTCTTCGCCGACGCCTGCCGCCGCCACGGCAAGCTGCTGGCCGTCAACGACCGCGCCGACGTCGCCCACGCGGCCCGGCCGGACGTACTGCACCTCGGCCAGGACGACCTGCCGGTGCCGGCCGCCCGGGCGATCCTCGGCGAGGACGTGCTGATCGGGCGGTCCTGCCACGCCGAGTCCGAGGTGGACGCGGCGGTCGCCGAGCCGGGCGTGGACTACTTCTGCACCGGCCCGGTCTGGCCGACCCCGACCAAGCCGGGCCGGTACGCGCCGGGCCTGGGCCTGGTCTCCTACGCGGCCGGGCGGGCCACCGACCGGCCGTGGTTCGCGATCGGCGGGATCGACCTCGGCAACCTGGACGAGGTGCTGGCCGCCGGCGCCCGCCGGATCGTCGTGGTCCGGGCCATCACCGCGGCCGAGGACCCGCGGGCGGCCGCCGCCGAGCTCGCCCGCCGGGTGCGCCTGGCAGTGTGACCGCCGGGCCGCCGCCGTCCCTCAGTACTTGCGGACGGTGGCGGCCTCGGCCAGCGCCAGCAGCACCGTACGGGCCCGCTCGTCGGCCAGCGGCGCCGCCGCCAGCGCGGCCAGCGACTGCCCCATCAGCTCCTCGATCCGGGCCTCCACCAGCTCGGGCGCGCCGCTGCGGGCGACCAGCCCGCTCAGCTCGGCGACCTCCTCGGCGGCCAGGTCCGGCGCGCCCAGCCGGGCGTCCAGGTGCCGGGCGTCCGCCTGCGGCAGGGCGCGCATCGCGTGGGCGACCAGCAGGGTGCGCTTGCCCTCGCGCAGGTCGTCCCCGGCGGGCTTGCCGGTGACGGCCGGATCCCCGAAGACGCCGAGCAGGTCGTCCCGCAGCTGGAAGGCCTCGCCCAGCGGCAGTCCGAACGCGCCGAGCGCCTCGACCAGCTCCGGCCCGGCCCCGGCCAGCAGTGCGCCGACCTGCAGCGGCCGCTCGATGGTGTACTTCGCCGACTTGTAGTGCAGGACGGTCCGCGCCCGCTCCAGCGCGCCCTCGTCGGCGGAGTCGCCGGCCACCGGCTCCAGCACGTCCAGGTACTGGCCGAGCATGACCTCGGTGCGCATCAGGTCGAACCTCGGCTTGGCGGCCAGCACGGCGGCCGGGTCCAGGCCCGAGCGCAGGAACAGCTCGTCGCACCAGATCAGCAGCAGGTCGCCGAGCAGCACCGCGGCCGAGGCGCCGTACTGCTCGCGGTCGCCGCGCCAGCCGCTCTCCCGGTGCAGCGCCTCGAAGCGGCGGTGCACCGAGGGCAGGCCGCGGCGGGTGTCGCTGCGGTCCATCAGGTCGTCGTGCACCAGGGCGCTGGCCTGCAGCAGCTCCAGGGCGGCCGCGGCGTTGGCGATCCCCTCGCCGGCGGCGGGCCCGCCCGCGGCGCGCCAGCCCCAGTAGCAGAAGGCCGGGCGCAGCCGCTTGCCGCCGTCCAGCAGGAAGTCGCGCAGGGCGTCGGCGGCGGGCACCAGCTGCGGCGAGATCGTGCCGAGCAGTGCGGACTGGCCGTCCATGAACGCGGCGAGGGCCGCGTTGACGCGGGTGCGGACGTCCTCCACGTCCATGGGGTTGGCCGGCCGGTTGCTGGACGAGGTCACGATGAGGCTCCGCTGGTTCGCTGGGGTGCAGCAAGCGTAGCGGGGCAGCGGGGAACGGCCGTGCGAGCGGGGTGCGGCCGGGGTGCGCGGGGCGGGCGGGAGGGAAGCGGAGGCCCGTCCACTACTTGTCCCGAATCGTGGAATCGAGTTGTCCGGCCCCGTCGGGGCCCCGATAACCTGCCAACATGGCACTCGGCATCGCTTCCACGAGACCGGACCGCGCGCTCACGGTCCGCGAACTCCTGGCGGCCGGAAAGCGCTCCTTCTCCTTCGAGTTCATGCCGCCGCGCACCGAGGCCGGTGAGCAGAAGCTCTGGGACGCCATCCGGCGGCTCGAACCGCTGGACCCGAACTTCGTCTGCATGACGTACGGCGCCGGTGGCTCCTCGCGCGAGCGCACCGTCAACATCGTCGGTCGGATCGCCACCGAGACCACGCTCACCCCGGTCGCCCACCTGACCGCGGTGGACCACTCGATCGCCGAACTGCGCAACATCATCGGCCAGTACGCCGACCAGGGCGTGCGCAACGTCCTCGCCGTCCGGGGCGACCCGCCCGGCGACCCGATGGGCGAGTGGGTCCGTCACCCGGACGGCGTCACCTACGCGTACGAGCTGGTGGAGCTGATCAAGGGCATCGGCGACTTCTGCGTCGGCGTGGCGGCCTCGCCGAACATGCACCCGCGCTCGACCGACTGGGACGAGGACATCCGGCACTTCATCGCCAAGGTGCGCTCCGGCGCCGACTACGCGATCACCCAGATGTTCTTCGAGGTGGACGACTACCTGCGGTTCCGCGACCGGGTCACCGCCGCGGGCTGCGAGACGCCGATCATCCCGGAGATCATGCCGGTCACCAACGCCAAGCAGCTGGAGCGCTTCCCCCAGCTCAGCGGCTCGGCCTTCCCGGTCGACCTGGAGGACCGGCTGCGGGCGGTCATCGACGACCCGGCGGCACTGCGCGCGGTCGGCATGGAGCACGCCACCGCGATGGCCGAGCGGCTGCTCGCCGAGGGCGCGCCCGGCCTGCACTTCATCACGCTCAACCACTCGACGGCGACCCTGGAGATCTACCAGAACCTGGGGCTGCACCAGCGCTGACCACAGCTGTTCAGGAGCCCGTCACCCGTCCCCGGTGGCGGGCCCGGTCGTGTGCGGCCGGTGCCGTCGACGGCGGGAACGCGATGCGGTACCCCGGCCGTTGAACCGGTACAGTCGCCGCACACGCGCGGCGCGCGCGGGCACGCGACTGGAGGTAGCGGGCGGATGGGCATCGGATACCTGCTGCTGTACGTCGCGTTGGCGGTGGTGGCGCTCTGGCTGGTCGCCGAGGTGCTGCTGCAGAACCGGGCGCCGGTGCACTGGCGGGCGCTGGCCCTGGCCGGATTCCTCGGCGTGGCCGTCGGGATGAGCCTCGGCTCGGTCCTGGTGATCGGCGCCGGAGCGGGCCTGTTCGCGGTCGGCCAGGTCTTCGTCACCCTCTCGGTCAAGCGCGGCTACCAGAACGGCTGGTCCCTGCGGAAGGCCGACGGCAGCCTGCCCGGCCCGCTCGCCAAGGTGCCGCTGCTCGGCGCCCTGACCGGCGGTGCGGCGGTCGCGGCCGTCGCGGCGGCGGAGCGGAAGCGGGTCGGCGAGGTCAGCGCGGTCGAGGAGACCCCGGTCCCGTCCCCGGACACGGCCCGGGACAGCGCCCCGGCGCCGGTCGCCGAGGAGCTCCCGGAGGTCGAGCAGACCGCCGCCTTCGAGATGCGGGAACTGGCCCAGGACGGCGTCTACGCCCCCTCGTACTACGAGCAGCCGCAGGTCCAGCAGCAGCCGCAGGACCCTTACGCCCCGGCCTACCAGCCCGGCTACGACCAGCAGCAGTGGCAGACCCAGCAGCAGCCCGCCTACGCCTACGACCAGCAGTCCTACGGTGGCTACCCGCAACAGCAGCCGGACCCGTACGGCGGCTACCAGCAGCCCCAGGACCCGTACCAGGGCTACCCGCAGCAGCACCAGCAGGCCTGGGACCCGAACGCCCAGCAGCACCAGCAGCACGACCAGCAGCAGTGGCAGCCCCAGCCGGACCAACACGGCCAGGGCATCCCGCAGCAGCCGGCGTACGACCAGAACTACGGCTACCAGCAGCAGAACACCTGGCACCAGGGCTGACCGGCCGGCCCCGCCCTCACGCCGGGCCGATCAGGTTGGCGGCGATGCAGGCGGACATGCCGACGCGGGAGAGGCCGCCGCCGGGGTGGGCGTTGCCGCCGATCAGGTAGAGCCCGGGCACGGGGGACTCGTTGGCGGCCTTCAGCCACCGGCCCGCGGACCCGGCCAGGACCGGGAGGGCGACCGCGCCGCCGAGGGCGCCGGTCTCCCGGCGGGTGTCCTCCGGGGTGCGCACGACCCGCCACCGGAGCCGCTCGCGCAGGCCCAGGCCGGCCGCGTCGACATGGGCGAGCAGCTGGTCGGCGTAGTGGTCGGCGACGCCGGGGGCGGTCCAGTCGAACTCGCCCTGGGCCGGGACGGTCGCGGTCAGCACCACGCTCTCGTGGGCGTCGTCGGGGCGCAGTGCCGGGTCGTCCGGGCGGAGCACCTGGACGGTGGGGCGCGCGCAGGGCGGCGCCGAGAAGGTCAGGGCGTTCTCCTCGGCGGCCGGGTCCACCGCGTGCACCACCGTCCGGTGCGCGGTGCCCTCCGGACGGCGGCCGCGCAGGGCCAGCAGCACGCTGAACCGGCCGGGCACCCCCCGGGACTCCCAGTGCTCGGCCGGCAGTCCGGGCCACTCGGCGAGGCCGTGGCGGTACAGGGCGCCGGCGTCCATCGCGGAGACCACCAGATCGGCGTCGACCCGGCCGTCCGCCGTCTCCACCCCGCACGCCCGGCCGTCCGCCACGACCACCCGGGTGACCGGGGTGTCGAAGCGGAACTCGACCCCGCGCAGCTCGCAGCGCCGGTACACGGCCTCGGCCAGGGCCCGCAGGCCGCCCCGGACGTACCAGACGCCGAAGGACTGCTCCATGTACGGCAGCACGGTGGCCCCGGCCGGTGCCCGGCCGGGGACGAAGCCGTACCGGAGGGCGGCCTCGGCCAGCAGGGCGGTCAGCCCGGGGTGGCCGCCGAGCTCGCGCGCGGCCACGTCCCGGAGGGTCCACGGCCGGGGGCGGCGCAGCCGGGCCAGTCCGGTGGGCGCCGGGGCCGGGTACGGGTCGGTGCCCAGGAAGGCCCGGTCGTCCGGGAGCGGCTCCTCCAGCAGTGGGCGGCGGGTGGCCTCCCAGACCGTCCGGCCGTGGTTCATCACCGCACTCCAGCGGGCGCCGGAGCCCGCGCCGAAGGCGGCGTCCAGGGCCTGGCTGACCCCGCCGCGCGAGGCGTTGGGCAGGGTGACGGCGGTGCCGTCGGGGAACAGGTGCCGGCTCTCCGGGTCCACCGGCGCCAGCTCCACCAGCTGTTCCAGCGGCTCCTTGCCGGTCTTCAGCGCGAGGTCGCGGTAGACGGCCGGCAGCGGGAGCAGGCCGGGCCCGGTGTCGAAGGCGAAGCCGTCGCGCTCGTACCGGCCGACCATGCCGCCGTACGTGCCGCCCGCCTCGCAGACCGTCACCCGGTGGCCGATGGTCGCCAGCCGGGAGGCCGCCGCGAGCCCGCTCATTCCTGCGCCGATGATGACGATCCGTGCCATGGCACCAGATCCTAGGACCGACCTGCGTACGCTCCGGCCGCGGCCCTGGTGGCCCTGCGTTCGCGGCGGCGGGCCCGGAAGGCGCGGACCTTGCTGACCGCCAGCCGGACCAGCAGCAGGCCGGTCAGCAACAGGGCGGCGGCGATCGAGGCGGCCAGCCAGGGGTGGAAGATCGCCAGGGTGACCAGGCCGGCCACCGAGATGTCCTCCGCAAGGCTGACCACGATGTTGCTGAACGGTTCGGGCGAGGTGTTGACGGCCATCCGCAGCGAGGCCTTCACCAGGTGGGTGACCAGCGCCGTGGTGCCACCCATCGCCCCGGCCGCGACCTCGCTCAGCGAGCCCGGGTCGTTGCTCGCGATCAGCACCCCGACGACGGCGCCGGCGATCGGCCGGATCACGGTGTGCACGGCGTCCCAGACGGTGTCCACGTACGGGATCTTGTCGGCCACCGCCTCCAGCAGGAACAGCACGGCCGCCGCGATCAGCACATCGGTGCGCTCCAGCGCGTGCGGCACCGACTCCGCCCCGGCGAACCGGCCCAGCAGACCGAGCAGCAGCACCACCGCATACGCGTTGATGCCGCTGGCCAGACCGCTGGTGAAGATCAGCGGCAGGACCGTCATCGCGTCCCCCTCCTCGCCATCCCGGGTCTCCCGACCCGGGCCGGGACCGCCCCGGTCCCGCCGTACCGTACCCGGAGCCGGGACGCCACGGGCCACCGCCGTGGTTCCGGGCCCGGCCGGCCGGGCCGACTGAGTACGGGTACTCAGATCCCCGGTTGAGTACGTCAGCGGATGGCCTCCGACCTGCCGGGACGGGAGAGTAGTGGCACCCGGGAGGACGGCGCGTCGGGCGCCGGCCGCCCGGGTGGCGGATCCGTCCGCTCCCCGGCCGGGAGGGCCAGGGGGTGGTGGCTCGGGATCCGCGTCGGGCGCCGGTCACGGGCCCCGCACCGCCGACACGGGGCGGCGGAGCGGGCCGGGGGGAGACCGGTCTCCGAACGGGGGAAACGGGGGAACGGGGGGAGTTCGCACCGCCGCCCGGTGGGGGTTGGGCGGAGCGACGGCAGACGGCGGCGGCGCGGATCGGGGGACCGTGTCCGCCGCCGGTACGCCCGTTCCCGGGGCCTGATTGTCAGTGGCGCCGTTCACGATGGAGGAGCACGGACCACCCGGTCCGCGCGCTGCCTCGGAACGGGGGAGACCATGACCATCAGCCACCCTGAGCCCGTCACCGCCCGCCTCCACCCCGCCGCCCTGCCGCACGCCCCCGGCCCCGCCGGGCGGGACGTGCACCCCGTGTCGCGCCGGACGGCCGCGCCGCCCGCCGCCCTCGACCTGCTCGCCGATGCCCACCGCACGCTGGCCCGCGCCCGCGCGCTGGAGGACCCGCTGGAGCGCTACGCCACCGCCCACCTCGCTGCGCTGCGCACGGTGGCGGCCGTGCTGGCCGTCCGCGGCCGGCCGGAGAAGAACCCGCGCCGGCGCAAGGCCATCCGCAGCGCCTGGGAGGTACTGCCCGAGGTGGCCCCCGAACTGGCCGAATGGGCGCTCTACTACGGGGCCGGCGCCCGCCGCCGGGCCGCTGCCGAGGCCGGGATCCGGGGCGCCGCCTCGGCCCGCGACGCCGACGACCTGATCCGCAACTCCGCCCTGTTCCTGCGCCTGGTCCAGCGGCTGCTCGGCCTGCGCCCGGCCCCGCCCGCCCCGCGGCTGCCGCTCGACACCGACGAGCCCGGGGACAGGCCCTAAGACCGACCGGCACATGGTGGGCGGCGTCGCGGCGCCCGGGTGTCGCCCGGACTGCGTTGTCGTCGGTCGCCGCAGCTCCGCTGCTACTCCCTCCTCCGCCTCGCCAGGCTCGGCCCGGACGCCGCTCCTTGCGCCGCCCACCATGTGCCGGTCGGTCTAAGGTGGAGGCATCCTGATCGATCTGCACGTGCCGAGGAGTCCCGCCTTGTACCCGACGCGTCCCCGCAGCGCCCTGCGTACCGCCGTGGTCTGGGAGGTGGTGCGGGCCGCCCTGGAGAAGCGGGTGGCCGAGTTGGACCAGCCGGTGCTCGACGTGGTCGACACCGGCGGCGGCACCGGTAACTTCGCCGTGCCGGTGGCCAAGCTCGGCCACCGGGTCACCGTGGTCGACCCGAGCCCCGACGCGCTGTTCGCGCTGGAGCGCCGGGCCGCCGAGGCCGGGGTGACGGACCTGGTCCGGGCCGTCCAGGGGGACACCCAGACGCTGCCCGAGCTGGTCGCCCCCGGCACCGTGGACGCGGTGCTCTGCCACGGCGTGCTGGAGGTCGTGGACGACCCGGCCGAGTCGCTCGGCAGCCTGGCCGCGACCCTGCGCAAGGGCGGCCTGGTCAGCCTGCTGGCCGCCAACCGCAACGGCGCCGTGCTGGCCCGTGCGCTGGCCGGCCACTTCAACGAGGCCCGCACGGTGCTCTCCGCCGAAGACGGCCGCTGGGGCGAGCAGGACCCGATGCCGCGCCGGTTCACCGGCGAGGAGCTGGGCCGGCTGGCCGAGGGCGCGGGCCTGCGCGTGGAGTCGGTGCACGGCGTACGGGTCTTCGCCGACCTGGTGCCCGGGGTGCTGGTGGACGCCGAGCCGGGCGCGATGGAGGCGCTGCTGAAGCTGGAGGAGGCCGCCGCCGGGCAGCCCGCCTTCCACGCCGTCGCCACCCAGCTGCACCTGCTGGCCACCCTGGCCTGACCCCCGCTGGACCGCCTGCCCGCCCGCCGTACGGTTCGCGCACCGTCCGGCGGTGGTTCGCCCGCCGGACGCCCTCCCCTCACCGGGGTGGGATCGGGAAGTTCCCCAGGTCCTGACCGATTCCACCGGGTCGGGCACTAGTCCGATCCGTCCGGCGTTGAGCCGGGTGCGGTCCCACCCGGTCCAAGTGGCCCGTACCACGCGGCGCAGACCACTCCGCAACGGGTCCACGGACCGTATGATCTGGGTAAAGCCGGAAAGCATGACAGCCGGATGCGTGGGGCATATGGACGACACGGGCCGGGTCCCCCGCACGGGCGTCCGACCGTGTGCCCAAGGCTGATTGGACTGGCCTCCCCGACCGGGGTGGCGGACCGGTCGCACCCGCGACCGACGAGTAGGAGGACTCCGTGCCGCTCTCGGAGCACGAGCAGCGACTGCTCGACCAGATGGAGCGAGCGCTGTATGCCGAAGATCCCAAATTCGCGTCGGCGCTTGAGGGAACCGGGCTGCGCACCTACACCCGTCGGCGGGTCTACCTGGCCGTCGCCGGCTTCGTGGTGGGGATCGGCCTGCTGATGGGCGGCATGGTCGTTCCGGACCAGATCTGGGTCAGCGTCGTCGGTTTCCTGGTGATGCTCGGGTGTGCGGTGTTCGCGGTCACCGGCTGGCGCCGCGGGCCCGCGAGCCAGGGCGCGGGCCCCCGCCAGGCCGCCGCCCCGCGCCGCAAGGCCGGGATGATGGACCGGGTGGAGCAGCGCTGGCAGCGCCGCCGGGACGAGCAGACCGGCGGCTTCTGAGCCGTACCGGCGCACCGACCGCGCCGAGGAACCCAAGACGGGAGCCGGGGCGGGCAGTCGATGAACTGCCCGCCCCGGCTCCCGTGTGTGTCAGGACTCCGGAGTGGACCGCTTGCCGCGGGTGACCACCCGCCGCACCGGGCCGGAGACCGCCTCGGCGGCCCGGCCGGTCCGGGTGGCGGCGCCCGCCCGGGCCGCCCGCAGCGCCTCGGAGATCCGCCACCACAGCTGCGCCGAGGACGGCGGCAGCAGCAGCGCCCGGACCCGGCCGGCCCGGCGGGTGTGGGCCCACAGGGCACGCCGGGCGGTGCGGACGTCGGCGGCCAGCGGGGCGGTGGTGACCTGCCCGGGAGGGGCGTAGAGCACCCGTTCGGTGGCCAGGGCCAGGCGCCCGGCGGCGGCTGCCGCATCCGCGTCCAGGTCCGCCGTCTCGGTGATCCGGCGGGCGGCCGAGCGCGGCGTGCGTGACTCGTCCGGGGGAATTCCGACGTCCCAGGCGGAGTCGACCAGCTCGTCCCAGGCGGCCAGCACCTGGGCGTCTGTGAGCTCGGCCGGACCGTCCCCGCCCGGCCGGCGGCGCCCGCCGCCGCCGAGCCGACGACGGCGCACGGCCGTCCGCCAGAACATCGGTACGAGCAACAGGGCGATCAGTCCGATCACCACGGCCAGGGTGCCGAGCACCTGCCCGGAGAGCAGCCAGGACTCCTCGGCGGCGGTGCTGACGGCCTTGCCCTTGGGGCCGCAGTCGCCCAGCTGGTGCTGCTTGGCGGTGCAGCCGGAGCTGTTGGTCGGCGCCGGGACGGCCGCCGCGCTGGTCGCGGCGGCGGTCGCCTGCTGGCTGGGAGCCGTGGTCGGGGTGCTGGACCCCTCGGTGTAGTGGGTCGGCACGCCCCGGCTCGGGGTCGGCTCGAACCGCGTCCAGCCGTAGCCGGAGAAGTACAGCTCGGGCCAGGCGTGGTACATCCGGCCGCTGACCGAGTAGACGTTGCCGCCCTTGCTGTCACCGGGGGTGAAGCCGACCGCGACCCGGGCCGGGATCTTCAGCACCCGGGCCATCGCGGCCATGGTGGAGGCGAAGTGCACGCAGAAGCCCCGGTGGTCGCGCAGGAAGACCGCGATGGCGTCGCTGCCGGTGCCGCCGTCGACCGAGGTGTCGTACTTGAACTGCGGGCCGGTGAACCAGTTCACCAGGGCCGTCGCCCGGTCGTAGTCGTTGCGGGCGCCGGCGGTGACCGCCTTGGCCTGCTCGGCCACCACGGACGGCAGGTCGGAGGGGATGGCGGTGTAGTGCTCCCGGATGTCCTGCGGGGCGAGCGGCGCGGTGCGCAGCTCGTCGGCGGTGGGGCGCAGGTCCAGCGCGCTGACGGTGTAGTGCAGGCCGCGGATCGCTTTGTCGTTGGTCGGCAGGACGGTGCGGGTCATCGGGTCGAGCTTCCAGTCACCGCGCTTGGGGACCTGGACGGAGGCGGCCGGGTACGGCATCGGCAGCCAGCTCTTCTCCAGCTTGTCGCTGACCTGGAAGTCGCCCTGGATCCGGGGGACGTCGGTGACCCGCAGGCCCTCGGGGGCGGGCATGGTGGCCGGCAGGTCGCTGACCACCGTGCTGCTGAGCTTCCAGTTGGTGCCGTCGAACTGGTCCAGCGAGCCGGTGCGCAGATAGATCTGGTCGGCGAGGTCGCTGTCCAGGGTGTAGGTGAGCAGCTCGGTGTCGGACGGCTTGGTGATCGCCGCCTCCAGGCTGACCAGCGGGTCGAGGCTGGTGGTCACGCTCCCGGCGGTGCCCTTGCCGGACGACCCGCCGGAGCCGGAGTCGAACAGCCCGAGGTCCCAGCGCGGCAGGAAGACCGGCAGCAGCAGCGCCAGGGCCAGCGCCAGCACGCCGACCTGCTGGCCGCCGAGGCTGACCTGGGTGGAGGTCACCGTGCCCCGCGCGCCGCCGCGGAAGACCCGGCCCCAGCGGGAGACCCGGTCCTGGCCCTCGGCGAACAGCAGCACGAGGTAGCCGGCCGCGGCGCAGCCGAACCAGACCCAGCTGCTGTGCTCCCCGGCCAGGCCGTTGCCGATCGAATAGAGCGCCAGCAGCGGCAGCCCGGCCAGTGCCGAGCGCCGGTACGTCACCGCGACGGCGTCCACCAGCACGGCGATCAGGCCGACCGAGGAGACCAGGATCAGCCGCAGGCCGGCGGTCGGCGGCGCCGGGATGGCGTACTGGGTGACGTCGTCGAGGCCGGCCGAGAAGACCCGGCTCAGCACCCGCATCGCGGACGGGCCGGGCAGCACGCCGGCGGTCATCCCGGAGCCGGCGAAGCCGATCAGCATCAGCAGGAGCAGCACCAGCACCTGGGCCACCGGCACCGTCCAGCGGAACAGCGGGGACCGGCGCAGGCCCGCGCCGACCGCCGAGATCACCGCGATCACCAGGAAGGCGTCGGTGAGCCAGCTGCGGGTGGTCAGCAGCGGCAGCATGCACAGCGAGGCGAGGGCGGTGGCCAGCGCCGAGTAGACGGTCAGTTTGGCCCGGGGGGTCACGCGCCGGCCTCTTCTCGGTAGGGGGCGGTGGTCTTGGCGCCGTCGGCGGCCCGCCACAGGTCCGGCACGGAGTCGCCGGCCCGGGCCGGCAGGACCGTCCAGCCCGCCTGGCGCAGCTCCCGGACCCGCTCGCGGAACTCCTCCCCGCCGGTGTCCGGGGCGAGCATCCGCAGACCGGCCCAGGTGCCGGTGTCGAGCAGGAAGGCGACGGCCCCGCCGGTACGGCCGCGCAGCCGGGCCAGCCGGGCGGTCTGCGCCTTGTCCAGGTCGCCGAGGACGGCGACCAGCAGGCCCTCGCCGCCGGCCCGCAGCGGCTCCTCGGCGCGGGAGAGCCCGGCGCCGTCGGACAGGTCGGCGACCGCGAGGGCGTCCAGGATCAGCCCGGAGGTGTCGGCGGCGACGTTGTGCCCGCCGTTGCCGGGCCCGGGCACCCAGTGGCCGGTGTCGGTGAGCAACCGGGTCTGGTAGCCGCGCTCCAGCAGGTGCACGGCGACGGAGGCGGCGCAGCTGACCGCCCATTCGAAGGAGGACGCGGGGCCCATGCCCCGGTGGCCCACCTCGCGGGTGTCCAGCAGGACGGTGGCGCGGGCCTTCTGCGGCTGCTCCTCGCGGCGCACCATCAGCTCGCCGTACCGGGCGGTGGAACGCCAGTGCACCCGGCGCAGGTCGTCGCCGGGCCGGTACTCGCGCAGGATCACGTCGTCGTCGCCGGCCAGCGCCAGCGTGCGGGTGTGGCTCTCGCCCTGGCCGATCCACTCGCCGGTGAGCCGCACCTGCGGCAGCGCCTGCACCTGGGGGACGACGGTGAGCACGTCGGAGGCGGTGAAGGCGCGGTTGACCTCGCACATCCCGAACGGGTCGGACAGCCGCAGCTGCAGCGGCCCGAGCGGGTAGCGGCCGCGCAGGTCGGAGCGGACCCGGTAGGACACCTCGCGGTAGCCGCGCGGCTCGACCCGGTCCAGTACGAAGCGCGGGCGCGGCCCGAGCACGTACGGGACCTGGTCCTCCAGGAGCAGCAGCCCGCTGGGCACCCGGGAGACGTTGTCCACCCGCAGGTGGACCCGGGCCTCCTGGCCGGCGATCGCCCGGTGCGGGCTGAGCCGGCGTCCGCTGGCCACCCGGTAGCGGGTGTTGGCGACCACCGCGGCGGCGGCCAGCGGCAGTGCGGCGAGCAGCACGCCGACCCGCAGCAGCGCGTCCTGGTCGAGCAGGTAGGAGCAGACCACCGCGGTCAGACCGGCGGCGAGGAAGGAGCGGCCCCGGGTGGTGAGGCCGCGCAGGCCGGCCCGCAGTCCGCCCGTCGGGTCGGATGAGGCCACCTCAGCCCCTCCGGACGGCCGGGCCGCCCTGCGGACGCGGCAGCGGCAGCCGGGCGACCAGGTCGGTCACGATCTGCTCGGCGGTGCGGCGGCCGAGCTGGGTCTCGGCGGTCGGCATCAGGCGGTGCGCCAGGACCGGCACGGCCAGGCGCTGGATGTCGTCCGGGGTGACGTAGTCGCGCCCGTCCAGCGCGGCGGCGGCGCGGGCGGCCCGGACCAGGTGCAGGGTGGCGCGCGGCGAGGCGCCCAGCCGCAGCTCGGGGCTGGTGCGGGTGGCGCCGACCAGGTCGACGGCGTAGCGGCGGACCGGATCGGCGATGTGCACGGTGCGGACCAGCTCGACCAGCTTGAGGATGTCCGCGGCGTGCGCGACGGCCTGGAGGTCGTCCAGCGGGTTGGCGCCGGAGTGCACGTCGAGCATCGCGAACTCGGCCTCGGGGCTGGGGTAGCCGATCGAGATCCGGGCCATGAAGCGGTCCCGCTGGGCCTCCGGGAGGGGGTAGGTGCCCTCCATCTCGACCGGGTTCTGGGTGGCCACCACCATGAACGGCGAGGGCAGCTCGTAGCTGGTGCCGTCGATGGTGACCTGACGCTCCTCCATGGACTCCAGCAGTGCGGACTGGGTCTTGGGCGAGGCGCGGTTGATCTCGTCGCCGACCACGATCTGGGCGAAGATCGCGCCCGGGCGGAACTCGAAGTCGTGCCGCTGCTGGTCGTAGATGTTGGTGCCGGTGACGTCCGAGGGCAGCAGGTCCGGGGTGAACTGGATGCGGCGCACGGTGCAGTCGACGGACTTGGCGAGCGCCTTGGCCAGCATGGTCTTGCCGACGCCGGGCACGTCCTCCAGCAGCAGGTGGCCCTCGGCGAGCAGGACGGTCAGGGCGATCCGGATGGCCTCCGGCTTGCCCTCGATCACGCTCTCGATGTTGGTGCGGACCCGGTCCACGACCGCGGCCAGCTCCGGGAGCCCGACCGGACGGTACCCGTTCGCCCGCTGCTCGCCCCCCGCAGGACTGCCGAGACCGGCCTGATCGTTGTAGCTCGTCACCCGTTTACGCTCCCTGGCACGCTGCGCCCGCCCCACCCGAGGCCGGACCCCACCCCATGCTTGACGCGGCCGTCCCGGGGGCGGTTCCGAAGGAGGAGCCGGCGCCGGTGGGCGGCCTGCGGCCCGGCCGCCCCAGGTGGTTCGGGGTCCGACCGGCAGGCGCATTCTCCCCCGTTCGGCGGCCAGAAGTCACCATTCGGCCGCCCCCGAATGCGTGGGCGGGGAGCGGGCGGGCCTCCGGGCGGGCGGGCGCCCGCGCTACCGGATCTCGCGCAGCAGCCCGGTGTGGACGTCGAAGACGAAGCCGCGGACGTCGTCGGTGTGCAGCAGGAACGGGGACGTGCGCACCCGCTGCATGGACTGGCGGACGTCGCTGTCCAGGTCGACGAAGGCTTCCACCGCCCACTGCGGGCGCTGGCCGACCTCCAGCTCCAGCTCGCGGCGGAAGTCCTCGGTGAGGCCGAGCAGGCCGCAGCCGGTGTGGTGGATCAGGGCGATCGAGCGCGTGCCCAGGGCACGCTGACTGATCGTCAGGGACCGGATGGTGTCGTCGGTGACGACGCCGCCGGCGTTGCGGATGACGTGTGCGTCGCCCAGTTCGAGGCCGAGCGCCGCGAACAGGTCGAGCCGGGCGTCCATGCAGGCCACCACGGCGATCTTCTGGACCGGGCGGGCGTCCATGCCGCCGTCCCGGAAAGTCACCGCGTACTCGCGGTTGGAGGTGACGAAGCGGTCGATGATGGTGGGTCCGGCGGAGTCGGCAGCGGCGTTCGGCCTGGGCCGGTCGGGAGTCACTGTCATGGGGGCGACGTTAGTGCGATCCGGGGCTCCGCGGTGGGGTGGAGAGCTACAGAACGCACCGCTGTGATCGAGCGCATAGCGACAACGGGAGGGTTTGTCCGGGCTGGTCCCGGAGTCGTCCCGGCGCGGGTTCCGGAGCCGGGCCCGGGGTGGGTTCGCACCCGGTCGCCCGGTGGGGGCGCGCGGCGCTCGCCGGAGGCCCCCGGCCGGTGCCCCCGCCGAGCTGCCCGGACGGCCGCGACCTGCGGTGATCCGTACCGCCGCCCGGGTGGTGCGCCGGAGCGGACCATTGACTGGAGGGGTCCGCGCGATAGAGTTGCGCCGCGTTGGAGCACACCCGCCGCAGCCCGTCAACCGGGCCGTTCCGGCCGGTGCGCGGCCCGGTCGATGCGGCCCGTGGCCTCCACCCGCTCCGTGTTCACCTGGCGCACCTTCCCCGGCGCCGGGCGTCCACGACCTTCCCCCAGAGCGGGCGGGGACCACGGGCCGCGTCGTCGCGCCGGCAGGCGGTGGGCGAGAATGGTCGGAGCTCCCGGTCGTCGGGCTGCTCCGCACCGAGGAAGGGCGCCACCGCGCATGACCACCAACGAACCGGGTCCCAAGCACGTTCCGGTGATGCTGCAGCGGTGCATGGACGCGCTGGCCCCGGCGATCTCGCGCCCCGGCGCCGTGGTGGTGGACGCCACCCTCGGCCTCGGCGGGCACAGCGAGGCGCTGCTGACCCAGTTCCCCGAGGTGCGGCTGATCGCGGTGGACCGCGACCCGCAGGCGTTGAAGCTGTCCGGCGAGCGGTTGGCCCCCTTCGGCGACCGGGCCACCCTGGTGCACGCGGTGTACGACGAGATCCCCGAGGTGCTGGAGCGCCTGGGCATCGACGAGGTGGACGGCATCCTGTTCGACCTCGGCGTCTCCTCGATGCAGCTGGACGAGGCCGACCGCGGCTTCGCCTACGCCCAGGACGCGCCGCTGGACATGCGGATGGACCAGACCCGGGGGATCAGCGCGGCGGAGGTGCTGAACACCTACGGCCACGGCGACCTGGCCCGGATCCTCAAGGTGTACGGCGAGGAGCGGTTCGCCGGGAAGATCGCCTCGGTCATCCTGCGGGAGCGGGAGAAGGAACCGTTCACCAACAGCGCGCGTCTGGTCGAGTTGGTGCGCAACGCCATCCCGGCGGCGACCCGCCGGACCGGGGGCAACCCCGCCAAGCGGACGTTCCAGGCGCTGCGGATCGAGGTCAACGGCGAGCTGGAGGTCCTGGAGCGGGCGATCCCGGGGGCGCTGGACGTCCTCGCGCTCGGCGGCCGGATGGTCGTGATGTCGTACCAGTCGCTGGAGGACCGGCTGGTGAAGCAGTGCTTCGCCGCCGGCTCGACCAGCACCGCCCCGCCGGGGCTCCCGTTCATCCCGGAGGAGCACCAGCCCTGGCTCAAACTGATCACCCGCGGTGCCGAGCTGGCGACCGAGGCGGAGATCGAGGAGAACCGGCGCGCCGCGCCTGTACGGCTGCGGGTGGCGGAGAGGATCAGGGACCGAAGCAAGCGGGGCTGAGGAACGGCTCCGGCGGGGTCCGAAGGGCGGAGGAGAGCGGTGGGGCCGGTGGCCGGTGAGGTCCGGGCGGGGCGGGGAGGACTGCCCGGGCAGGGCAGGGCGCGGATCACGGTCCGGCCGGGGCGGCGCCCCGTGCGGGGGCGCACCCCGTTCGCGGTGCTCGTGGTGGTGCTGCTGGCGGCGGGGCTGCTCGGGCTGCTGGCGCTGAACACGGCGCTCAACGAGGGCTCCTTCGAGCTGTCCCGGCTGCAGAAGCAGACCACCAAGGCGACCGACGAGCAGCAGAGCCTCCAGCACGAGATCGACCAGAGCTCGGCCCCGGACGCCCTGGCCAAGCGGGCCGCCGAGCTGGGCCTGGTCCCGGCCGGCGGGATGGCCTTCCTGGACGTGCCGAACGGCGGCAAGGTGATCGGCACGCCCGGCCCGGCGCAGGACAGCCCGCCGGTGAAGAAGTCAACGGTCGAGCCGTGGCCGATGAAGGCGTCCCCGGCCCCGGCGCAGCAGAGCGCCGCGCCGAGCACCTCGCCCGGTGCCCAGCCGCCGGCGCAGCCGAGCCCCCAGGCGCCGCCGCCGAGCCCGGCGGCCTCGGCCGGTGACTCGGTGATCCAGCTCAACCCGGTGACGTCCTCGCCGGCCCAGCACGGGGGTGGTACCCGATGACGACGCCTCGTCAGCCGTCAGGCTCCGGTTCGGGCTCCGGTCGGCGCCAGCCGCCGCGGGCCGGGACGGCCCGGCCCGCCACCGGGCGCGGCCAGCCCGCGAAGGGGCAGCCGGCCAACGGCCAGAGCGTCCGCGGCCAGTCCGGGAAGGTCCAGCCCGCCAAGCCCCAGCCGCCGAAGGCGCAGCCGGCGAAGGGCTCGACCGCGCGCGGCCAGTCGGCCAAGGCGCAGCCCGCCAAGGCCGCCGCCGCCCGTACCCCGCGGGCACCGCAGCAGCGCCGTCCGGAGGGCCGTCCGCCGGCCCGCAGCCAGGCGGCGGTGCGGCCGCGTCCGAAGTCCCGGCTGCCCCAGCGCGCCAGGGCGCTGCGGCTGGCGGAGCCGAAGCGCCGGCTGCGGGTGATCACCGTGGCGCTGTCGCTGGTGTTCTCGGTGTTCGCCGGGCGCCTGGTGCAGCTCCAGTTGGTGGACGCCGACGCGCTGGCCGCCGACGCCAACACCAACCGCTACCTGAACATCCCGATCACCGCCGAGCGCGGCTCGATAACGTCCTCCGACGGCGTCGCGCTGGCCGCCACCGTGGACGCGTACGACATCACCGCCGACCCGGCGATGTTCACCCCCGAGGCCACCGGCATCCCGGACGCGCCGGAGCAGGCGGCCGCCCTGCTGTCTCCGATCGTCGGCGTCGCCAAGGAGAAGATCGCCGCCGACCTGCACACCCCCAAGACCCGCTACAAGCGGCTCGCCGCGCAGCAGACCCCGGCCGCCAAGAACCAGATCAGCGACCTCAAGGCGGGCCTGGAGAAGAAGGCCGGCTCGCGTACCTGCCAGGCCCAGAAGAAGCTGCTCGGCAAGCCCGCCGACCAGGGCGGGCGCACCCGGATGGACAACGAGTGCGTCAACCCGCTGGCCGGGGTGTTCAACCGGGAGACCCAGAAGCGGATCTACCCGGCCGAGGGCCTGGCCGCCAACCTGGTCGGCTTCGTCAACGGCGAGGGCGAGGGCGCCGGCGGGCTGGAGCTGCAGTACCAGAAGCAACTGGTCGGCAAGGACGGCCACAGCAGCTACGCCCAGTCGGGCGGGCGGCTGGTGCCCACCGCCGGGGGCTCGATGGACCCGGCGGTGCCCGGCAGCGACATCAAGCTGACCATCAACCGCGACGTCCAGTGGGCCGCCCAGCGGGCGATCACCGACCAGGTGGCCAACTCCGGCGCGGAGAAGGGCTACGTCGTGGTCCAGGACGTGAAGACCGGCCAGGTCATCGCGATGGCCAGCGCGCCCGGCTTCAACCCGAACGACCTGAGCCTCGCCAAGCAGGCCCAGATGGGCAACCCGGCCCTGGTCGACGCCTACGAGCCGGGCAGCACCGCCAAGCTGATGAGCCTGGCCGCCGTCCTCGACTCCGGCAAGGCCAACTGGGACACCAGGGTCACCGTGCCCAACCGGCTGGTCCGGGCCGGGCAGCAGTTCAAGGACGACGTCGAGCACGGCGACTGGTACCTGACCCTGGCCGGGGTGCTCGCCAAGTCCTCCAACATCGGCACCATCGAGGCGGTCGAGACCCTCGGCGACGGCGACCAGCAGAAGGCCAACCAGATCCTGGACGGCTACATGCGCAAGTTCGGCGTGGCCCGGCCGACCGGCCTGAACTTCCCCGGGGAGACCCCGGGGATGCTCAAGAAGCCGGAGGACCTGGTCGCCTCGGAGAAGTACAACATCGCCTTCGGCCAGGGCCCGCTGCAGATGAACGCGCTGCAGGCCACCTCGGTGTACTCGACCATCGCCAACGGCGGGGTGCGGGTGGCGCCGAGCATCGTCCAGGGCATCACCGGGCCGGACGGCAAGTACACCGCGACCCCGCCGGGCGAGCAGAGCCGGGTGGTCAGCGAGCAGACCGCCAAGACCCTCACCTCGATGCTGGAGTCGGTCGTCGACGACGAGCAGGGCACCGGCGGCAAGGCCGCCATCCCCGGTTACCGGGTCGCCGGCAAGACCGGCACCGCCAACCGGGGCGCCGCCGACGGCAAGGGCTATGACGGCTACACCGCCTCCTTCATCGGCTTCGCCCCCGCCGACGCCCCCCGCTACACCGTGTCCTGTACCCTCCAGGGCCCGGTCAACGGGCACTTCGGCGGCCAGCTGTGCGGCCCGGTGTTCAAGCAGGTGATGGAGTTCACCCTGAAGACCATGCAGGTCCCGCCGAGCGGAAGCCAGGCGCCGAACCTGCCCGTCGAGTGGAAGCCGTGAACGAGGATGAGCAACCAGCGGGCCAGTGCGGACGGCGGCGCGGCGGAGGCCCGGTTTGGCCCTGGGCACCCTTCGGCGGATAGCCTTCCCGCCGTGCCGAAACCCGATCAAACCACCGTGAGTCCGCCCCGCCCGACCGGGACCGCCGCCCTGCCGCTCGCCGAGCTGGCCGCCCGGCTGGGCCTGCCGCCCGTCGAGGGCGGTGCAGTCACCGGCGTCACCCACGACTCCCGCGCGGTGCGCCCGGGTGATGTGTACGTGGCCTTCCCGGGCGCCAACCACCACGGCGCGGCCTTCGCCGCCAAGGCCGTGGACGCCGGTGCGGTGGCCGTGCTGACCGACCCGGCGGGCGCCGAGCTGGCCGCCCCCACCGGGCTGCCGCTGCTGGTCGTGGACCGGCCGCGGGGCCGGATGGGCGAGCTGGCCGCGATCGTCTACGGCCACCCGTCCGAGCGGCTGCTGATGATCGGGCTGACCGGCACCAACGGCAAGACCACCACCTCGTACCTGGTCGAGGGCGGGCTGCGCGGCGCCGGGCGCAGCCCGGGCGTGATCGGCACCGTCGAGATGCGGGTCGGGGACGAGCGGATCAAGAGCGAGCGCACCACCCCCGAGGCCACCGACCTGCACGCGATCCTCGGCGTGATGGCCGAGCGCGGCGCGGACGCGGTGACCATGGAGGTCTCCAGCCACGCCCTCGTCTTCGGCCGTACCGACGGGGTGACGTACGACGTCGCGCTGTTCAACAATCTCACCCCCGAGCACCTCGACTTCCACCCGGACATGGAGGACTACTTCCAGGCGAAGGCCCGGCTGTTCCAGGCCGGCAAGTCCCGCCACGGGGTGGTCAACCTGGACGACGAGTACGGGCGCCGGCTCGCCGCCGAGGCCGAGATCCCGGTGACCTCCTTCTCCGCGACCGGTGACGCCGGGGCGGACTGGCGGGCCGTGGACGTTCAGCTCGGACCGGCCGGCTCCACCTTCCGGGTGGTCGGTCCGGACGGCGCCGAGGCCGACGCCTCCGTCCCGCTGCCCGGCCCGTTCAACGTGGCCAACGCGCTGGCCGCGATCACCGTGCTGGTCGCCGCCGGGCTGCCGCTGGAGCGGGCGGTGGCCGGAGTGGCCGCCGTTCCCGGCGTGCCGGGCCGACTGGAGCGGGTGGACGGCGGGCAGCCGTTCGTCGCCGTGGTCGACTACGCCCACAAGCCGGACGCCCTGCACGCCGTCCTCGCCTCGCTGCGCGAGGTCACCAAGGGCCGGCTGCACGTCGTCGTCGGCTGCGGTGGCGACCGCGACCCGCACAAGCGCGGCCCGATGGGCGCCATCGCCGCCCGGCTCGCCGACACCGCCCTGCTGACCAGTGACAACCCGCGCAGCGAGGACCCGCTGGCGATCCTCGCCAGCATGCTGACCGGCGCCGCCGCGGTGCCCGAGGCCGAGCGCGGGGCCGTCCTGGTCGTCCCCGACCGGGCGGAGGCGATCCGACTCGCGGTCGCCCGCGCCCGGGCGGGGGACACCGTGTTGGTGGCCGGCAAGGGCCACGAGCTCGGCCAGTACGTACGAGACGAGATCCGCCCCTTCGACGACCGGGAGGTGCTGCGCGAGTCCATCGCGCGGACCACGGCCGAGCAGGGCGACCGAGGAGTAGAGCAGCAGTGATCGCACTGACCCTCGCCGAGGTGGCGACCGCCGTCGGAGGCACCCTGGACGGCGCCGACCCGGACACCCTGGTCACCGGCCCGGTCGAGGTCGACTCGCGGAAGGTCCGCCCCGGCGGCCTGTTCGCGGCCTTCGTCGGCGAGCACGTGGACGGCCACGACTACGCGACCACGGCGGTCGAGGCCGGCGCCGTCGCGGTGCTGGCCTCCCGCCCGGTCGGCGTGCCCGCCGTCCTGGTCGACAGTGTGGTGGAGGCGCTCGGCCGGCTGGCCCGGACCGTGGTCGCCCGGGCCGAGGGCACCACGGTGGTCGCGCTGACCGGCTCGGCCGGCAAGACCAGCACCAAGGACCTGATCGCCCAGCTGCTCCAGCGCCACGGCGAGACCGTCTTCCCGCCCGGCTCGCTGAACAACGAGATCGGCCACCCGATGACCGCGCTGCGGGTCGAGGACGGCACCCGGCACCTGGTGATGGAGATGGGCGCCCGGCACAAGGGCGACATCGAGTACCTCACCTCGATCACCCCGCCGCGGATCGGCCTGGTGCTCAACGTCGGCACCGCTCACGTCGGCGAGTTCGGCTCCCAGGAGGCGATCGCCGAGGCCAAGGGCGAGCTGGTGGAGGCGCTGCCCGCCGAGGGCGCCGCGATCCTCAACGCGGACGACCGGCTGGTGCGCGCGATGGCCTCCCGCACCAAGGCCAAGGTCGTCCTGTTCGGGGAGTCCCCGGACGCCGACGTCCGGGCGACCGACGTTCGCCTGGACGCCACCGGGCGGCCGTCGTTCACGCTCACCACCCCGGCCGGTTCCGCTCCCGTGCAGCTGCGCCTGTACGGTGAGCACCACGTCTCGAACGCCCTCGCCGCCGCCGCGGTGGCGACGGAGCTCGGGATGACCGTCGACGACACCGCGGCAGCTCTGGGCGAGGCGGGTGCGCTGTCCCGCTGGCGCATGGAGGTCGTCGACCGGGCCGATGGTGTCACCGTCGTCAACGACGCCTACAACGCGAACCCCGACTCGATGCGGGCCGCGCTGCGGGCGCTGGTCTCGATGGGCGGCCGCGGTCCGGAGCGCCGCCGTACCTGGGCGGTGCTCGGCGAGATGCGGGAGCTCGGCGAGGACAGCCTGGCCGAGCACGACGCCATCGGACGGCTCGCCGTCCGGCTGGACGTCACCAAGCTGGTGGCGGTCGGCGGACGCGAGGCGGCCTGCATGGAACTCGGCGCGAGGAACGAAGGTTCGTGGGGTGAGGAGTCGGTGCTGGTGTCCGACGCGGACGCGGCGGTCGAGCTGCTGCGCAGTCAGCTGCGGCCGGGGGATGTGGTCCTGGTGAAGGCGTCCCGTTCGGTGGGGCTGGAGAAGGTGGCCGAGGCCCTCCTGACGGACGGTGTTGCCCGATGATGAAGCAGATCCTCTTCTCCGGGATGATCGGCCTGATCCTCTCGCTGGTCGGCACGCCCGCCCTGATCAAGCTGCTCGCCCGAGGGGGCTACGGCCAGTACATCCGTGACGACGGTCCCAAGGCGCACCACAGCAAGAAGGGCACGCCCACGATGGGCGGCATCGCCTTCATCCTGGCGACCCTGATCGCGTACTTCGGCACCAAGGCGATAACGGGCGAGAGCCCGACCGCCTCCGGGCTGTTGGTGCTCTTCCTGACCACCGGCCTCGGCCTGGTCGGCTTCCTGGACGACTACATCAAGGTCGTCAAGCGCCGCTCGCTCGGCCTGCGGGCCAAGGCGAAGCTGGCCGGCCAGTCGATCGTCGGCCTGGTGTTCGCCATCCTGGCGCTGCAGTTCCACGACGACCGCGGGCTCAGCCCGGCCTCCCAGTCGCTGTCCTTCGTGCGCGACTTCAAGTGGTCGATCGGCCCGGTGCTGTTCGTCATCTTCGCGTACTTCATGATCGCGGCGACCTCCAACGGCGTGAACCTGACGGACGGTCTGGACGGCCTGGCCACCGGCGCCTCGGTGATGGCCTTCGGCGCGTACACCTTCATCGGCGTCTGGGAGTACGGGCAGAGCTGCGCCTACTTCCTCTCCGCCACCAACGCCTGCTACGACGTCCGGGACCCACTGGACCTCGCCGTCGTGGCCGCCGCCCTGATGGGCTCCTGCTTCGGCTTCCTCTGGTGGAACACCTCGCCCGCCAAGATCTTCATGGGTGACACCGGCTCGCTCGCCCTCGGCGGTGCCCTGGCCGGTCTGGCGATCTGCTCGCGCACCGAGCTGCTGCTGATCCTGCTCGGCGGCCTCTTCATGATCATCACCCTGTCGGTGATCATCCAGGTCGGCTCCTTCCGGATGACCGGCAAGCGCGTCTTCAAGATGGCGCCACTACAGCACCACTTCGAACTCAAGGGCTGGAGCGAAGTCCTGGTCGTGGTCCGCTTCTGGATCATCCAGGGCCTGTGCGTGGCCGTCGGCCTCGGCCTCTTCTACGCGGGATACCGGACCGGATGACGAACCCTGACTTCTCTGACCTGCCCGTCGTCGTCGCCGGACTCGGCGTCTCGGGCATCAGCGCAGCGCGCGTCCTGAACGGGCTCGGCGCGAGCGTCACCGTGGTCGACGGCGGTGGCGGTGTGGGCCTGCGGGCCCGCGCCGCCGAGCTGGAGGCGATCGGCGTCGCGGTACGCCTGGGCGACGGCGCGAGCCTGCCCGAGGGCACCGAACTGATCGTCACCTCGCCCGGCTGGGCCCCCGACAGCGCGCTGTTCGCCGCTGCCGAGGCGGCCGGGGTACCCGTCTGGGGCGACGTCGAGCTGGCCTGGCGGCTGCGCAAGCCGCTGCCGGGCACCGGTGAGCCCGCCCCCTGGCTGGCCGTCACCGGCACCAACGGCAAGACCACCACCGTCCAGATGCTCGCCTCGATTCTCACCGCGGCCGGCAAGCGCACCGCCGCCGTCGGCAACGTCGGGGTCTCGGTGCTGGACGCGGTGCTCGCCGAGGAGCCGTACGACGTGCTCGCCGTCGAGCTCTCCAGCTACCAGCTGCACTGGGCGCCCTCGCTGCGCCCGTACTCGGCGGCCGTGCTCAACCTGGCCCCGGACCACCTCGACTGGCACGGCTCGATGGAGGCGTACGCCGCCGACAAGGGCCGGATCTACGAGGGCAACGTGGTGGCCTGCGTGTACAACCTGGCCGACCCGGCCACCGAGGCGCTGGTCCGCGAGGCCGACGTCGAGGAGGGCTGCCGGGCGGTCGGCTTCGGGCTCGGCGCGCCCGGCCTGTCGAACTTCGGCGTCGTGGACGGCCTGCTGGTCGACCGCGCCTTCGTCGCGGACCGGGCCAAGAACGCGGCCGAGCTGGGCTCCGTCGAGGACGTCAACCCGCCGGCCCCGCACAACATCGCCAACGCGCTCGCCGCGGCGGCGCTGGCCCGGGCGTACGGGGTCGAGCCGAAGGCCGTCCGGGAGGGCCTGCGGGCCTTCCGCCCGGACGCCCACCGGATCGCCGAGGTCGGTACCGTCCGCGAGGTCACGTACATCGACGACTCCAAGGCCACCAACACCCACGCCGCCGCGGCCTCGCTGGCCGCCTACCGGCCGATCGTCTGGGTCGCCGGGGGACTGGCCAAGGGCGCGACCTTCGACGACCTCGTCCAGGGCGCGGCCGAGCGGCTGCGCGCGGTCGTGCTGATCGGGCAGGACCGGGCGCTGATCCGCGAGGCACTGGAGCGACACGCTCCGGATGTGCCGGTGATCGAGGCGGCCGAGGGCCAGACTGGCGCGGTGGCGATGACCGAGATCGTTCGAACGGCCGCATCGCTCGCCCGATCGGGTGACACGGTGCTGCTGGCCCCGGCCTGCGCCTCGATGGACATGTTCACCAACTACGGCGAGCGCGGCGACCTGTTCGCGGCGGCCGTCCGGGAGCTGGCGGACCCCGCGGGGGAGTAGTCGGGCCCCTCGGGCGAGTGAGCCGAAGGGCCGCGCCGTCGGGTTCGGAGCGGCCCGGAGGCGAACGAGCCGTGGGAACGGGAGCGACGACCGTCGGTGTCGGGTTCGGAGCGGCCCGGAGGCGATCGAGCCACAAGAGTGGGAGCGGGGAGCGGTGGCGGGGCAGGGCAGGGCGGATTCCGGTGCGACCGAACAGGACGCCGCCGAGCCGTGGCGAGTGATCTCCGCCACCACGACCAAGTACAAGTCGGCCGGTCCGCTGGGACGGTTGCAGGCCTTCCGGGCCCGGGTCCGGTACTGGCTGGACCGGCCGCTCACACCGTACCTGCTGATCGTCGGCACCACTCTGCTGCTGGTCGTGCTGGGCCTGATGATGGTCTTCTCGGCCTCGCAGATCCTGGCGCTGAACCAGCACCACACCGCGCAGTACTACTTCCTCAAGCAGCTGATCGCCGGCATCCTCGGCCTGGTCCTGCTGGCCGGCTTCGCCTCCGTCCCGGTGGCGGTGCTGCGGGTGATCGTCTACCCGGTGATGTTCGCGGTGATCGGCGCGCTCGCGCTGGTCGCGGTGCCCGGCATCGGGGTGCGGATCAACGGCAACCAGAACTGGCTGGACTTCGGGTTCTTCCAGTTCCAGCCCTCCGAGTTCGCCAAGCTCGCGCTGGTGCTCTGGGGCGCCGACCTGCTCGCCCGCAAGCAGAAGGCCGGCACCCTCACCTCCTGGAAGCACCTGCTGGTGCCGCTGGTGCCGGGCGCCCTGCTGCTGCTCGCGCTGATCATGATCGGCGGTGACATGGGCACCTCGATGATCCTGGTGGCCATGGTGTTCGCGCTGCTCTGGATGGTCGGCGCACCGCTGCGGCTGTTCGTGGCCACCCTCGGCGTGGCGGTCGTGGTCTGCACCGCCCTGGTGATCACCGTCCCGCACCGGGCCGAGCGCCTGGGCTGCATCGGCGTCACCAAGCTCGACCCGGAGGGTGCCTGCTTCCAGGCCCTGCACGGGGTGTACTCGTTCGCCCTCGGCGGCGGCTTCGGCACCGGCCTCGGCGCCGGCGTGGAGAAGTGGGGCCAGCTGCCCGAGGCGCACACCGACTTCATCTTCGCCGCGACCGGCGAGGAACTCGGTCTTGTGGGGACGCTGTCGGTGATCGGTCTCTTCGCGGCACTAGGCTACGCGGGTATCCGTGTGGCCATCGGTACGAAGGATCCCTTCGTCAGGTACGCCGCGGGAGCCGCCACCACCTGGATCATGGCGCAGGCCATGATCAACCTGGGGTCGGCGCTGGGACTGCTGCCCATCGCGGGCGTCCCGCTCCCGCTGTTCTCCTACGGCGGTTCCGCCATGCTGTCGGCCATGTCCGCGATCGGAGTGCTGCTGTGCCTGGCGCGCAGCTCCTCGGGCGCGAAGGCGGCCCTGGCCGCCCGGAGCAAGAACTCCCGGATCAGGAAGCGACTGGCCCGGGTGCTGCCACGACGACGAACCACAGCGCGCCCGGCCCCCGGGCCGGCACGCAGGGAGCGGTGAATTTCGGTGCATGTCGTACTCGCCGGCGGGGGGACCGCCGGTCACATCGAGCCGGCCATGGCCCTCGCGGACGCACTCCGCAGGCACGACCCGTCCATCGGGATCACCGCCCTGGGCACCGAGAAGGGCCTGGAGACCCGGCTGGTACCCGAGCGCGGCTACCAGCTGGAGCTCATCCCGGCCGTCCCGCTGCCCCGCAAGCCCACCCCCGAACTGATCACCGTCCCCGGCCGGCTGCGCGGCACCGTGCGGGCCGCCCAGGAGATCATCGAGCGGGTCAACGCGGATGCCGTGGTCGGCTTCGGCGGTTACGTCGCGATGCCCGCCTACCTGGCCGCCAAGCGGGCCGGCGTGCCGATCGTGGTGCACGAGGCCAATGCCCGCCCGGGCCTGGCCAACAAGATCGGCGCCCGCTACACCGACTTCGTCGCGGTCTCCACCCCGGACAGCAAGCTGCGCGACTCCCGGTACATCGGGATCCCGCTGCGCCGGACCATCGCCACCCTGGACCGCAACGCCACCCGGCCGGAGGCCCGCCAGCACTTCGGCCTCGACCAGCGGCTGCCCACCCTGCTGGTCTCCGGCGGCTCCCAGGGCGCGCGCCGGCTCAACGAGACGGTCACCGCGATCGCCCCGCGGCTGCAGCAGTACGGCGTGCAGATCCTGCACGCGGTCGGCCCGAAGAACGAGCTGCCGCAGGTCGCGGACGTCCCCGGGATGCCGCCGTACCGCCCGGTGCCGTACATCGACCGGATGGACCTCGCCTACGCCGCGGCCGACCTGATGCTCTGCCGGGCCGGCGCCATGACCGTCGCCGAGCTGGCCGCCGTCGGCCTGCCCGCCGCCTTCGTGCCGCTGCCGATCGGCAACGGCGAGCAGCGGCTGAACGCCCAGCCGATGGTCAAGGCCGGCGGCGGCCTGCTGGTGGACGACGCCGAGCTGACCCCGGACTGGGTGCTGCAGAACGTGCTGCCGGTGCTCACCGACCCGCAGCGGCTGTGGGACATGAGCCGGGCCGCCGCCGAGTTCGGCCGCCGGGACGCCGACGACCTGCTGGTCGGGATGGTGTACGAGGCGATCCAGGCCCACCGGGGCGGTCGCCGACGTGGCTGACGGCCGGCTCGCCGACCCTCTGGACGAGGAGCTGGAGGAGGAGTCCGCTCCCCGCCTCCGGCTCTCCCGGCGGGGCATCGCGGTGCTGAGCGTGCTCGGCGCCGCGGTGCTGGGCGGGCTGGCCTGGATGGTGTTCTTCTCCTCGGTGCTGGACGTGCGCGACGTCGCCGTCCAGGGCGCGACGGACGACAAGCTGACGTCGGACCAGGTCCGCCAGGCGGTCGGCGGACTGGCCGACGGTCCGCTGGCCCGGGTCGACCTGGACGGCGTCCGGCACCGGGTGGAGGCGATCCCCCGGGTGGCGAAGGCCGAGGTGTGGCGGGGCTGGCCGCACACCCTGCAGGTCAAGGTGGTCCAGCGGACGGCGGCCGCCGCCGTCAAGGGGGATGACGGACAGTTCACCCAGGTGGATGCCTCCGGCGTGAGCTTCGCCACCGAGGCGGCACCCCCGCAGGGCGTTCCGGTGGTGGAACTGCGGCTCAGTCAGTCCGCGAAGGACGTGGACGGGGTGATCTCCCGGGGCCAGCTGGTGCAGGGTGCGGTGGCGGTGGCCGCCGGGCTCCCGCCGGAGATCGCCAAGCGGGCCGGATCCGTCCTGGTGCACTCCTACGACGACATCGAACTGCAGCTCAGCGGGGGTGCGACGGTGCGTTGGGGGAGTCCGGAGGAGACCGATCGGAAGGCCCGGGTGCTGTTGGCGCTGATGAAGCAGAAGGGCACCACCTTCGACGTGACGGCGCCTGAGGCGCCGGCGGTGTCCGGCTGATCCGCTAGATTCTGTGCCCGAGGGAGGGGTTGACGCCTCGAAGTGTCGGCCCGACCCTTGGTGGTCACCCCGGTTTCCATTGCCGGCCGATGATCACATAGGCTCAAAAGAAAAAGGGAAGCTCGGCGTGTTCGTTGAAACGCGTGCCCAGAGCCACCTAGTGTCCTGTGTCACCAGACTCTGTCCATTGGTGATGTGACGGAGGCACAGGACTAACCCTAAAGGTCAAGTTTAGGGTTGGGGTCGGCGGTCGGCATTTCGGACATTCAGTCAGAAACCAGGCTCCCTACCCATCGACATCCGTCGGTACGGCCCCCGTCGGGCCGGGCCGACCCGGAAATTCGAGGCGAGAGGCCTTCGACGTGGCAGCACCGCAGAACTACCTCGCAGTCATCAAGGTCGTCGGAATCGGCGGCGGTGGTGTCAACGCCATCAACCGGATGATCGAGGTCGGTCTCAAGGGCGTCGAGTTCATCGCGATCAACACCGATGCGCAGGCCCTCCTCATGAGCGACGCCGACGTCAAGCTCGATGTGGGCCGTGAACTCACCCGGGGCCTCGGCGCCGGCGCCAACCCCGAGGTCGGCCGCAAGGCCGCCGAGGACCACCGCGAGGAGATCGAGGAGGTCCTCAAGGGGGCCGACATGGTCTTCGTGACCGCAGGCGAGGGCGGTGGCACGGGCACGGGCGGCGCGCCCGTCGTCGCCAACATCGCCCGCTCGCTGGGCGCCCTGACCATCGGCGTGGTCACCCGTCCCTTCACCTTCGAGGGCCGGCGCCGGGCCAACCAGGCCGAGGACGGCATCGCCTCCCTGCGCGAAGAGGTCGACACCCTCATCGTGATCCCCAACGACCGCCTGCTGTCCATCTCGGACCGCCAGGTCAGCGTCCTCGACGCGTTCCGCTCGGCGGACCAGGTCCTGCTCTCCGGTGTCCAGGGCATCACCGACCTGATCACCACCCCGGGTCTGATCAACCTCGACTTCGCCGACGTCAAGTCCGTCATGTCGGACGCCGGTTCGGCGCTCATGGGCATCGGTTCGGCCCGCGGCGAGGACCGTGCCAAGGCGGCCGCCGTGATGGCGATCTCCTCGCCGCTGCTGGAGGCCTCGATCGACGGCGCCCGCGGCGTGCTGCTGTCCATCTCGGGCGGCTCCGACCTCGGTCTGTTCGAGATCAACGAGTCGGCCCAGCTGGTCAGCGAGGCGGCCCACCCCGAGGCCAACATCATCTTCGGTGCGGTCATCGACGACGCGCTCGGCGACGAGGTGCGGGTCACCGTCATCGCGGCCGGCTTCGACGGCGGCCAGCCGCCGGCGATCGTCCGCGACCCCGTGGTGAAGTCCACCACCCCCGCCGCCCCGGCCACCCCGCCGGCCGCCCCGGAGCGTCCGTCCGGCCGTCCGTCCTACGGGAGCATCGGCTCGGTGACGTCCCGTTCGGACGGGGAGGCCCCGGCCGCCCCGTCGCGTTCGGCCGAGACCCCGGCCACCACGACCGCCGCCGCCCCGGTGCCGCCGCAGGTGCAGCCGGTCCGGCAGCCGTTCGTGGAGAGCCCGGCCGAGGAGCTCGACGTCCCGGATTTCCTTAAGTGATCGATCACGCCGTACGCGCGGGTGCTCACTTCGCCTTCACCGACAGGTGGGGCGGGGTGAGCACTTCGCCGTACGGGGAGCTCAACCTCGGCGGTGCGGTGGGGGACGACCCCGGGGCCGTCCGGGAGAACCGGACCGTCGCGGCCCGGGAGCTGGGGCTGGACCCGGCCGACGTGGTCTGGATGAACCAGGTGCACGGTGCCGAGGTGGCCGTGGTGACCGAGCGCCAGCCGCTCGGGGCCGCCCCGACGGTGGACGCGGTGGTCACCGACCGGCCGCTCGCCCTCGCGGTGCTGACCGCGGACTGCACCCCGGTGCTGCTGGCCGACCCGGTGGCGGGGGTGGTGGGCGCGGCCCACGCGGGCCGGCCCGGACTCGCGGCCGGAGTGGTGCCCGCGGTCGTCCGGGCGATGGTCGCCCTGGGGGCCGAGCCGACGCGGATCACCGCCGCCACCGGTCCCGCGGTCTGCGGCCGCTGCTACGAGGTGCCGGCCCGACTGCGCGCCGAGGTCGCCGAGGTCGTCCCGGCGGCTTTCGCCGAGACCTCGTGGGGGACTCCGGCGCTGGACGTGCCGGAGGGCGTCGCGGCCCAGCTGGCCGCGGCCGGAGTCACCGAACTGGTGCGCTCACCGGTCTGCACCCTCGAATCCGCCGATCACTTCTCCTATCGCCGCGAGCAGCGCACCGGCCGACTCGCGAGCTACGTCTGGTTGGGCTCTGATCACTGATGACGAACGACATCTACGGACCGTTCCCGGGGAGCGCGGAGTTCCTCCAGGTGCTGACCGAGGGCCAGCGGGCCCGGTACGAGGAGCTCGGGACCAACCTGGACGTGGTGGAGCGCCGGATCGTGGACGCCTGTGCGGCCGCCGGGCGCCCGCGCGAGGACGTCACCCTGATCGTCGTCACCAAGACCTACCCGGCCGAGGACACCGCGCTGCTGGCCGGACTGGGTGTGACGGATGTCGCGGAGAACCGCGACCAGGACGCCGCGCCCAAGGCGGAACAGTGCAGAAACCTTCCTCTTGACTGGCACTTCGTCGGGCAGCTGCAGACCAACAAGGTCCGCTCGGTGGTCCGGTACGCGAACCACGTGCACTCGGTCGACCGGCTGCGGCTGGTCGAATCGCTCTCCGCCGCCGTGCTCAAGTCCGAGCGCCCGGAGCTGGGTTGCCTGGTGCAGGTGGCGCTCGACAAGGAGCACGGGGAGGGCGGGCACCGGGCCGGAGTCGCCCCCGAGGACGTCGCGGAACTCACCGACGCGATCGCCGACACGCCCGGCCTGCGCCTGGACGGTGTGATGACGGTCGCTCCGCTGGCCGGTCCGCTGGCCGGTGACCCGGCTCGCGCCTTCGACCGGCTGGCGGAAATCGCAACCGCCGTACGGGCGGCCCATCCGGCTGCCACCATGGTCTCCGCAGGCATGAGCGGCGACCTTGAGCAGGCGATTGCCGCCGGAGCGACACATGTACGCGTCGGAACGGCGGTACTCGGAGTGAGGTCACCCCTCGGGTAACGTCACCGGGTAGTAGATCAGACTGCAGGACAAAATAGGACAGAAGCTAGCAGCTTTCCGAAGCGCTAGCCAACCGTGGATCGCAGCTCCGCGGCCCCCACTCCACGTACTCTGACAGGTTGTCGACCTGATGCGCCGTCGTGGGGGATCGCGGAATCCGCAGGCGGGGCCCTTGGTCGCCCGGCCGTCGGGACGGTCCTCAGGAGCGAGCGAAGCGAGCGACCACCGGAAGGTGCGCGTTTCGCGAAGCAACCACCGAGCGTGAGCGAGGTGGTCATGAGCGGAGGAGACAGGAGCATGGCCGGCGCAATGCGCAAGATGGCGGTCTACCTCGGCCTCGTGGAGGACGAGACGTACGACGGCCAGGGGTACGACCCCGACGACGACTACGACGCGGACCCCGAGCCGATCCGCACCGGGCAGCGGACCGAGGACATCCCCCGGCCGGCCGCCGCCCCCGCGCCCGCCCCGGTCTCCTCGATCACCCCGCAGCCGGTTCCGGCGGCGGTGCCGATCCGGCAGGAGACCCCGAGGATGGCCCCCGTGTCGTCCATCACACCCGAACGACGCCACAACCTGGAGAAGAGCGCCCCGGTGATCATGCCCAAGGTAGTGAACGAACGAGAGCCCTACCGCATCACCACGCTGCACCCCCGGACCTACAACGAGGCCCGTACCATCGGGGAACAGTTCCGCGGCGGGACCCCCGTGATCATGAATCTGACCGAGATGGACGACACGGACGCGAAGCGGCTCGTAGACTTCGCCGCTGGACTCGTCTTCGGTCTGCACGGCAGTATCGAGCGCGTGACACAGAAGGTGTTCCTGCTGTCGCCTGCTAACGTCGATGTCACGGCGGAGGACAAGGCTCGGATCGCCGAGGGTGGGTTCTTCAACCAGAGCTGACCCGGCCACGACTTTACGTGTGGATCTGATCAACAGTGGTTGGCGACAGGTGATGAGCGGCAGGCCCTAGGGCCCGTGACCGGGGAGAGGGAAACGCGATGGACATCGTGTGGGCGGTGCTCTACTACGCCCTGACCGTCTTCCTGGTGTTCCTGCTCGTACGACTGGTCATGGACTGGGTCTTCCAGTTCGCGCGTTCGTGGCGGCCCGGCAAGGCCATGGTCCTGGTCCTGGAGGCCACGTACACTGTCACGGATCCGCCGCTCAAGCTTCTTCGGCGGTTCATTCCGCCGTTGCGTTTCGGGGGCGTGGCGCTCGACCTGTCCTTCTTCGTACTGATGATCATTGTGTATGTCCTGATCTCGCTTGTGCACCCCTAGTCGTAGGTGAGCGATGCGACAGGATGCCGGTGTGCCGACGATCACGTTGAGGTGAAGAGATGCCATTGACCCCCGAGGACGTTCGGAACAAGCAGTTCACGACCGTCCGCCTGCGTGAAGGCTATGACGAGGACGAGGTCGATGCCTTCCTCGACGAGGTCGAGGCGGAGCTGACCCGCCTCCTCCGGGAGAACGAGGACCTGCGGGCCAAGCTGGCCGCCGCGACTCGCGCCGCCGCGCAGAACCAGGCCAACATGCGGAAGGAACCGCCGCAGGACGCCCAGCGTCCGGCCGCGCCCGTCCCGGCCGCCATATCCGGCCCGCCGGTCCCCGGCCAGCAGGGCCCGGGTGGCCCGCAGCAGATGGGCCCCGGCGGCCCGCAGCAGATGGGTCCGGGCGGTCCCCAGCAGATGGGTCCGGGTGGCCCGCAGCAGCAGATGGGCCCCGGTGGTCCGCAGCAGCAGATGGGCAACCAGCCGCTCGGCCTGCCCTCCGGCGCGCCGCAGCTCCCGGCCGGCCCGGGCGGCCAGATGGGCCCCGGTGGCCAGCAGCAGATGGGCCAGACCATGGGCGGCCAGCAGCAGCTGGTCCAGCCGATGGGCGGTCAGATGCTGCAGCCCATGGGCGGGCCCGGTGGCCCGCAGCAGATGGGCAACCCGATGGGCCAGGGCATGGGCCAGCAGCAGCAGATGCAGCCGATGGGTGGCCCCATGGGCGGCCAGCAGCAGCAGATGGGCGGCCCGCTCGGCGGCCCGATGCAGCAGCAGGGCCCCGGTGGCGACAGCGCCGCCCGCGTGCTGGCGCTCGCTCAGCAGACCGCCGACCAGGCGATCTCCGAGGCCCGTTCCGAGGCCAACAAGATCGTCGGTGAGGCGCGCAGCCGGGCCGAGGGCCTGGAGCGCGACGCCCGTGCCAAGGCCGACGCCCTGGAGCGGGACGCGCAGGAGAAGCACCGCGTCGCGATGGGGTCGCTGGAGTCCGCGCGGGCCACGCTGGAGCGCAAGGTCGAGGACCTGCGGGCGTTCGAGCGTGAGTACCGTACGCGCCTGAAGTCCTACCTGGAGACCCAGCTGCGCCAGCTGGAGTCGCAGGCGGACGACTCGCTCGCGCCGCCGCGGATCCCCGCCACCGCGTCGCTGCCCCCGGCGGCCTCGTCGATGGCGCCGGCCGGTGCCGGGTCGATGGGCTCTGCGCCGTCGTTCGGTGGGAACCAGCCGTCGTTCGGGGGCAGCTCGCCGTCCTTCGGGGGGCAGAGCTCCTTCGGTGGGAACGCGCCGGCGCCGAGCTTCGGCGGGCAGGGCGGCGGTGGCAACAGCGGTGCGCCGCAGATGCAGCCGGCCGGGATGACCCAGCCGATGGCGGCCGTCCGGCCGCAGCCGCCGCAGCCGATGCAGCAGGCTCCTGCGCCGATGCGGGGCTTTCTGATCGACGAGGATGGCGACAACTGAGGTTGTAGCAGGGTTTTTTGAGGGCGTCTCCTTTCTGGCCTTTGGGTTGGGGAGGGGGCGCTCTCTTTGTTTGGGGTGGGGTGGGGGGCGCTGCGCGGGGCTGGGGGGTGGGGGTGGGCTTTCGGGAGGGTGGGTGGTGCCGGGGGCGGTTCCGGGGGTGGGGGGCGCTGCGCGGGGCTGGGGGGTGTGGGGGGCTTTCGGGAGGGTGGGTGTGCCGGGGGCGGTTCCGGGGGTGGGTGCTCCGGGGGCTGGGTGATTTCCCGCCCCCCCCCCCCGTCCGTGCGGTG
>NZ_JBVJQR010000038.1:0-59990 GCF_055608425.1 Kitasatospora sp. NPDC036934 | reverse complement strand
CCCGCGAGGTCTACCGCGCCCTGACCAGCACACCCACCACACAAATCACTCAAACCGACCTCGCCCCTGCGGCTTGACAGCCATAGGAGCATCCCGTCACCTTGCTGTCGGCGAGGTAGCCGCCGCTCGCCCACCCGTGGCTGGCCGGGTAGAGCTGAAGGTCACCCCGGACGTCGACGCGCCGCAACGGCGCCGCCTGCGCCACGGCCCAGCGGTTGCCGCCGGCCGGGTTGATGGCCAGGTTCTCCGCCGAGCGCCAGAAGTTCTGCGTCGCGTTGCCCGCGTCCGAGGCGTTGAACGCGTCGACCGTGACATGGCCGTTGATGGTCACGTCGTCCGGGTTGAGCCCCAGGCCCGCGACCGAGGTGTAGAACCCGACGTTGTCCTCCACGTTGTACACGCCGGGTTTGAACAGGTCGGCCACCCGGTCCTCGGAGAACTGCGCGGTGTTGGTGTCCTTCATCCGGGCGAACTGGGCGTCGAGCTGCGCCTGGATGGCGGCGTTGGACATGCCCGGGTCGAAGACGTGCACGTCGGGGCCGAAGTCCGGGGTGTCGGACTGGGTCGGACACTCACCCGTCGAGCCGCCGATGGTGAAGGCGGCCGCCGCCGTCGCCGAGTCGGTCAAGCCGGAGGCGAACGCGACGGCCCGTACGGTCGTCGTGGCGGCGACGGTGATCGGCCCGGTGTAGCGGGCCGACGAGGCCGTCGGGACGGAGCCGTCGACGGTGTAGCGGATCGTCGAGCCCGCCGTCGCGTCCGTGATGGTGACCGACTGCGTACTCGGGAACGAGCCGCCGGCCGGACTGAACACCGGTGTGGCGACCCGGCCCGGGCCGCCGCCACCGCCCTGCGTGTAGCCGAAGTGCGGGGTGTCGTACTGCGGGCCGTTCTTCTCGTAGGTGAACCAGTACTCGACCACCGTGCCGGCGGAGAGCGAGCCGACGGTCCGGGTCCAGGTGCCCGCCTCGTTCGTCATCCGGAAATTCTGCTGGCCCGCGCCGTTGACCAGGTAGTGCACGTCGACGTAGAGCGCCGGCGTCGTCGGTGTGAACGCGATCCGCACCTGAGAGGCGCCGAGCACGGTGGCGCTCTGGGTGTAGTCGCCGGACGCCGAGGCCTCGGACGCGGACGCGGACGTGAGGCCGAACAGCCCGGCGAACGCCAGGGCGAGAACGGCGAACAGCGCCACGGCCCGTGACGGCCCGCGCCCCGGAGCCGAGCGCGGAAGGACTGAGCGGTGCATGCGGTGGATTCCTCTCGTCCGCGTTCGCGCACTGAACACCGGATCGGCCCTGCGGAAGCGCCGGCAACACTTCAGGGCGTGACCCTCGGCCACCGCGGGGCAGACGCTTTCGAACCGGCCCGCAAGGGCCGTCGTCCAACAGTCGATCGGGTGTGAGCATGTCAGAAGGGGAGTCTCATGGCGGCCCGAACCACCGTCAAGGGCCGGCACACCGTTCACCCCCGGCGAACCGGAACTCGGCTCGCCGAAGTGCCGCACACCCGCCGGGTCCGTCCCGGCGAACAGCGCCATGAACGCCGCCACCCACGCCCAGGCCGGCACCCGCGGCAGCCAGCCCGGCCCCGATCGCACCGCGCAGCGCGATCACGGCGATCTGGCACTGTCTCAGCCCACGACCGACCGGTCCACAGCAGCGCGCCGAGGCCGGGCACCGTGTCCGCCGGCAGGGTGTGCGCCATCACGATCCGCGCGACGGCGTCGAGCAGCCGGCGGCGTCCTCCGGGGCGCGGGCAGGCCGGGGTGGTGCCGGGTGACGGCCGGATCAGCGCGGGCAGGCCGGGGTGGTGCCGGGTGACGGCCGGATCAGCGCGGGCGGTACCGCAGGTGGCGCACGTACAGACGATGCACGTGATCGCGCCGACCGCGCACACCGGCAGGCCCAGCCCGACCGCCATGATCACGCCGTCGCCGACGCCCTGCACGGTCTCCTCCCTGACCATCCCGTTCGCGTCGGTGATCCGGCGGGTGGTGTCCGCGTTGTTCGCGAGATAGGTGACCATCGAGGCGCCCACCACCAGGAACAGCGCCGCCCCGGCCAGGAACCAGCCGCCCGCCCGCTCCTGCCACTCGTCCCCTTCCAGCCGCCGCGCGCGGGGGCTGTGCTCCACCACCGCGCGGCCCAGGCCGGGAGCCCCGGAGGCGTGCCCGTCGATGCGCAGGCGCGCGCCGTCGGCGAGGGCGAGGCGGCAGCGGTAGTCGTTGCCCAGCCGGCGGGCGAGGCCGTGGATCCTGGTGGTGCCGGGCATCGTGATCGACACGACCTGGCTCCACTCCCAGCCCACCGCGCCACGCCGCGAGCCGTGGACGATTCCGCGTTCGCGGACCTCGAAGTACTCTCCGGCTCCGCCCCGCACCGCGCGCCACGCCTGCGTCACGGCGACGTACAGCGCCCCCAGGGACAGACCGATGACCAGGCCGATCGCCCGGCCGCCGCCCGAGCGGCCGTCGTCCATGCCGAACGCCCACACCCCGAGCCAGCCGGTGGGCACGGCCAGCACCAGCGCCCACACGGCGTTCTGCCACCGCGCCCGGGTGTCGACCCGGTGTCTGCTGAGCACGGCGCCGAACAGGTCAGTCATCTCCGTCTCGCTGATCATCCGCAAAGTGAAGCACCGACACCACGTCCGCTCAAGGGCGTTCGTCCGCTCCCGACCGGCGCCGGTGCGGCCCTGCCGTGCCGCCCCGTGTCCGCCTGCCGCGTGGCCTGACGGGGTGCCCGGCCGCAGCGCCGGCAAGACGTACCCGGGCGTCCACCTGGACCGCAACCAGCCCGCCACCCCGGACACCCCCCACCGGATCTTCGTCCGCTGACACCGCCGGACGGCGATCCGAACGTCCGTCGGGCCGGGTGCGACCGCCCGGCTTCCGGGGTGGTCCCGGCGGAGCGGAGCGTCGTCAACCTCGCTCGCCCGGACCGCGGATGAGGCGGCCGAGCATCGCCATCACGGTGATCCTGGTCCTCTTGTCGTTCGTCACCGCGCAGTGGGCATCGACGCCTCGCTCGTCCGGTGCCTCGTCCGGCTCGGCCAGGCCCAGCCGGATCAGGTCGACGGCGTACTCGTGGCACCGGGAGTAGTCCGCCGCGGCGCTCACGGCCTCGACGTGGTCGATGCGGCCGGGGTCCGCGGCGCGCACCAGCGCCGGGCTGGGCGGCGGGCCCAGCACCTCCTTGATCCACTCCGAGACGGTCTCCCGGGGGCAGCCCCGTTCCAGCCCCGAGGAGGCCGCGGCGGCGAGCGCCAGGCGGATCAGGAGCGTCCCGAACCAGGCCGCGGCCTCGGCCGGAGGTGTGTCCGTACCCGCTGGCGGCATCACGGCCCGGTACAGCGCGGCCGGGTCGTCGGCGTGCGCGGCGGCGACGACCGTCTTCACCGCGTTGCCGAGGGCGGCCTGATCGATGGTCATGTCGATGGTTCTCCCCACAGTTGGCGGCCGTCAACTTACCGCTCTGGCGCGGTGAACGGCTGCCGAAGGGCACATCCGCGCGTCCCCGCGCAGGGACCAGCCCGGGTGACCGAGGTGGCCGGGTTGTTCCCCTCGGCGAGGAGTGCGCCGGCCAGGCCGTGCCGTACCCGATCAGCGGAAGGGCCACCAGTCGGCGCTTCAGGCCGCGCGCGCCGGGCCACGGACGCCCACCGCGAGCCCGGTGAGGGCGCCACCAGGTGCACCCGCCTGGTGGCGGCCTTGGAGTGCATCGCCACGTAGGAGGGCCAGGACTCCTCGAAGGACGCGAAACGCCTGCTCTCAACCATGCCGGGACGGTAGCGGCACGCCGACGCTCGGCCCGGGGCATGGTCGGATGAACCGACGACGCGACCGGGCGCCGCGTCGTCGACCACCCGTTACGCGTTCGGGTCCCAGGCGAAGAGTCGCTCGAAGACGCCCCGATCGCCGTCGATCTTCACCGAGTCCAGCGGGGTGCGTCCGTAGAACCACAGGACCAGCTCACCGGCCGTGCCCCGGGCGGAGGCGTCGGCCGGGGCCTGGGCCTCGCCCTCGCCGGCAGCCGGGAGGCGGACGGCGCGGGCGCCGTCCGCCTCGACCGTGAAGCGCCAGGAACGGCCCTCGGTGGCGTGGTAGTCGACGACGGCCGGCTCGTGCGGCCAGACGCCCGACCACGCGCAGCAGGTGAACAGGAAGTCCTCGACGCCGTCCAGCGCCACCTCCGCCGGCAGCGGCTGCGCGGCGCCCACGGTGAGCTGGGCGTCATAGGTGTGCATCGCGATCTCCTGAAGCTGGTGCCGGGCGACGGCACCGCTGGTCCGCGGCGACTGCGAGGCGCCCCACCACGTCCAGCACTCGGCGTCCGGGCCGGCCTCCCGCAGGGTGTCCAGCAGCTCCTGCGTCGACGCGGCCAGCCAGGCCACCAACGCCTCGCGCTCCCGGGGCGCCTGCGCCTCGTTGCGCGCCGCCACGGCCTCGGCCGGCGGGGCGTCGGCCGGGCCGGCCTCGACGACGGCGGCCCAGAACGGGCGCCCCGAGCCCAGGTGCCGCGCCAGATCGAACAGCGTCCACTCGGGACAGGTCGGCACCTGAACGTCCAGGCTGGGCGCGGCGGCGATCGCGGCCCGGAAGGCCGTCGCCCGATCGTCGATCAGTCGCAGCAGGTCGGGGATTTCAAGATTCTTCTGCACTACGGCTGTCTATCACCGCACTCCCGGCGGCCGAAAGCGGATTTCCCGGCCGCCACCTGCCGACGCCGTCCGAACCATCCGCCCGACCCCCCGCCAGCGGCGCCGCCGCGGGCCGCTCCACCCCCGGGCCCGAACAGCAAACGTCCACACCTTCCTCGACCGCACCGCCCCCGCGCGCGACCTGTCCCGCCTCCCACCCCTGGCCGGTGACCTCCTCACCACCTGGCCTCGCCACCACACCCACGAACGACTTGGGGAGCGATAGAGGCGGGTCCTCGGCCGTGACGTGAAGGCGGCCGTGCCATGCTGCTGTTCCTCCAGCACCCCACCCACCCGGTTACGGACGCGGCCCGGAAAACGCCTTGGACCGTCAAACCGTCTCGGCCATGATCCTCACGTGACCACCTACCTCGAATCCGAGCGCCTGACCCTGCGCCACTTCGCCGCCACCGACGCGGACCTGCTGATCGAGCTGGACAGCGACCCGGCGGTGATGCGCTACCTGACCGGCGGCGCTCCGACCCCGCCGGAGGAGGTCCGCGACCTCGCCATCCCCAGCATCCTCGCCGGCTACGAGCGCTGGGATCACGACCTCGGCCTGTTCGCCGCGCACGAGAAGGACGGCGGCGCGTTCGTCGGCTGGTTCTGCCTGCGTCCGCTGCGCAGCGGCCCGCATGAGGAGGCCGAACTCGGCTACCGCCTGCGCCAGGCGGCCTGGGGCCGGGGCTACGCCACCGAGGTCTCGCGGGCGCTGCTGGCGAAGGGGTTCGCCGAGCTCGGCATCCGCATGGTCTGGGCCGAGACGATGACCGTGAACCGCCCTTCGCGCAACGTCATGGAGAAGCTCGGGATGACGCTCGCGGAGAACATCCCCACGCCGGACGACATGATGGCGGTCGAGGGTTCCGAGCACGGGGGCGTGCGGTACGAGATCACGAAGGAGCAGTGGGAGCGGCGGCAGGCGTAGGCGGCGCGAGGCGCGGGACCCGTGGATGTGAAGTCCGCAAGGGCGGGTCCGAGCACGGCGGCTGCTTCCGCGACGACTTCTTCGTGCGGGCCGAGGTGGGCCAGCTGCTGGAGGCGGTCGCTGCGGCTCTTGAGGACGAGCCGGTGACCGGAGGAGGTGATGCGGGCGCGTGCTGCGGCGGTCCCGGCCGCGTCCCAGGCCGCCCGGGTGCGGGCGGCGCCGGCCACCGCCTTCGCCCAGATCCGCTCCGGCCCGTCCGGTGCGCGCGCCGGCGGGGGCTCCGGCAGCACCGGACGGACGCGCCCCGGTGGACCGCGGGGTCAGAACTTCCGTGCCTGGCTGACCTGGTGCAGGTGAACCAGGACGTCGTAGGCCCGGCCGAGCGCGAGTTGCGGCTTCGGGTCGCTGACGTAGGTCGAGCCCGCCTCGTAGGTGGGGCGGGAGGTGTCCAGCCAGTCGCGGGCCGCCCGGGGGGCGGTGCGCAGGTCGACGTAGTAGTCCCGGTAGCGGACCCGGTCGAGGGTGTACTCGTTCATGTCCGGCGTGGCCGACGGCACCGTGACGGTCTTCCAGTCGTCTGTCAGGACGGCGTCGTTGGTGAGGAAGGAGCCGCTGTCAAAGGTGAAGCCGATCGCCGCGTAGTCGCGGCCGTAGGTGGCGCGCAGCCGCGAGCCCTGCGGCTCGGGGTACAGGAAGGTGTCGGTGGCCAGGTAACCGACGTGCCCGTTGTGCGCGGATAGCAGCACCTTGCCGCCCGTGTGGCGCTGCCACCATGCGGTGTTGTCCGCCATCGCCCGGTCGCGCAGCTGCTCGGCGGCGGAGACCGAGGCCCGGTCGGACATGTCCAGGGTCGCGAAGGCGAAGGTCTCGGCGATGTTCCGGGCGTGCTGCACCGCCCACGCGTGGGCGTCGTCGGCGGCGCCGGCGCCGGCGCCGCTCGCGGTGACCAGGTCGAGCGCCTGTTGTGCCTTGGCGCCGTTCTCCCGGCGTTCGGCGAGCGGCTTCTTCAGGTAGGCGAGGACGTCGTCGAGCGGCCGCAGGCCCGCGTAGAGGCCGTCGAGCTGAGGGAGGATGTCGGGGCGGGCCCCGCGCACGTACGAGGTGACCTGTTCGAAGATCCGGTCGCCGAGTCTCGGCAAGCCGAGATCGTCGCCCACGAAGTGGACCGGGTTCTGCGGGTGGCTCCGGTTGTACTCCCTCATCCAGGCGATCAGGTCGGCGAACTCCTCGCGGTCCCACGGGCTTCCGCCCAGGGCGTCCTTGACGAGTTGCCGCGCGTCGCCGGGCCCGCCCTGGACGTACTCGTCGATCTGCAGGCCGCTGCTCCAGCTCGTCTCCAGGGCGAAGGCGGTGAAGCCCTTCTCCTCGACGAGGTAGCGGAACAGCCGCTGCTTCATCGCGAAGAACTCGTGCGAACCGTGGGTGGCCTCGCCCAGACCGACCACCTTGGCATCGCCGATCATCGCGCCCAGGGCGCGCAGGTCGGTGGTGCGGCCGCCCGGTTCGGTCGTCCGCAACGGCTGGGCGACGCCATCCAGCGCGCGCACCACGGCGGAACGCTGCGACGCGACCGGGTCCGCGGCCGCGGTGGTCGCACCGGACGTCACCGGCGAGGCGACCGCCGCTACCGGGACCAGTGCGGCCGCAGCGGCCACCACCGCCGTCAGCAGTCCACGCCGCCCGATCCCCTTGGTGCCTGCCATCGTTGTGATCACTCCTCGACTCGACGGACTGCCGCTGCCTGCGGCGTTCGGTGAGTTGATCTTCACGGGGCGGGGCCTGCCGCGCGCTGGGGCGGACCGCCGTCTTCACCGGGGGGAAACCCCCGACCGGATTCGGCGGTCGTCCCCCGGCCGCCGTCGGCCCGCCGGCCGTTACCGCGCGACAGCCGCCCAGCCCGGTGCCCGGAGCCCCCACCGGGGCCGAGGAGCGGACGCTGTCAGTCCCAGAGCTCCGACGTGGGCGGCCGCCGGCGCAACACGCCCAGCGCCCGGCCGGCCAGCGGCCGCACCGCGTCCTTCCCCGTGTCGAGCTCGCGTCCGTGCAGCGTGAGCAGGCCACAGACAGTCGCCACCCGCCAACCGCCCGACTCCCGGTCCACCTTCACCGGGCGGGTGTCGCCGTACTGCAGCAGCACCGCGGACACCTCCCCCAGGCAGGGTCCACCACCAGGTAGACCGGCCGCGGCCCCTTGTCCGCCGGGCAGCTCTTCACCTCCCCGCCGAACGGGATTCGAACCAGGCGGTGTCGGCACCGCCGAAATCCATCTCGATCCGGCGGAACGGGGTGCCGTCGGACGGCAGTTCACCAGCATCGAGTGCGAGCACGGGCCACGCAGCGACATGGCTGCCCACGATACCCTGCGCCGCCTCGGCTCCGCGGACTGAGCGCGTGCTGAGCGGGTATGACCGGGCCGAGAAAAGTGAGGTGGCTCTGTGGTCGGGTGGATCGTGCTGGGCCTGTTGCTGGCGCCGGCTGTCCTCTTCCTCCTGGTGCTGGTCGTCGCGACGCTCCACCGACCGAAGAGCCCATTCGGCACCGCGCCTGGACGGCCGGCCGGGGCGAGCGCGTCCGTCGGCGACTTGGGCGCTGGCGGGATAGCACCGTCACCGCCGACGCCCACGCCCACGTCCACGCCCACGCCCACGCCCACGGGCGAGCATTCGTACTCCGAGTTCAATGCCTGGCTCGCGGCCTACCGACGCGCGCACCCCAACGCCACCCCTGAGATGGAGGTGGCCGCCGCACGCGAATACCACGAGGACAAGACGAAGTACCGCGGCGTGTCGCCGGGCGTAAGGGCCGCCCACAAGAAGCTTGAGAAGGAGCGCCGGGGTACCGGCTGGAACGACGACTGGGCGCGCGGCGGGTAGTTGAGCGAACTCTGGGCCGAATTGCATCGCTGCTGCCCAGCAGGCCGAGCACGCCGTGACCGTCTCAGCTTGATCATCCGGAGCCAAGGTGACCGGGCGAAGGTGCCGCTCGGACGCCGACACCGCTCGGCGAGGCCGTCCAGCAGAATCGAGCCCGAAGCACACCTCTCAGGATGACGGCGGCAGTTCGGGGAGGACGATCGCCACCCGGGCGTGCCCGTCCCAGCTCCTGGAGCAGCCGAGGGGCGGTGGGGTCCCTGTGCGCGGCGGCTGTGGTGACGACTCGTCGCGCTCCGACTCGGCGAAGACGCCTGGTGCGGTGTGCGGTCCACGCGCTGAGCGGTTCGTCGGCCACCGCCTGGTTCCCCTCTGGCTGGGTGGTCGGTGCGGTCAGCGTGGCAGGGGCCGGGCGGGGCCGTCCAGCCCCAGTACACGACCGGGCCGGCACCCCTGGGATCGCACTCGTCATCCGAACGAGCCCCGCGCTGTCAGCCGAGGTCAGCTCGTCTGACCCCGGCAGCCGAGGACCCCGCCCACCGGTTCCCTCGTTGCGTCAGGTGAACGCGGGTTCGGCCGACGAACACAGTTCGAAACGACTGAAGCCACAGACCGGCCAGCCCCGGTGACCGTCGGGGCACCGGGTCGGTGGTGACCTGGCGGCGGGCCCAGATGGTGCTGTCCGCCCAGCGCATGCCCGTGGCGAAGATTGGCGGCCGACCAGGACTTGAGTACCCGTACTCAAGACGAAGCCGGGGATCGGCGCGAGGATGACCGGATGCCAACGTGGATAGTCGACGTTCTCGTGGCCGTCGTCCTGACCACCGTGGAGGCGACGGCACTGGTCATCACCGCCTTCGCCCTCGGAATCAAACAGTGGGCCGCCGACAAGGGAGGCCACGGGATCACACCGGGGCTGAGACGGACCGTCCGCGCCGTGTCGGTGGCGTCCCTGGTGCTGCCCTTGGCCTGCGCCTACGGGCTGTTTCTCCTGCACCTACCGATCGCGGCGACCGCCCAACTGCTGCTGGCCGCGGCCGTCCCGTTCCTCCACCCCATCCTGACGGGCGTGAACCGACTCCGGGAACGCCTCACCCGCCACCGGCACGAACGCCCACCGCGCTGACACACCCGGAACCGCCACCAGGACGGGAGCGCCGGGAGGGCCGGCCCCGACGACCGCCGCCGCCCGGCGGCCCCGGACGACAGCCAGGACTCCCGGCACCCGGCGGCAGCGGCGGTCGACGGCACCAGGGCGGACGCCGTCCCGAGCAGCGCCTGCGGCCCGCCCGGCACCCTGTCACACCCACCGGTCGCGCCCGGACCACACACCGGATGAGGGGTATCCGCCCACGTCACAGCACGCGACAGCCCACGCCCGGTCCCAGCGGCGCGGGTCCGCCGGGCGGGGTTCGTCGTGGGCTCGGCCACCCGCGCCGTACGCGCCGATCTCGGTGACCAGCGCGGCGCCATCGGCGAGCTGCCCGGCGTTCCAGCCGGTGACGTCCAGCAGGAGGCCGCCGAGCGGGCCGCCGACCAGCTCGCGGTGGACGCGCCCCCGGCCCCCGTCCCCGGCAGGAACCCGGCACCCCGGCCCACTCCGCGGATCCCGGCCCGGGCGGACCGGGCAGGGCCGAAAACGGCGCATTCGTGGCCGCCTGGACCGACCCCGTCGGCTCAGGACCGACGACCGTACGTCAAGGATGAACAACGCCCCCGGACCAGGCCGTGCCGGTGTTCTTGGCCCGTTTCCGGGTCAGGGCCGGCTGGGGCGCGGTTCGTCCTCGCCGAACAGGTCGCGCAGGAAGCGCTCGGGCCGGTTCACGAAGGCGCGGGTCAGCGCGACGGGTTCGGCTTGGTCGTATCCCACCTGCTCGATGGTGCCGTCGGCTTCGAGCTGCAGGATCCGGGCGCCGGGGAGGGCAAGCAAAATGGGCGAGTGCGTCGCGATCACGAACTGGCTTCCCTGGGTGAGGAGTTCGCGCATCCTGACCATCAGGGCCAGGCAGCCCTGCACGGAGAGCGCCGCCTCCGGCTCGTCGAGGACGTAGAGACCGTTCGGCCCGAAACGGTGGAGCGCGAGGTCCAGGAACGACTGGCCGTGGGAGCGTTCGTGCGGGGAGCGGCCTCCGTAGGCGGGCAGCAGCGGGGTCGGACCTTCGCGGTCCAGGCGTTCGATCTCGGTGGCGACGTTGTAGAAGCTCTCCGCCCGCAGGAAGTACCCGGTGCGCGGGCGCCGGTTCCAGCTCAGCACCAGGTGCTCCCCCAGGACGGACTCGCTGGAGCGGGTGGCGAAGCGGAACGACTTCGACCCACCCTCGGCGTTGAATCCGGCGGCCGTGGCGATCGCCTCGATAAGGGTGGACTTGCCCGAGCCGTTGTCGCCGACCAGGAACGTCACCCCGGGCGCGAACTCGATCCGCCCCGACCCGGCGAGGCGGGCAACCACGGGCAGGTCGAACGGGTAGCCGCCGGCCTCAGGGCCCGGCTCGACCCGGACGTGATGCAGGAACCCCGGGGAGAAGACACTCATCTGACGATCGTAGGCTGGAGAAGGACGCGCTCGCCTGACCGTCCAGCCGGATCATGGCCGGCTGGCACTACTGGGGGCGGCGTGCGATGCGCTCCTGGGCGACGGCCCCCGCCCATTTCACCGCCGGCAGCTCGAAGTCACCCGAGACCGACGGTGCGGAAGGCGGTGGCTCAGTCGAACCGGATGTGCTTGGCCCCTGTCCAGGCCCGGCGGAGGCGCCCTCGTAGTGCGCTTTCGGTGTTCGGGGCGAGCGTCAGTCCCGAAGAGGCGGCGATGCGGTCGGCGACCTGCGGAATCGTGAGGCGGTCGGTCCACAGGTGCTCGGCGAACTCGGCCTCGCGCAGGCGCTCCAGACACACGTCGAGTTTCGACAGGGCGAAGCTTTCCCGGCGCAAAGGAGCGTCTTTCCCGGCGACGAACTGCACGGCGTGTCCGAAGCCACGCTCGCGCAGCCGTTGCAGCACCGTCCCGCGCTCGGCCAGCAACGCGAAGTGCCGGACGTCATGGCCACGCTCCCGCAGCCGACCGACGGTCTCGCGGAAGTACGCCGGCTCCACGACCGTCATCGGCGCGATCACCACGCCGTCGTGCTCGGCGAGAGCACGGTCCAGCACCTCGTAAACACCCTGCCGCCAAGCGGGAAGGTCCTGGAAGTCCCCGCGCAGTGGCGGGGGCGTCATCCGATGAAGACCGAAACCTACGTGCTCGGGGTCGCAGATGACACTGCCAGCAAGCCGCCGTTGGATCTCGTGCGCGGTCTGCGTCTTGCCACCGCCGAAAGGGCCGTTGATCCACAAGAGCATGCACAGACCCTACTGCGCTGATGCGGCAACGGAGCCGCGTCCCAGGCGGCCCGCAGCGCGCCGTCCACGGGCATCAAGCCGGCGGATCCCGACTCGGCGCACAGGCAGGGGGGTTCTGACAGTGCCTGTATCACCAGGGTCTCCCAGACGTCGAAAACGCCTGTCAACCTGGTCGAGTCGAGTCGAAAGCGCCGACGAAACTCCCTGGACACGCACTGCGGCTTACCCCGTCAGTCACATCAGCTGCGCCGGAGTGCGGCCGTGTCGGCGCACGGTTGCACGGCAGAAGGGACGGAGATCAATGGCGAACGCCCAATTCACCACTCGCACAGGACTTTTCGATCTGAGTGGGAAGTGTGCCCTTGTCACTGGCGGCACCAAGGGCATTGGGATGATGATAGCGCGCGGCCTTCTCCAGGCGGGCGCCCGCGTCGTCATCAGCTCACGCAAGGCGGACGCGTGCGCGGAGGCACAGCGTCTACTGTCCGGATTCGGCGACGTTCGGGCAATTCCCGCCGACCTGTCCAGGCACGACGAATGTCAGCGCCTCGCTGATCTTGTCAAGGCCGACGCGGAACGCCTGGACATCCTTGTCAACAACGCGGGGGCGATGTGGCGCGAGCCGCTGGCGACGTTCCCGGACGAGGCCTGGGACACAGTGATCGACCTCAACCTCAAGTCGCCGTTCTGGCTGGTGCAGGCGCTTCTTCCTGCACTTCGCAGGGCGGGCACCGCCGATGATCCCGCGCGGATCATCAACATCGGCAGTATCGCCGCCATCCACGTCGCCGAGTCGCCCAACTACTCGTACGCAAGCAGCAAAGCGGCACTCCATCAACTCACCCGGGTGCTTGCCAGAGAGCTGGGCCCCCAGCACGTCACGGTGAACGCGGTAGCACCGGGAGTGTTCCCCTCACAGATGACGGCGTCCACGCTCGATGCCATCGGCGACACGATCGCGGCGGCGGCCCCTCTGCGCCGGCTCGGCCGCGACGACGACATGGCGGGTATCGCCGTGTTCCTCGCCAGCCGGGCCGGGTCCTACCTCACGGGCACCGTCATCCCGGTGGACGGCGGCATCGCGACGACCGCAACGGGTACCCCCTGAGCTGCGGGACGGGCTTACGGTGAGGGAATGGCCACGATGGATCCACGCACCGAGATTCGGGAGTTTCTCAGCTCGCGTCGCGCCCGCATCGCACCCGAGCAGGCGGGCCTGCCCGCTTACGGCGGCAACCGTCGGGTGAAAGGGCTGCGCCGCGAGGAGGTGGCGCTACTGGCGGGGGTGTCGGTCGACTACTACGTGCGCATGGAGCGCGGCAGCCTCGCGGGTGCCTCCGACGGCGTGCTCGACGCATTGGCCTCTGCCCTGCAACTCGACGAGGCCGAGCACGACCACCTGTTCCACCTCGCGCGCCGATCCGGGGCGCCCAGCGGCCCACGCCGGCGCAGGTCGGCCTTGACGGTGCGCTCGGCACTGCAGCAGGTTCTCGATGCGATCTCCGATGCGCCGGCCTGGATCTGTAACGGCCGTTATGACGTGCTCGCCACGAATCAACTCGCCCGCGCGCTGTTCTCGCCGGTGCTCGCCGACCCGCGACGGCCGGCGAACACGGCGCGGTTCGTCTATCTGGACTCCGCGGCGGCCAGCGACTTCTTCGTCGACTACAACCACGTTGCCGGTGACGCGGCCGCGAAGCTACGCATGGAAGCCGGCCGCAACCCGCACGACGAGGAACTGATCGCCCTCGTCGGCGAACTGTCAACGCGCAGTGAGCTGTTCCGGCAGCGGTGGGCATCTCAGGACGTGCGGCTGCACCGGTCCGGACGCAAGCGGGTGAACCACCCGGTCGTGGGCCGGCTCGACTTGGACGTCGAGTCCCTGGAACTACCCGCCGAACCCGGCCTGCACCTCACCGTCTACACCGCAGCGGCGGGCACGCCGACCGCTGACAATTTGGCGCTCCTGGCGTCGTGGGCGGTCCCCCGACCGACGCCGAGGTCCGAGCTCGAAGCACACGACGGATAGCCCGACCGATGAGCTCGTCTCCCTGCGGGGAGGCGAGCTCCTTGCCCCCCGACCCGTTGCCCGGCGGGGAGAGGTGCCCGGTGCCCGAGGGACGCGTCCGCTCAGTCCTCGTCGACGTCCGCGCCGGCCGCCGCCGGTACGCTGGTGGCCGATGCCGGAAACCCGCCGACCCGTCCCGCCCGCCCCACCCACGCCGGCGCCCACCGAGCCCACCGAGCCGGCCGAGCCCTCGGCGCAGTCGCCCCGCTCTGCGGCCTGGGTCCCGCACGGCTACCACCTCGACGCCCACTCCCACACCCACGGCCAGCTCGTGTACGCCGCCGCGGGAGCGTTCAGCACCACGACCGGGCTCGGGACCTGGATCGCGCCGGCGAACCGGGTCACGTGGACCCCGCCCGGGTTCGACCACTCGCACCGGTTCCACGGCCGCACCGACGTCCGCGTGCTCGACGTCCCCGTCGACCTGTGCGGTGAACTCGCCGCCCGCCCCGCCGTCTTCGGGGTGAGCCCGCTGCTGCGGGAGGCGCTGCTGGCCCTGACCGACCGGCCGCGACTGCGTCCTGGCGCCGACCGGCGGCTTCTCACCGTGGTGATCGACGAACTTGCCGAGGCCACCGAACCGGCCCTGCACCTGCCCGAGCCGCGCGACGGCCGGCTGCGGGCCGTCACCGACCTCCTGCGCGCCGACCCCGGCCTGCCCGCGACCCTGGCCTCGCTGGGGCGCACGGTGGGGGCGGGCGAACGGACCCTGAGCCGCCTGTTCCACACCGATCTCGGTATGAGCTTCCACCGCTGGCGCACCGTTCTGCGCATCCACCACGCCCTGGTCCACCTCAGCGGCGGCCTCTCCGTCACCGACACCGCGATGGAGTGCGGGTGGTCCAACCCGTCGAGCTTCATCGAGGCGTTCACCGGGATCGTCGGACAGACCCCGGGCCGCTACCAGGCCGAACTGCGCGGTGGCGTGCCGTAGCCGCTCGGCCCGGCCTTCGGGTGGGCCCGCACCGCCCGTGGCACCCGTACCCGGCGTCTGTACCGCCTCCGCCGGGCTTGGCGGGTTTCCGGTATCCGCTGGCCGTCTGCCGGTTGGGGCAGGCCCGCGGCCGGCGCACAGTGGTGTCCACAGGGCCTAGCGAGAGGGAGACGGACACATGGTGGACACAGCTGGGAGCACCGACGTCGTCATCGTGGGGGCCGGGGTCGCCGGACTCACCCTCGGCAACCTCCTGGTGCGCAACGGCATCGGCTGCGTCGTTCTGGAGAAGCACGGCCGGGCGTACGTCGAGCGGCGGCAACGGGCCGGCACGGTCGACGCCCGCGGGGTGCGCATGTACCGGGAGTGGGGGCTCGACGGGGTGGTGGAGAGCTCCTTCTCCCCGAAGCTGATGGGCTTTCGGGTCGACGGGCAGGAGGTGTCGCTCGTGTCCGGCGGGGACGACGCCGACGACATCGCCTTCTGCCCGCAGCAGGTCCTGGTCCGAAACCTCATCCGGGCGTTCCTGGACGCCGGCGGCGACCTCCGGTTCGAGGCGGCCGACGTCCGGCTCGAAGGCCTCGACGGCGAGCGCCCCGGCGTCTACTACCGGGACGGGTCGGGCACGCGGTCCATCGACTGCGACTACGTGGCGGGCTGCGACGGCCACCACGGGGTCAGCCGGGCGTCCGTGCCCGCCGGGGTCCTCACCCGCCACTGCCACGAGTTCCCGTACGCCTGGCTGAGCGTCCTGGTCGATGCCCCGGCCGATCCCGCCACCATGGCGATACACCCGCGCGGCCTGGCCGGGCTGATCCCCCGCGGCCCGCACGCCGGGCGGCTCTACCTCCAGTGTCCGGTCGAGGACACCCTCGCGCAGTGGCCCGACGAGCGCATCTGGAGCGAGCTGGCGGCCCGTGTCGGCTCGCCCGTCACGCCCGGCCCGATCGTCGACAAGCGGCTCCTGCCGCTGCGGAGCGTGGTGTACAGCCCCATGCAGTACGGCCGGCTGCACCTGCTCGGGGACGCGGTGCACATCGTCCCGCCGATGAGCGCGAAGGGCATCAACCTGGCCCTCCACGACACCGAGGTGTTCGCCCGCGCCGTCATCCGCCGCTACCGGGACGGCGACCCGGCCGCGCTCGCCGACTACTCGCGGACCTGCCTGCGCCACGTCTGGAACTACCAGGCCTTCGCGGTCTGGCTCACCGAGATGATGCACAACGCCGGGGACACCTCGTACGAGGGCGAGTTCCGCCGACGGATCGCCCGGGCGGACCTGGAGCGCCTGCTCGGCTCGCCGACGGCCAAGCGGCTGTACGACGAGTTCACCGCGGGCGTGAACTAGACCGCGTGCCCGGCACGGGCAGCCGGCACCGATCGCCCGACAGGAAGGACACCGGTGTGCGGCTGCGCCCCGCGGCATCGTGCCGCGGGGCGCAGCGGCCGGCGTGACGTGACGGGGGCACACGGGTCGCCGGCGGCCGGGCCGGGTCCGGCGCCCAGGCCGACCAACCGACCAACCGACCAACCGACGGCGAACGGCCCGGCGCGGTCGTCCAGCATGCCGATCGCCCGGCCGCGGGCCCACTCGACCTGGTGCCCGCGGGCGGGGCGGGGTCAGAACCAGTCCGTGCAGGAGACGCCGCCGTAGCTGTCCACGACGTCGCATGCCCGGGACTTGATGTCGGCGTCGTTCACCATGCGCGTGTAGTACGGCCCGGAGCCGTTGGCCGGAACGTGCAGAGCGTTGAAGTCGGGAGAGGAAGAGGAGTCGTTCCAGATCGAGATGGTGTCGCCCACCCCGTTCATGCCGGACGCACGGCGGGCCCAGGCGGCCCGGCAGGAGGGGCTGTAGCGCAGTTCGACGCCGAACGACGAGGTCTGGATCGTCCGGGCGTCGTCGGCGCAGGTCGTGTCGGCGGGGTTGAGCCCGCTGCAGCTGCTGGCGTAGCAGCTCGTCGCGGCGAACGCGGGCGAGGCGCCTGCGCCCAGCAGCAGGCCGGTCACGGCTATGGCCATGGCGGCACCGGTGCTCGCGATACGGCGGGTCGTCAGGCGCATGGAGGGACTCCTTCGGGGAAACGTCGTGCGGGATCCGCGACGCAGAGTGTCGCGTCCGGGGCCCGTCCGTGTCACCGGCTGCACGTCCCCGCCCGTCCCGGGACGCCCACCTGCATCCCGGGGACGCTGTCCCGTCTACACGTCCCCACCGATGGTGCTCCAGGACGCGAAGCCTGAAGCGATGTCGGATCCGTGAGGACCTCACAGTGCAGCAATGGGCGAAGGCGGAAGCCCACGTGCCGTGGCGATGCGCGGGACTGCCCTGGGGCTGCCGGGCCGGTGCGGGTCGGCTCGACGGCGACGCCCCTGTATGGATTGTCATGGCGTGTGCGGGTTGCGCCACGGGCCTGTAACAGGCGCTGACGTGTGCGGACGGCCGGTGCGAGGATCGCCGTGTCAGCGGGAGGCCGCCTCGGGAAGGGGCGGGGCCGCCCGCACCGCCACCGTTCCGGTGAGACGGCATCGAGAGTGAAAGAGGAACAACATGCGTGTCAAGAATGCTCGTTGGGGACTTTCTGCTGCGGTGCTCGTCGTCGCGGGGCTGGCGCTGACGGCGTGCGGACCTGAAGACGTGGCCTCCTCGGACACACCCTCCGCCACCAGCGCGCCGGTTGCCACGAGTTCCGCGCACGCCAGCGGCAAGCCCACCGCCACCGCGCCCGTGACGAGCGGTCAGGGGTCCTCCTCGACCTCCGGTGGCAGCGGCGGGTCCGACGACGGCCACCAGCAGACGCTCGTGGGCAAGTTGAGCTACCTCGCGCCCGGCAAGCTGACGGTCAAGCCCGACAACGGCGGCACCGATCAGGCGTTCATGGTCAGCAACGCCACCAAGGTCCTCGGCGCAGCCGCGATCTGCTCCCCCGACGGCAGCCACGTGACCATGGACAGCCAGGGCTACGGCACCACGAAGTGCACCGCCGACCAGTTGGAGACGGCCGCGAAGACCGGCGCCGTCACCGTCCGCGTCACCTTGGACTCCTCGTTGGGCGTCGCCCAGACCGTCGCCGAGAAGTACCACCCGTAAACAGGGCGGGTTCGTGGTGGCAACCGGCGGGGCCGCACGGCACGGGCAGGAGGTAGTGGGCGGCGGTGCGCAGGCGTTCAGCGGACACGGGGCTCCCTGCGGTCGGGTAGCCGGGTCACGGCAACGTGATCCGGCTACCCGACCGCAACCCCCTTGTTCAGCTGACGTCGAAGTCGTTCTCGTCCCAATCGAAGTCGTCCGGTCCAAAGCCGCCGTAGGGGCCGCCGTTGAAGTAGTCGGCGAGTGCCTCGCCGATGGTCCCCCGTACCTCGTCCTCGTCCTGCGCTGGGGCCGGAGCGGCGGCCTGCTCCCCGGTCAGGGGGTCGCGCGAGCGACCGGGGCTCGCCCAGGGGCGTGCCCCGGCGTGGCGCGGGGCGGTGCGGGTCAGCTGGTGGGCATCAGGACGGTGTCGACGATGTACACGGTGGCGTTGGCGGTCTGGACGTTGCCGCACAGCACCTTGGCGTTGGAGTTGACGGTGAAGTCGGGGGCGGTGCCGGTGACGGTGAGGTCGCTGGTCTCAAGTGTCCTGTGGGCGCCGGTGAGGGCGGTGGGGGCCAGGCGCTGGGGGACGACGTGGTAGGTGAGGATCTTGGTGAGCTTGTCCTTGTCGGCGAGGACGGCGTCGAGGTCCTTCTTCGGGATCTTGGCGAAGGCGTCGTTGGTGGGCGCGAAGACGGTGATGTTCTGCGCGGAGTTGAGGGTGTCGACGAGGCCTGCCTGCTTGACGGCGGTCACCAGGGTGGACAGCAGCGGGTTGTTGGAGGCGGCGGTGGCGACAGGGTCCTTGGCCATGCCCGCGAAGGAGCCCGCGCCGTCCTTGGGCACGGCGGCGCAGGCGGTGCCGAACGGCTGGTCGCTCACGGCGGCGCCGGAAGCCGCGCCGTCGCCGGCGGACGCGGAGGTCGCGGCGGACGCGGAGGTCGCGGGGGCCTTGGAAGCGGAGGACGTCGTGGAGCCGCTGCTGCTGCAGGCGGCCAGGCTGACCGCGAGCGCGGTGGCGGTGAGGAGCGCGGCGACGGTGTTGCGGCGGCGGGTGATGACGGACATGGGAAGGGATCTCCTTGTGAGGTGAGCCGGCCGCCCTCGTGGGCGGGCCGTGCCGGGCGCTTTGCCCGGCGTTGGGGGTGGGTGAGGGGGGTTCAGGTGACGGTGACGACGGTGCTGTGCCAGCCGGTGGCGCCCGCCGGGTAGGGGGCGGCGCGGTTCTCGGTCTGGGCGGCGCCGGTGGCGTCGGTGGCGCGGACCTCGATGCGGTGGGTACCGGGGGCGGCCCCGGTCCAGGTGTGGGACCACTGCCGCCACAGATCGGGTCCGGCGTCGGCGGCGAGCAGCGTCTCCTGCCAGGGGCCGCCGTCGACGCGGACCTCGACAGCGGCGATACCGCGGTGGGTCGCCCACGCGGTGCCGGCCAGGGTGACGTCCCCGGCCGCGACGCGGGCGAACGGCGCCGGAATCTCGATGCGTGAGGCGGTGCGCACGGTGCCGGTGCGGTCCCAGCCGCGGCGGACCCAGTACGGGTCGTAGGCGGCGAAGGTGGTGACGTCCAGGTCGACGAGCCACTTGGTGGCGGAGGTGTAGCCGTAGAAGCCGGGGATGACGCTGCGGCAGGGGAAGCCGTGGGCGACGGGAAGCGCTTCGCCGTTCATCGCGACGGCGAGCAGTGCGCGGCGTCCGTCGAGCACGGATTCCAGTGGAGTGCCGATGGTCATGCCGTCCTGGGAGCGTCCGACGAGCTGGTCCGCGCCGGGGCGCACGCCGGCTCGGCGCAGCAGGGCGGGCAGGGAGGCGCCGAGCCAGCGCGTGGTGCCGACGTAGGGGCCGCCCACCTCGTTGGACACGCAGGACAGCGTGTGGTCCAGCTCCTCCAGCGGTTCGCGCAGCAGGTCGTCGAAGGTGATCAGAAGGGGGTGGTCGACCAGGCCCCGGATGCGCAGGGTCCAGCGCCGGGGGTCGATACGGGGCAGGGTGAGGGCGGTGTCGACGCGGTAGAAGTCCGCGTTGGGGGTGACGAACGGGGACAGGCCCGGCGCGTGCGGGTGGACCGCGGTGGGCAGCGGTGGCAGTGGCTGGGCAGCCGGGGGGATGCGGACGGCGGCCCGGATGGCGCCGATGTCGTACCGGTCATCGGACAGCCTGCGGCCGACGACACCGGCGAGGGCTCCGAAGGCGATCGTCCCGCCGGTGGCGACCAGGACGGCTCGTCGGCTCGTGCCCCTCGGCTCGGCGGCCTGCTCTCCAGCCCCCGGGTCCTGCTCCGGTGCCTCACCGGCTGCGGCCGGATGCGTCGCCGCCGTGTGGGCGGATCGCAGCAGGTGCGCGAGGGTGTGCACGGCGAAGGCGCCTGCCAGGCCAGCGACCAGGGCGGGCGCGGCGTCCGCGGGGCCGGAGGCGGGACGGGAGAGGGCGGCCCAGGCACCGAGGAGGCCGAAGGCTGGGAAAACGCCCGCGCCGAGGAGCGGGCGGCGTCCTGCCAGCAGGCCGGCGAGCGTGGCGAGCAGGACCATCGTCAGGTAGATCCCGCCGAGCAGCACCGGTTTGTCGTCGGTGCCGAACGTGCGGACGGCGTACTCCTTGAGCGGAGTAGGCGTCAGGTCGATGGCTGCGGAGCCGACCGCGATGACCGGCGCGGTGTCCGGACCGGTGAAGACGGCGACCAGTTCCCCGGCACCCAGCGCGGCTGCGGCTGCGGCCCACCCGGTCGCGGCGGCCGCGCCGGCCCGCATCAGCCGATCCGGGCCGGCGCCGGAACGTCCGGGGGGCTGGGTTGCATCGTTGCTCACACCCCGCATTCGGCACACCTGCGGTCCCGGATGGGTGGCGGTTCGGCGGATGTCGATGTGCCGCACAAAGGCGCCGGGCCGGACTGCACCCGGCAGGCCGCCACCCTCCGGCCGACCGTGGCCGACCGGTCCGAAGACGTGGGGAGTGAGGGTTCGACGCCGTCAAGGTCGTTCCCCTCGGGCCGGGTGCCGCACGAAGTCGATCGCATTCGCGAGCGCATCGGTGCCCGGACCTTCGACGGGCTCTCCGCCCGGGAGGCAGCCCGCCTGCGCTCGGGTGTCACGAGCCCGGCCGGGTGGCGCCGGAGGTCGAGCGGTGCCGCTGTGCAGCCCGGCGGCACCGCGTGCCGGTGCCCGTGCGCCGCCGGTGCGGACGGGCACCGGTTCTGACGGTCGGTCGGGAGGACCGCACAGGGCCGGGCCGGTGTCTCCTCCGGTGGTCAGGGAGGTGCCGATCGGACCGTGGGCGGGCAGGCCGTCGGCGGTGCTGACGGCCCGATGGCCGTGGTGGAAGGTGGCGGCGTCGGCGGCGGGGCACTCGCCGCTGCTCTTGATGTGAATGTGCATGACGTACGGAACACCGTTGAGCAGCCCGCCGGCGTTCACGGTGATCCGGGCGGTGTCGTCACTGTTCGGCACGACGGGCGCCGGGCCCGGCGGGACCGGGCAGCGGGCGGGACCAATCCGGCCCCCCGCGCGCTCCGAACACGATGTGTCAGCCAGCTTCGTCCACTTCGCTGGGGCGCCGCTCCGGTCATGGCCATGGAGGCATGTGATGTCCGCCGTCCGCCCGCTGGGCTCCCCGCCCGCCCGCCGTATCGCCGGCGTGGCGGGATGAGCGCCGTCGTCCACCTGTCCGGTCCCGGGCGGCCGGGCCCTGACTTGAAGGATCTCCTCACCCAGGTGGCCCGCGGCGACCGGGAGGCCTTCTCCCGGCTCTACGACTCCGTCGCCGCGCCGGTGCTCGGCCTGGTGCGCCGGGTCCTGCGCGACCCGGCGCAGTCCGAGGAAGTCGCGCAGGAGGTGCTGCTGGAGGTGTGGCGCACCGCCGCCCGCTACCGGGCCGATCGCGGTGAGGTGATGCCCTGGGTGCTGACCATCGCCCACCGTCGAGCGGTGGACCGCGTGCGCTCCGCTCAGGCCGCCGCCGACCGCGACCAGCGCGCGGCCGCGGCGTCCCACACTCCGGCGTTCGACGAGGTCGCCGAACAGGTGGAAGGCCGGCTCGAGCGCGAACAGGTCCGCAGGTGCATGAAGTCGCTCACCGAGCTGCAGCGCGAGGCGTTGACACTGGCCTACTACCGCGGTTACACCTACCCGCAGGTCGCCGAGGTCCTCGGCGCACCGCTGGGCACGATCAAGACCCGTATGCGCGACGCACTGATCCGTCTGCGCGACTGCCTGGGGGTGGGAGCATGAGCGCCGCCGATCTGCACACCCTGACCGGCGCGTACGCCGCGCACGCCCTCGATCCGGACGAGAGCGCCGAGTTCGAACGGCACCTGGCCAGTTGTGCGGCCTGCGCCCAGGAGGTCACGGAGTTCGCCGCGACCCTGGCACGGCTCGGCGGGACCGAGGCCGTGCTTCCGCCGCCGGCTCTCAAGGCCCGGGTGATGGCGGCGCTGCCCGCTCTGCGCCAGGACGCGCCGCGCACCGCACCCGCTCAGGGGCGCCGTAGCGGTCGGCTCGCCAAGGGCTGGGCGAAACTCGCCCTCGCGGCCTGCCTGGCACTGGCGGTCGGCGCCGGCGGTGTGGCCGTGCAGCAGCGACGGGAGGCGGAGCAGGCCCGGGCCCGTGTTGCTGCGCTCCAGCAGCAGCAGGGCCGCTTCGCCGGGCTGCTGACCGCGCCCGACGCCCGCACCGCCAGTGCGGCCGCCGTCGGCGGGGGCGGCGTGGGCACGGTGGTGTGGTCACACAGCCGCGGCCAGGCCGGGTTCCTCGCCTCCGGAATGCCCGCACCCGCCGCCGGCACGACCTACGAACTGTGGTTCAACGATGCCGGAACGATGCGCCCGGCCGGGTTGCTGCCCACGGGTGACGGCGTTCTGCTGCTCACCGGAGCTCTGGACGGCGCGAGCGGTATCGGGGTGACCGTCGAACCGGCGGGCGGCTCCGCGCACCCCACCACGGCGCCGGTCATGCTGCTGCACTTCACCTGATCCCAGCCGTTGTCCCGGCCGGGCCCCCGCCGGCCGGGACGACGCGGTTCGTACCGAGCCGTCTCCGTCATCCGCGGGGGCCGCCGGGTTGTGACGTCCCGGGAGATACCCTGCGGTAGCCCATGGCCGGGCCGCGAGCCGGCGGCCGACGACAGTCCGAGGAGAAGCCTTGTCCGCCGACCGATCCGCCCGCCTGCTCAGCGCGCTGCTGCTGGGAGCGGGAGCGGCGCACTTCGCGGCGCCCCGTTCGTTCGACGCCATCGTCCCGCGCGCCCTTCCCGGCGATCCGCGGACCTGGACGCACCTCAGCGGGCTGGCGGAGCTGGCGGTCGGCGCGGCCGTGGCCTGCCCGCGCACCCGGCGCGCCGGCGCGCTCGGTGCGGCGACGCTGTTCGCCGCGGTCTTCCCCGCCAACGTGAAGATGGCTCGCGACTGGCGCACCCGGCCCGCACCGCAGCGCGCCGCCGCCATCGCCCGCCTACCGTTGCAGGCACCGCTGATCCTGTGGGCGCTTCGAGTCGCCCAGGGGTGACCGGCTGACCGGCGCGGCGGCGGGCCGACGTCGATTCCGTGGGGTGCCCCTGCCCCCTGGGGCACGGTTCGCGGTCGCCGGAATCGCCGGGTGGCACCCGCACCCGCACCCGCACCCGCACCCGCGAGGCGATGCGCCACGACCCGCCGGCCCCGTGGGTCAGAGGCGCAGCAGGGCACGGGCGTTCGCCGAGCCGATGCGGTGCTTGACCTCCGGTGGGAGGGTGGTCCGTTCCAGGGCGGCTACTGCGGCCCCGGTCTTCTCGTAGGGGTAGTCGACGGCGAAGAGCACTGCCTCCGGGCCGAGTACGTGCACCAGGGCCTCGACCGCGGTCGGCGAGAGCACGCCGCTGGTGGTGGCCAGCACGTTGCTGCCGAAGTACTGGGACGGGCTGCGCAGCAGCGGCGTCGGGACGCTCAGCGTGGCGTACCGGGAGTCGAACCGGGACAGCTGGAACGGCAGGAACTCCCCCGCGTGGCCGAGGATCATCCGGGCCTCCGGGTGGCGGTCGAAGACCCCGGAGAGCACGATCCGCATGGCGTGCCCGCCTGTCGTCGCCTGCCAGCTCCACAGCGCGCCGTTCATCTCGGGGTGCCCGGACAGCACGTGCCAGGAGTCGGCGGGTGGCATGCCCGGGTGCAGGTAGAGCGGGACGCCGAGTTCGACCAGGGCGGTCCAGAGGGCGTCGAAGGCGGGGTCGTCGAGGTACCTGCCCTGGACGTGGTCGTTGACCAGGGCGCCCTTGAAGCCGAGTTCCCCGACCGCGCGCCGGAGTTCGGCGACCGCGGCGGCTGGGTCCTGCAGCGGGAGGGCCGCGAAGGCGGCGAACCGGTCGGGGTGCGCCGCGACGATCGCGGCCGAGGAGTCGTTGACGTAGCGGGCGTTGGCCACCGCGCGCGCCGGGTCCGGGTCCGCCTCGATGCCGGGGACGGTCAGCGACAGGACCTGCACGGCGATGCCGTTGGCGTCCATGTCGGGCAGCCGCAGTTCGGTGACGTCGGGCAGCCGCCGGGTCACGTCGGCGACGAAGGCGGGGTCCATGCCGTCCGGCACCGGGAACGGGGGGCGGCGCTCGGCGAGGCCCGGGATCGCGATGGCCTCCTCGATCGCGATGTAGCCCGCCATCACGCGCCCGCCGTCGGGACGAGGATGCCGGCTCCGGCGGTGGGCAGCTCGGCCTCGTCCAGCATGAGCGCGGCGACGGTGGCGCGGGAGGCGTGCGGCGGCAGCAGCGGCTTGGGGTACTGCGCCAGGGGAACGTTGCGGCGGGTCGCGCTGAGCTCGCCGACCCACAGGTCGGGCGCGTGGAAGACGGTGGCGCCGCCGGCCAGCACGATCGTGTCGGCCTCGCCCTTCTCCGCCAGCTCCTTGCCGACGAACATCCTCATCACTCCTTGGTAGATCCCGCCGCCGGCACCGGTCGAGGCGCCCGAGCCGAGCGCCCCGAGCCAGAGCGTGCGGACCGGCAGGCCCGCCAGCAGCCGGGCGCCGGCGAGCAGGGTGCCCGGGCCGTCGCCCTTGCTGATGCCGAGCGCGGAGACGAGCACGTCCACGTCGCCGAGCTCCGGGAACTCCTGCGGCCTGGTCACGTCCGCCCGCCGGACCTCGACCCCGCCGCGCGCGGGCGGGTCGTACTGCTGCGGACTGCGGACGAGGGCGACGACCTGGTGGCCCCGGTCGAGTGCTTGTTCCACCACCAGGCGGCCGACCCGCCCGGTCGCGCCGAGGACTGCGATGCGCATGACGACTCCGTAACTGAACAGGTGTTGGTTACTTGAGTGAACAGGTGTTGGTTAAGGGTTGTCAAGGCCGGCCCGGGCGCTCCACGGCACTGCGCCGCGCTCGACCGCGGTCCGCCGCGCCGGAGCGGGGCGGCCGCGCCGGACCGGGACGGCCGCGCGACGCCGAAAGGTAAAGTGATCTTCCGTCGCCGACAGGGAGGATCCGGGAATGGGCGGTGAGGAGGCCCCGCGCCGCCGACGCAACCCCCGCGGGCAGGGGCAGGTGCTCAGGGCCGAGCTCGTCGCGGCCGCCGCCCACCTGCTGGCCACCCTCGACCAGCCGGAGACGCTGACCCTGCGGCAGGTCGCCCGCGAGGTCGGGGTCGCGCCCGCCAGCATCTACAGCCACTTCCCCGACCTCGGCTCGCTGGTCCAGCACGTGCTGCGCCTGCGCTACGCCGAACTCGCCCGCCTGATGGACGAGGCCGCGGCACCGGCCGCCGACCCCCTCGACGACCTGGCCGGCCGCTGCGCCGCCTACGTGCGCTGGGGTGTCGAGCACCCCGGCGAGTACCGCACGCTCTTCGGTGGCCGGATGCCCGCCGACCCCGCCCTCCTCCAGGACCACGGCGCCGGCGAGGCCCTGCTGGGCTCCGTCATCGCCTCCCTCGCCGCCGTCCGGCAGCACGGCGGCCAGCGGTCCGCCCCCGCCCGGCAGTGGCAGGACGGGTTGCTGCTCTGGACGGCACTGCACGGCCTGGTCGTGCTCTACAACGACCACGGCGAGCTGCCCTGGCCGCCGCTCGACGCGCTGATCGCCGACGTGCTCGGCCTCCACGCCGGCCGTCCCGCCGAGGAGGTCGCGGCCCGCCTCGCGGCGCAGTGAGCCCCGGCCCCGCCCTCCAAGCCGGAGAAGCCGCCTGTAGCGGCAGACAGACCACCCCGGCCGAGCGAGAGCACCGAGGAGGTGACGGCCGCGAACGTCGTCAGGGCCATGACGAGGAACTGCACTTCACGGCAGCTGCGTACTTCTGCGTGCGGGGCGGAGGCGGGGCGGTCGGGTGGGTGCGATTGCCGCGTGTGTTCGGCAGGCTCACCCGTTCCGGCGAACCGCGCGTTGCGTGCGTCGAGTCGCTGGCGGGTGGCTGGATACTCCAGGATCACGTGCGGGTCCGCCGAGGGCGTTCCAGGGCTGCCGCACGCCTCCCGTTCCCGGAAGGACTTCGACCATGCACCCGGTTCCCGGCCCCGGTGGCCCCGGCAGCGAGCGGGCTTCCGCTGCCAGGGCGACCAGCACGACCACCGTCCTGCCGTCCCACCCCATCGCTCCCCCTTCGGAGGAGGAGGTGGCCGACGGGCCCGGGTACACGTGGGCCGGGCTGGACGAGGACTTCACCCGGGCGGTCGCCGCGATCGCGCGCAAGGCCGAGGGACGGGAGGTGGCCGAGTCCCAGGTCTTCGAGATCGTCCGGGCGCAGCCGCAGGCGCAGGGGCTGCCGTTGCGGGTGCGCCCGCACCTGCGGGGCGAGTTGGACGCGTTCGTCGCCTCGTACCACCGGGTGATCGAGACGGTCGTGGCTGCCTGGGAGCACGATCGTGGACTGCGTGAGGTGTTGACGCTCCCCCGGGTGCTGGGTGAGCTGGTGGCCGGTGCCCGCGACACCCGGGTGCATCTGCTGCGGATCGATCTGCTGCCGCAACCCGATGGCACGTTGCGGGTGTTGGAGACCAATGCCAACTGTCCTGGAGGGCTGCCGGGGGCGGGGCGGGGCCGTTCGGCCTGGCGGCCGCTGCTGGCCGGGCACGGTATCGGTCTTCCGGCTCCGCTGCCGGCCGATGACGCGCTCTGGCCGGGGAGTTGGCTGCTGCACCTGGCGGAGCAGCAGACCGGTGGTCGTCCGGAGGTCGTCGCGCTGTTCTGCCCGGACGGCAAGTACCGGGCCGATACGCGTGACTACGACACCGCTCTGACGGCCTTGGGGGTGCGTGTTCTGCACGCGGATCCGCGCGAGGTCTCGGTCGACGGGCGTCATGGTGTCACCGTGCGTGGGGAGCGGGTGCGGCACGGGTTCGCGAAGGTCGGCATCCAGGATCTGCTGCGGATGGGCGATGATGCGGCGCCGTACCTGGAGGCCGTGCGCGAGGGCGGGTTGTTCGTGCAGAACGGGTTGCGCGGGCGTTTGATCGGCGACAACAAGCTGTGTCTGGCCGTGCTGTCGGACCCGCGTTTCGCCCACCTCTTCGACGCGGCGGACTACCGTCGGGTGCGGCCGGCGATCCCGTGGTCGCGCAACCTCGCGCGCTGTGACGGCGCGACGCTGCGCGCCGTGGTCCGCGACCGTGAGCGGTACGTCCTGAAGCGGCCGTTGGACACGCGCGGCCACGGGGTGGTGATCGGCAGGGAGGTGGCCGACGGGCCTGCCTGGGAGGCGGCCGTGGAGCTGGCGGCGGTCGAGGGGTGGCTGGTGCAGGAGTACGTGACCAGTCCTCATCTGCGCGGTGTGGTGGCCGGCCCGGCGCCCCGGCACGACGTGGCGCTCGGTGCGGTGGACGGGCGGCTGGTCTCCGCCTTCGCCCGGGCCAGTCACGGGGAGCGCCACAATGTCGCGGGCTCCGGGCGGCCGCACCCGTTGTACCTGTGAGGCGGCCGGGCCGGCGCCCCGCCCGTCCGTCGCCCGGGTAGGGCCTGGCGGCGGCCTTCGCCCGTACGGCCGTACCCGGCCGCCCGCTCCGGGTCGGCGGCGTCCTCTCCCGTCGTGCCGTTGTTACTGTCCGAACTTCGGGGAACGCGGAACAAGGGAGGGTGGAGTTGGCGAGCGTCTGCTCCGATCCCGGCCTGGCGGCCCCGGCCGCCGGGCCGGTCAGCGTGTGGCGGCAGCGCAACTTCCGGGTGCTGTGGTCGGCGCACACCGTCAGTGAGTTCGGGACCCAGGTGACGTTCTTCGTCATCCCGGTGTTCGCGCTGACGACCCTGTCGGTGTCGACCGGTCAGCTCGGCGTCATCTCGGCGTTGGAGACGCTGCCGTTCCTGTTGGTCGGGCTGCCGGCGGGTGCGTTGCTCGACCGGTGGGACCGCAGGCGTGTGATGGTCGTGGCGGACGTCGGGCGGGCCGTGGCGATCGCCCTGCTGCCCGTCGGGTATCTCGCCGGGCTGTTGAGCGTGCCGCTGCTCGGTGGGGTCGGGTTCGCGGTGGGGCTGTTCACGGTGTTCTTCGACATCGCCGACCAGGCGTTCCTGCCGACCGTCGTGGCACGGGAGCAGACTCCGGAGGGCAACAGCCGTCTGGAGTTCTCCCGGTCGGCGGCGGAACTGGCGGGCCCCAGTATCGGCGGGCTGTTGCTGCAGACGGTCGTGGCGCCGCTGGTCCTCGTGCTGAACTCGGTGAGCTATCTGGTGTCCGCGGTGCTGCTCGGACTCATCCGGACGCCCCGGGCGCGGGCGGCGCAGCACGGGGCCGGGGTCGGGATGGGGGCGCGGATCGCGGAGGGGCTGCGGTTCGTCTTCCGTCACCGGACCCTGCGGTCCCTGGTCCTGGCGACGGGTGTCAGCAACCTGGTCGGGCTGGGTGGCGCGCTGGGGGCCGTGCTGACCGCGTACGCGTTGCGTGAGCTGGGGTTGTCGCCGGGCGGGCTGGGGCTGGCGTTGACCGTGGGGAACGGTGGTGCGCTGCTGGGTGCCGCGCTCAGCAACCGGGTGATCAGGCTGGTGGGGCTGGGCCCGGTCCTGATCGCGGCCAAGTCCATGTCGGGGATCGCGGTGATCGTCCTGGCGACGGCGGCCCCGGCTCGCGCCGTTCCCACGCTGGTCGTCGCCACCGGCATCATGGCCTGTGGCATCACGGTCTACAACATCGGTCAGGTGAGTTTGCGGCAGACCATCACGCCCACCGGGATGCAGGGCCGGATGAACGCCTCGATCCGGTTCGCCGTCTGGGGTGCGCGGCCGGTCGGGGCGCTGGCCGGCGGCTTCCTCGGGTCCGTTCTCGGGACCCGTCCTACGCTGTGGGTGATCGCGGGCATCGGGCTCCTGTCCTGTCTGCCGCTGATCGTGGCCGACGACGTCCGCAGGCTGCGGGTCTTTCCGGCCCAGGCGCTCGACTGACGGGCGGGGCGTCGGTCATTCCGGCGAGGTCGACCTGCCGGGGGCGTCCCGGCGGGTCGTCGCGGTCGCGGTGGGCCGGGCCGCCGGTGGAAACCGGGTTGCCCGGACGGCGGGCGGTCGAGGATCATCCTGAGGTCCTGACACCCCCCCGACCCCCGGAGACACATGGCCACCGAACTGTCCGAAGCCTGGGAGCTCTTCGAGTCCGGCGACTCGCAGGGAGCGATGCGGATGCTGCGCTCCGCCGCCGGCCGGCTCCCGCCCGCCGAAATCGCGCCGCTGGTGGCCGAGTTGGCCAAGGGTGCCGGTTTCGATGACCTGGCAGAGGCTTCGACAGCGCTGGCGGCCTGGCCCGGGGAGGCCGGCCGGCTCTACACCTACGGCTACGCCTGCGTCGAGCGCGGCATCGACGCGGTGGCCGTTCCCGCGCTGCGGGAGGCGCTGCGGCTGGTCGTCCAGACGCCGGCCGCCGCCACGGCGCGCACCGGACTGTTCCGCCGCAAGCCCAAGCCGCAGGCCGTCCAACAGCCCGGCCTGCGCAAGGTGCTGCTGGAGCTGGTGTCGGCCCTGGAGGGCTGCGAGCGGCACGCCGAGGCACTGGCGGTGCTGCGTGAGCACGACGCCCGGCTCGGCGACTGGCCGGACCGGTACCTGACGGTCTACAACGCGCTGATGAGCGGCCAGATCCCGCTGGCCCGGCAGGTGTACGGGGCGCTGTCGGCTCCCGAGGGGGTCTGGGTGGGCCCCGGGCAGCGGGTCGGGCGGATGCTGGAGCGGGCCGCAGCCCTGCCGCCGGCCGACGACCGGGACCTGCGCGGCTGGCACCACGTGCTCACCGGCGGCCTGCTCACCACCCTCTCCCCGCACGGGTTCGACCAGGGCATGACCGGCCGCTGGGCCTACCTGCAGGACGACTTCGGGCACTGCCGCCACGGCCTGGAGCGGCTGCGCGCCGTGCTGGCCGCCACCGGCCGCCGGCCCGACTCGGTCGCCCTGCTGGCCGACCGGGGCAGCCGGGCGCTCGGACTGGCGGCGGCACGGCTGCTCGACGTGCCGGCGGCGCCGTACCAGCCGGGTACGGCGGGTGTGCTGGTGGTCGCGTACGACCTGAACGAGTGCGATCCCGCCGTGGTGGCGCAGCTGCGTGAGCGGGCGCGGGGCGAGCTGCTCTTCGAGCACGCCACCTGCTGGACCGACCCGCCCGCCGTGACGGCGGACGTCTCCACGCTGCTGGGGCAGATCGTGAACGCCCCATGGGAGCCCGGGCTTCGGTTCGGCGAGGACGGCGAGCCGCAGGAGGACGAGCCCGACCGGCGCTCGGCCGAGGAACTCGCCGACGCGATCCTGGCCGCCGACCCGGCCGCTCCGGAGGGCGACGGCCGGACCCCGCCCGACCCGGACGACGCCCTCACGGCCTTCGCCGTCCGCGCGGCCGGCTGGCCCGCCGAGGGCCCTCGGGACGGCGTCCGCTCCGCCGGGCCGGTGCGGAGCTCGCGCTTCGCGTGACGGTGCGACCGGGCTGGGCTGTCCGGTCCCCGGCGGTCGCCTCCGCTCAGGCGAAGGTGCGCCGCAGGTGGGCGGCGAGCCGTTGCGGATCGGCCGGGTGGAACCGGCCGGAGAGGTAGCCGTCGGGGCGGATGAGGATGGCCTCGCCGTCGCGCGGGGCGTAGGCGCGCGCGAAGTCGCCGGCGTGGTCCCGGACCCGGGGCGGGCGCGGTCCCGGTGGGCGGGCGTCGTCGGGGACGTCGGCGGCGAGCAGCAGGTAGGCGTCGAGGAGGCCGTGGGCGGCGCGGTCGGCCGCCGTGGCGCAGTCCTGGAGCCGTTGGGCCCCGGGGCCGTCGGCGTGGTCGGGCCCGGCGTAGAGCAGGAGCGTGTGGCGGGGGCTGCGGAGCAGGTCGAAGAGCCGCTGGGGGTACCGGGCGAGGTCGCGGACCAGGCCCCGGCAGTCCGGCGCCCGCTCCCCCGGGGCCGGGCCGGGGGCTGCCGGGCTCCGGGGTGTCCGCGGGTCGGTCGGCGGGCCGGTCAGCGGGCCGGCCGGGTAGCCCACGAGCAGTTGGGCCTCCCGCAGGAGGAGGGTGTCCGTGCTGTCGTCCTCGTATCCGGCGCGGGCGTGGCGGACGGTGCGGCCGACGACCTCCTCGCCCACCGGGTGGCGTTCGGCGTGGTAGCTGTCCAGCAGGTCGGCGGCGGCGAGGCCGCGGACCGTCAGGGCCAGCTTCCAGGCGAGGTTGTAGGCGTCCTGGATCCCGGTGTTCATGCCCTGCGCGCCGGTGGGCGGGTGGATGTGCGCGGCGTCCCCGGCGACGAACAGGCGGCCGTTGCGGTACCGGTCCACCAGCCGGTGGCCGATCCGGAAGACGGACGACCAGCGCAGGGCGGAGGCGGTCACGGGCTCCGGGGACAGGCGGTCGAGCACGGCCTGGATCTGCGCCAGGTCCGGTCCGCGCCCGCCCGTCAGCCCGTGCGCCACCGCGTCCGCGGAGTGCGCGCCGGCGTCCTGGCCGGGGAGTGTCTCCGGCACCAGCATGGACATCCGGTAGCGGCGCTCCCCCGGCAGCGGGATGCACACGAGCAGGTCGTCCACCGCGCCGCTTCCGTCCAGGTGGGTCGAGCGCACGGCGTAGCCGGGCGGCAGCCCCCAGTCGACCTCGACGTCCCCGAGCATGTACTGCTCGGGGAAGGCATCGCCCTCGAAGGTGCACCCGGCGGCCTTGCGGACCAGGCTGTGCGCGCCGTCGCAGCCCACCAGGTACCGGGCGTGCACCTGCTCGGCCCCGCCCCGGCCCGTGAGCGTGGCCTCGACCGAGTCCGGGTGCTGCTCCACCTTCTCGAGCCTGGTCCCGCGCTCCACCACCGAGCCGAAGCGCGCCAGGTGCTCGGTGAGCAGGCGCTCGGTGGTGTACTGCGGGAGCGCGGCGAAGCCGTACGGGATGTCGGCCGGCAGCCGCATCTCGAGCCGCGACACGGGCCTGCCGTCGGCGAACACCAACTGGCCGTACAGCGGCCCGGCTTCGTCCAGCGCCTCGCGGACCAGGCCCATGGCGTCCCAGACCTCCAGCGTGCGCGGCTGGACGCCGACGGCCTTGGCGTACCGCAACGGTGCGGGCAGCGCGTCGACGATCCGGCACTGGACGCCGTGGCGTCGCAGTTCGGCCGCCGCGGTCAGGCCCACCGGGCCCGCCCCCACCACGAGAACGTCGACAGTTGCCATGATCGGGCTCCTGCTCCTCATCGCCCGGTGCGCGGGGCTCGGACGGCCCCGGTGTCCGCGGCCTTCGGCCCCGGGCGCACGGCGACACCGGCCGGCCGCCGGAGCGGCTTCACCTCGATTTTCGCTTCCCCGCGTGGGGGCCGCCAACAGGGCGCCTGCCCGCCGCCGTGCGGTCAGGGGGCCTGGTCGCCCGGCATCAGGTCCGTCCCGGTGCTGTGGCCAGTTCCGGGGCCGTCGCCGTCCGGGCCGGGGGTGGGGTGTCCCAGGCCACGGCGGATCGCGATCTCCACGGGTGAGTACGCGCCGTCGGCCCGCTCCAGCTCGTACGGGGCGGCCGGCATCAGCGGCGGCTGGGCCAGGAAGCGCGGGCGCGTGCCGTGGTGCGGCTGCGCGGCGTGCACCAGGAACGGGTGGCACAGGAAGACGTCGCCCGGGGAGCCGGTGGCGAGGGCGATCGGCCGGTGGTCGGAGGCCGCCACCAGGTCGGGCGCCAGGGCCAGCCCGCTCGCCCCGTCCGGCCCGTACTTCTCCAGCACCTTCGGCACGTCCAGGTGGGAGCCGACCCGGATCCGGGTCGGGGCGTCCTGCTCGCCGACCTCGCTGAACAGGAACAGCATCAGCAGGGCCCGGCCCCGGGAGTACAGGTTCGTGAAGTACCAGCTCTCGCCCGCAGGCAGGTAGCTCCCCTCGATGTGCCAGCCCGCGTCGTCCGGCTCCTGCTCGTGCGGGAAGCGCAGCGGGAAGGTACCCAACGAGTAGCGCGGCTCCCAGCGCCCCTCGCCGGCCAGGAGGTCGTACGCGTGGTGCAGGGCCGGGGAGTTGGGGGCGGCGGCGAACGGGCCCTGGGCCATGCCGGCGACCCAGTGCACGGGCTGCGTCCAGGTCGACGGGTCGTCGGGGTCGCAGCCCGTCTCCTGCCACAGCAGCCGCGCGCAGTCCGCGGCCACGCGCGGTGCGACGGCGCCCTCCAGCTTCACGAAGCCGTCGCGCAGGAACCGGGATACCAGGGTCGTGTCGTCCATGCCTCCATTGTGCGGCGTTGGCGGTGGCGGGCACCCGACAGTGCCCGCACCGGTTCTGTCGGGCGGTCACCGGGGGGCGGGCGGCGGCGGCGCGCCGGCCGGGGCGTTCGGTTCAGGGCCGGGTGTCAGTGCTGGGTGTCAGTGCTGGGTGTCGGTGACGGAGGCGGCGACGGCGAGCATGGCCTCGTTGTCGTGCTTGATGCGGGTGAGTTCCGGCAGTTTCTGTTGGATGGCCTGGGCTTCGTAGGCGGATTCGACGGTGAACCAGATGCCGACGAGGTTGGTGGTGGCTTTGCAGGTGACGTCCGCGGTGGCGGTGGCGAGTTCCTCGGGGGTGGGGGTGGGGGTGGTCTTCCAGCGGGGGTCCTTGCCGGCGTCGGTGGGGGCGGCGTAGTCGAAGCCCTTGGCCTTCATGCAGGCGGACCAGGTGCGGAAGGCGTCCTGGACCCGGGGGTCGGTGGTGGACTGCTGGTAGGCGCCGAAGTTGATGCCGACCACGAGGTCCGGGTCGCGGCCGGTGCCGCCGTGGGCGGTGAGCCGGGCGTGGGCCTGGCCGAGGCAGCCGCCGGGTGGGATGGGGTGGCCCTGGTAACTGCCGGGAGTGGCGGATGCGCTGGGGCTGCCGGGGGTGCCGGCGCCGAGCACGGCGGCCTCGTCGGGGCTGATGCCGGGTTCGGGGGGTTTGGTGCCGATGGTGGGGTCGGCTGGGTGGTAGCCGTGGACGGCGGCGACCTGGGGGTCGACGGGGTCGTAGCGATGCGCGGTCTGGCCCGCGGGTACGCCGCTGTCGGTGGCGGGTGGGCGTTCGTAGGGCAGGCCGAAGCCCCGCATGCACTGGCTGACGAGGATGTCCTCGGCGGCGGAGAGGCGGCGGTACTGGGCGCCGTTGAGCAGGTAGGCCTCGATGGGCAGGGCCTTGTCGGCGACCTGGGTGAGGGCCGGTGGCGGGGTGATGGACGGTGGCGCCATGGCGGGTGCGGCGTGCGGGGCCGCTGTGGCGGCGCAGCCGGTGGTGAGGGCCGCGAGTGCGGTCAGGCCTGCGATGAGCAGGGTCGTCGGGGTGGTGCGCACGGTCGGGGGCATCTCGCGGGGTCCTTGGCGATCGGGGTCCTTGGCGATCGGGTGCCGCGCCGCCCCGGGCGGGGGGCGGCGCGGCGTGGTACGAGGAGGAGTTAGACGTACCAGCCCTGCGAGTGGTTGTTGTTGCGCATGTCGACCCAGCCGCCGTTCCACGGGACGGGGCCCAGGTTGGCCCACTGGCTCTTGGGGATGTACTGGTTGGGGCCGGAGAGGTCGGGGCCGTAGTAGACGCGCAGGTTCCACCAGTTGCTGAGGTTCTGCACCGAGGCGGCGTTGTTCATGATGGCCTGGCCGTCGCCGGCGCCGCCGCCGCCGAAGTAGGCGCCGTCGTAGTTGCCGGTCTCGCTCTTGCCGAAGAACGCGCCGGTCAGGTTGGGGCTGTAGTAGAGACAGGCGTCTCCGGCGACGCAGCCCCCGCTGCTGGCCAGGGCCGGGGTGGTGCCGATGAGGATGCCGCCGATGGTGGCTGCGGCCAGGAGTGCGGCCGCCTTCTTGACGAGCATGTGTGGCCTCCGTTTGTGACATGGGATGGCAGTGGGGCGCGCGGCCGCTCCGGTGGGCGGGGTGCGCGGGTTCCCTGCCGGCGGCGGACGCCGGTTGGCGTCGCCGCCTGTCCTGGACGCTGGCACCCGGCCGGGGATCCCGCCATGGCGGGGTGGGGGATCTGGGATATCCCATGCTGTCCCCGCTGGCCCCGGTGCCCCCCCAGGCTTGGGTGCGAATGCTCGTCCCCGCGTCCCTGGTGGCGCGTGTCCGCGGATGGTTCGTGGGAGTCCGCTGTCCGGCGCCGTGGCGTCAAGTTCCGCACAAAGGACCGAAGCTGACGAATCGTCCACTGAGTGCCCGTCAGAGGTCAGGCGCGGGGTCGCGCGCATCCGAAGGGGGACGACGCCGAGGGAGGCGCCCCGGACGGGGCGCAGCGGGGGGTGGCCGGGTTGGTGTTCGGGGCGCCATCGGGCGGTGACGACCGGGCGGGGTGGTGGCGGTCACGCTCGGCAGCGGTGGGAAGGCGCGGGCCCCCGTCCGCGCGGGGGCGGGCGGGGGCCGGGGCGCGAGCGGTCAGTGGGCGACGATCTGCAGGTCGGCGTCCTGTCCGACGGTGCCGCCGACGTAGAAGGTGTGGCCGTCGGGGCCCAGGGCCAGGCCGGTGAGGCTGTCCTCGTCGAGGTCGCCGGCGCCGTCGGCGGGGACGGGGGCACCGGTGGCGGTGTCGAGGGCGAGCACCGAGGCGGTGGTGGTGCCGTAGTTGCTGTCGGCGAGGTAGAGCCGGGTGCCGTCGGCGCTGACCTGCGGGTCCTCCAGGACGTCGCCGCTGCCGGCGGGGTGGAAGGTGCTGGTCACGGTGTCGGTGGCCGGGTCGATGAGGGTGCTCGCGCCGGTGCCGAGTTCGGCGAGGCCGAACAGGCGCCGGCCGTCGGGGGTGAACGCCAGGTTGTAGTCCAGGGCGGTGGCGGTGCCCTGGACGGTGGCGGCCACGCTGGGTGCGGTGGCGGCGGCGCTCACGTGCACCACGCCCTGGCTGGTGCCGGCGTACACGTCGGCGGTGCCCGGGCGGGGCGCGGGGGCGCCGATGTAGGGGGCGGGAAGCTGGACCGAAGCGGTGAACGCCTGTTGGGCGGTGGCGAAGGCCAGGATCCGGCTCTGGCCGTTCTGCCGGTAGGCGGTGGGCCCGTTCTGGGAGACGTAGAGGGTGGATCCGTCGGAGCCGAGGGCCAGTCCGGAGGTCGAGCCCGTGCCCCAGCCGGCCGGGCGGGGCTGGTCGGGCAGGGGGACGGTGGCGAGCAGGGTCAGCGTGGCGGTGTCCACGATGCTGAGGCGCTGGCCGTCGAGCACGTACAGGCGGGTGCCGTCCGCGCTGAGCGCCGGGTGGGCGCTCCACTGGAGGGGGCCGAGGGCCAGCCGTGCGGTGATGGCGCCGGACCGGGTGTCGACGGCCTTCACGGTGGAGGTGTTGTCGGCCTCGGTCACCGCGACGTAGGCCGTGGCGCCGTCGGGGCTGACCACGGGTGCGGCGCCCCGGGCGCCGACGGTGACGGTCGCCTCGTTGCCGGACAGCGGGGCGTCGGCGTGGGCGGTGGCGCCGGTCAGGGCGAGCAGGGCCGCGGTGGCGGTGGCGGTGAGTGCCGCGGCGGTGCGGCGGGTGGTCGTACGGACGGCCTGGCGGGACATCGGTTTCCCCCTCGTGGAGCGCGTGGAGCGCGTGGTGTGGTGGCGCGGCGCGGGCCGGGCCCGTCAGTGCCGGCTGATCTGCAGGCCGGCGGTGGCGGCGTCGTCGGTGCCGGCGGCGTGGCGGGTGTCGGCGGCGCTGATCCGCGGGTCGGACGGGGCGGCGCGGCCGGGGGTGCGGCCGAGGTGGGCGGCGGCGGCCCGACGCGTCGCCCCCGAACGAATGCCCGACATCAACTCCCCCTTCCGCACCGCGTGTTGCGGTGCCGGGGGCAGGCTAGCCGATGCGCGTGACCGTCCGGCCGGCGTTCGGGCGACCGTACGGTGGCCACCGGGCGCTGCGTACCGGGACGGTCCGTCGAGGGGCCGGCGGTTGCCGGGGGTGGTCGTGCGGCAGCCCGTCACCGTCGGGGACGGGACGGGCTGCCGGGGCGTGGGCGTGGGCGTCAGCGCACGGTGACGGTGAAGACGGGCGAGGCGGTGTTGCCGCTGACGATGCGCAGCTCGTTCAGGCCCTTGATGCCGAGCTTGACGCCGAGGGAGTAGGTGCCGGTGCGGGTGGTGTGCACGGAGGCGGGCAGGGTGACCCACGTGCCGTGCTGCTTCTGCTGGAGGGTCACCGTGCTGCCGGCCTTGAGGCCGGTGGTGGTGCCGGTGACCCGGAACAGCTGCCAGGCCCCGACGGAGCCGACCGAGGACTTGGCGGTGATGGAGGCGGCGGCGGGCGCGGCGGCGGCCACCGGCGCGGCGGCCGGGGTGGCCGGGGTGGCCGGGGCGGCCGCCATGGCGGTGCCGGCCGTTCCGATGAGCAGCGCGCTGAGGGTGGCGACGGCGGCCAGGCGCAGGGAGTTCCGCTTGGAGACGATCACGGGTGCACCCCTTTCAGGGGGAGGTGGTCGTTTCGCCCGACGGCACGGTCGGTGCCGTTCGGGTGCTGTCTTTCCTGAGGACGACCCACCGGGTGCCACTGGTTGTGTGCGGAACGTCACTGTTGCGTAACGGTCATAGGGATCCCGGGAGTTGACGGGAGTTCAGCAGTCGGCCGTCGCGGCGGGGCCGGCGCCCGGTCAGAGCATGACCAGCAGCTTGGTGCCGGGGACGAGCTTGCGGTTGACGGAGGTGGACTGGACGAAGACGGTGTAGGCCGGGTTCTCGCCGGGCTTGACGGTGGCCTCGGTCGTGGGCAGGCCGAGGAGTCGGCGGGCGGCGGGGCCGGAGAAGACCCGGCCGGTCATCCGGCCGGTGGCCGGGTCCTTCTCGGCGACGGCGAGTTGCTTGCTGCCCTGGATCTTCTCGCGCTTGGAGAGCTCGTAGAAGGCGCAGCCGGTCTTGTAGGGGTGGCCGGCGCTGGTGACGAAGTCGCGGATGGGGCTCTGCTCGTCGACCGGGACGAGGATGTACTTGCCGGTGTCCAGGGCGTCCAACGTGGCGTTGACGTCCGCGGTGTTGAGGTCCTGGCCCATGGCGAAGAGGTTCTTGGTGCCGCGGACGCCCTGTTCGCGGCCGCGCAGGAAGCTGGTGGCGGCGGACTTGACGGTGCCGATGGCCTCCTCGACGCCCTGGCTGGAGTCGGCGTCCCAGATCGCGATGTTGCCGGCCGGGAAGCCGTACTCCTGGGCGGTGCGCTTGGCCAGGGAGTTGGGGACCAGGATCGCCGAGGTCCAGTGCTCGGGGAGCTCGTCCATGGCGCCGTGGATGCGCTCGATCCAGCTGCGCAGGACGGCGGTTCCCTTGCCGCCGCCCATGCGGGTGTGCATCCGGCCGTTCTGGGAGCAGCCGGAGGCGTTCTCCTCGCCGTCGGTGACGACGACCTGGAGGAAGGAGTGCTCGCCGTAGCCCTCCCAGATGTTCTTGAGGTCGTCGACGGACTTCACGGCGGCCTCGATCAGGGCGGTGGCGCCGTTGTCGACCTGGTAGAGGCCGCGCAGGGAGGGCAGGTGCTTGACGTCCATGTCCCAGACGAGGTTCTGCACCTCGTGGTCGAAGGCGTAGAGGCTGATGCGGGTCTCGTGGCCGAGGCGGTCGGATTCCTCCTGCAGGCCCTTCACGAATTCGTCGACGACGCGGATGAGCTGGGCCTGGTGCGGACGCATCGAACCGGACTTGTCGACCACCAGCGAGACGTGGTTGACCTTGTGCTTGATCCTGTTCACGGACATGGCTCTCCCCTGGTTCCGGCGTCTTTTCGCGGTGTTGACACGCTGATTTCGCGATGCTTTTCGCGGTGCGTTGATCGGGGCCTTTCGGCGTTCCCTTCAGCGTGGTTTCCACTCTAGGGGCGGGCACTGACAATCCGTCGGGGTCGGGAATCCGGTCGACGCGGTGGGGGCGGGCGGTGGCCGGGCCCCGGTGTGAACGGGTCCGGCCGGGCCCTCGGCGTGGGGGTGGCGCCGAGGGCCCGGCCGGGGGCTCACGAGGGGACGGGAGGGGACGGGAGGGGCGGGACGGGTGGGCGGGTCAGGAGGTGGCGGTGCCCTGGGCGATGAACTCGTCGATCTTGGCGCGGCGGGTGAGGCCGCCGTTGACGCTCCAGTAGCCCTCGGGGACCTCCTGGACGATGACCCAGACCGTGGACTCGGCCTCGGTGGCCGGGGTTGCCGTCGACTGGATCAGGCGGGTGAGCTCGACGGAGAGCTGCTCGGTGCGCTCGGGGGTCAGGAAGTCCTCCAGGGCGGTGACCTTGACGATGAAGCCGGGGGCGGTACCGGCGGCACCGGTGGCCGAGGTCTTCTCCGGCGCCTCGTGGACGTAGACCCAGGTGGCGGAGCGGAAGAAGGCGGTCAGCGGCAGCTCCATCCACCGGAGCACCGTGTCGGCGACCTGCTGCTGGAGGCCTTCCAGGCGGTCGGGGGCGATGGAGCCGGCGGGGGCGGTGATGTCGACCAGGGGCACGGGGGTTCTCGATTCGTCTCGTCAGCGGGGCGAAGGGGATGGCGGGGCGGGAGGTGGGCGGAGGTCACTCGGCGCGGCGCGGGCGCACCCGCCAGAACTCCAGGACGGCCGCCCGCAGCGTGCGCGGGGCGGTGACGGTGGAGGTGGCGTGCCACACCGAGGAGTCGAAGGCGATCAGGGAGCCGGCCGTGGGCGGCAGCGAGCGCACCGGCGGGCGGCCGGTGTGGTGGGAGCCGCGGACCTCGAAGTGGCCGCCGCCGTCGGCGGGCCAGTCCTCGTTGAAGTAGAGGACCGCGGTGATGGCCTTCTCCGGCTCGTCGTGGTGCGGGGAGATGAACTCCCCCTCGGCGTGGGTGAACAGGCCGATGTCGCGCGGCAGGGCGGCGAGGTCCATGTCGACCTCGGCGCTCAGCCGGGCCAGGAACTGCGGGCCGGCGAGCTGGTCGAGCAGTCTGGTCCAGGCCGGGTCCAGCTCCTTGAGGGCGGGCAGGTGCTCGCCGTCGCGGTGCAGCCAGAGCGAGCCGAGCTGGAAGCGCTTGACCTCGGTGGCGACGACGACCTTCTGGAACCGGTCGTCGGCGGGGAAGGTGTCGTTGAGCTCGCGGACGTCCTGTTCGGTGAGCAGCTGCTCGGTGAGGTGGGCGCCGATCGCGGGGTCGGGGCGGTGGAAGGCGGTCGCCGGGTTCAGCATGGGGTCCTCCGTGGGGGCGGTGGGGGGCCGGGTCGGCCGGACGGTGGGGGTCAGGCGCTCGGGGTGGTGCTCCAGTCGCGCAGGACGGCGGCGGTGTGCTCGCCGGGCTGCGGCGCCGGCCGGGGGGCTGCGGCGGGGGTGCGGCTGAACCGCGGCGCGGGGGCGGGCTGGTGGCCGCTGCCGACGGGCGCGTAGGTGCCGCGCTCGCGCAGGGCCGGCTGTTCGGCGGCCTCCTGGGGGGTGAGGACGGGCACCACGCAGGCCTCGTGCTCCTCGAAGACCTTGGTCCACCAGTGGCGCGGCTGGGTGGCGAAGCGCTCGGCGATGCGCTCGCGCAGGGCCGGCCAGTTGGCCTGGTCCTGGCGGTCCAGGGTGTCCTCCAGGCCCAGCTGCTCCAGCAGGACGGCGTAGTAGCGGTCCTCGATGGCGCCGACCGCCAGGTACTGGCCGTCCTGGCAGCGGTAGGTGGTGTAGTGCGGGGCGTCGGTGACGGTCACCTGGCCGGGCACCTGGCGCCACTGGCGGATCATCACGTCCAGTACGGCGGCGCCGTCCAGCATGGCCGCGTCGACGACCTGGCCGCGCCCGGAGCCGGCCCGCTCGTGCAGCGCGGCCAGCACGCCCAGGGCCTGGAGCATGCCCCCGCCGGCGAAGCTGGACAGGTAGGTGGACGGCGGGGCGGGCGCGGCCCCCTCGGCGCGGTCGGCGTCCAGGGCGCCGGAGGCGGCCAGCAGCGCGATGTCGTGGGCGGGGCGCTGCGCCCAGGGGCCGATCTGCCCCCAGCCGGAGATCCGGCCGATGACCAGGCGGGGGTTGTCGGCGAGCAGGCCCTGCGGGTCCAGGCCCAGGCGCTCGCAGACGCCGGGGCGGAAGCCCTCCAGCAGGACGTCGGCCCCGGTGGCCAGGGCGCGCACGGTGGCGAGGTCGGCCGGGTTCTTCAGGTCGGCGGTCAGGGAGCGGCGGCTGCGGCCCAGCGGGTCGCTGTCGGGTGCGGGTGCGGCGCCGGGGCGGGCCGGGCGCTCGACGCGCACGACGTCCGCGCCCAGGTCGGCGAGCAGGGTGGCGGCGAAGGCGCACGGGGCGGTGCTGGCGAGTTCGATGACGCGGATTCCGGCCAAGGGTCCCACGGTGGTTTTCTCCTTCTGCTGCGGACGGCGGGTTTCGAGCTTTCCGGCCGGTGCTTCCCGGCCGGGTTCCGAATTCCGGCTCCGGTATTCGGGTTTCCGTATTCCTGGTGCTTTTCCGGCGGGCCTATGGTCGTCGAGGCTTTTCCGCCGGAGATTTACGCCGATATGAAAGGGAGTTGTGTGATGGCTGTCATTTACACCGCCGAGGTGACGTCGTCCGGAGACGGTCGCAACGGCACCGTCCGTTCGTCGGACGGGATCGTGGACCTCGCGCTCGCCGCGCCGAAGGAGGTCGGCGGGCCGGGCACCGCCACCAATCCGGAGCAGCTGTTCGCGGCCGGCTACTCGGCGTGCTTCCACAGCGCGATGCGGATGGCCGCGCGCGAGGCCCGGGTACGGCTGGACGGGGACACCGTGACCGCCCGGGTGGACCTGGAGCGGGACGAGTCGGGGTACCGGATCGGTGTCCGGCTGTTGGTGGCGCTGCCCGGCCTGGAGCCGGACGCCGCACGGGAGTTGCTGGACCAGGCCCACGCCCGGTGCCCGTACTCGCGGGCGATCACCGGGAACGTGCGGGTGGAGATCGGCCTGGTGCCGGGGGCCTGAGGGCGCCGGGCGGGGGTCCGAGGACCCCCGCCCGGCCACCGGGCCACGCCGTTGTGGCCCGGGAGGCGCCGGCCCGGCCGGCGCCGGCTCAGACGGCACCGGCCCGGACGGCCCGGCTCAAGCGGGTTCAAGCGGGTTCAGGCGGTGGCGGCGGCCGCGGCCCGGGCCGCGTACGGCAGCGCCTCGATCACCCGCTCGATCGCCCGGTCGTCGTGGGAGGCGGAGACGAACCAGGCCTCGAACGGCGACGGCGGCAGGTAGACGCCCCGGCGCAGCATCTCGTGGAAGAAGGCGCGGTAGCGGTACGCCTGGCTGGCCTTGACCTCGTCGTAGTCGGTGACCGGCCGGTCGGCGAAGAAGACCGAGAACATGGTGCCGGAGTACTGGAGCTGGTGGGCCACGCCCTCGGTGTCCAGGGCGGCGGAGACCGCGGCGCCGATGGTGTCGGCGACGTGGGTCAGCCGGGCGTAGACCTCGTCGGTGCAGTTGCGAAGGGTGGCCAGGCCGGCGGCGGTGGCGACCGGGTTCCCGGCCAGCGTGCCGGCCTGGTAGACCGGTCCGGCCGGGGCCAGGTGGGCCATCACGTCGGCGCGCCCGCCGAAGGCCGCGGCGGGGAAGCCGCCGCCCATGACCTTGCCGAAGGTCAGCAGGTCCGGGGCGACGCCGTCGCGGCCGTACCAGCCGGCGCGGCTGGCGCGGAAGCCGGTCATCACCTCGTCGGAGATGTAGAGGGCGCCGTGGCGGTGGCACAGGTCCTTCAGGCCGGCGTTGAAGCCGGGCAGCGGGGGCACGGCGCCCATGTTGCCGGGGGCGGCCTCGGTGATGACGCAGGCGATCTCCTGGCCGCGCTCGGCGAAGAGCTTCTCGACGGCGGCCAGGTCGTTGTACGGCAGCACGATGGTGTCGCCGGCCTGGGCGCCGGTGACGCCCGGGGTGTCGGGCAGGCCGAGGGTGGCCAGGCCGGAGCCGGCGGCCACCAGCAGGGCGTCGACGTGGCCGTGGTAGCAGCCGGCGAACTTGACGATCTTGGAGCGGCCGGTGAAGCCGCGGGCCAGCCGGATCGCGGACATGGTCGCCTCGGTGCCGGAGGTGACCAGGCGCACGCTCTCCACCGGCGCCACCCGGCCGGTGATCTCCTCGGCGAGGGCGATCTCCCCCTCGGTGGCGGTGCCGAAGGAGGTGCCGTGGGCCAGTGCCTGCTGGACGGCCTCCAGGACCGCGGGGTGGCGGTGGCCCAGGATCATCGGGCCCCAGGAGCAGATCAGGTCGACGTACTCGTTGCCGTCCACGTCGGTGAGGTACGGGCCGTTGGCGGAGGCCATGAACACCGGGTTGCCGCCCACCGATCCGAAGGCCCGCACCGGGGAGTTGACGCCGCCGGGGGTCACCGCGTTGGCACGGTCGAACAGGGTCTGGGAGTGCTGGGTGGCGCCGGCCGGGCCGACGGTCCGGGACGTCGTGGTCATCGTGGTGCCTTTCGGAAGGAAGTGCTCGGGAGGAGAGCGGAAGGGGATCGGGGTGGGTGGGTGGCGCGGTGGGGCCGGGGGCGGCGGCCCCACCGCGCCGGGGAGGGTCAGTCCTGGGCGGGCGCGGTGACGGTGTAGGCGGCGTCCAGGACGACGGCGCCCTCGGGCAGCACCCGCACCGGGTTGAGGTCCAGCTCGAAGCCGTCCGGCCAGGCGGCGACCAGGTCGGCGACGCGCTGCAGCAGCTCGGCCATGGCGTCCTTGTCGGCCGCCGCGGTGCCGCGGGCGCCGTCCAGCAGCGGGGCGCCGCGCAGTTCGGCCAGCATCCGCGCCGCCTCGCCCGGGGCGAGCGGCAGCAGGCGGTGGCTGACGTCGTCGAGGATCTCGGCGAAGATGCCGCCCAGGCCGACGGTCAGCACGGTGCCCAGCGGGGTGCTGCGGGCGCCGACCAGCAACTCCACGCCCTCGGCGACGAGTTCCTCGACCAGCACGGTGCCGCCCAGGGCGGCGAGGTCCTGGAAGGCCTGGGCGGCCTGCTCGGTGGTGACGCCCACCTTCACGCCGCCGGCCTCGCTCTTGTGCAGCAGGCCCGGGACGACGGCCTTGGCCACGGCCCGGCCGCCGACCTCGCGCACCGCCTCGACGGCGTCCTCGGCGGTGGTGACGGTGCGTCCGCGCGGCACCGCGATGCCGGCCTGGGCGAGCAGCTGCTTGAGCTGCGGCTCGTCGGCGCCCTCGGCCGGGGCCGGGGTGGCCGCGGCGCTCTCCTGGGCCTGCGCCCGCGGGCGGCTGACCTGCCACAGGTTGGCGGCCGCGCGCAGCGCCCGGGCCGGGGTCGGGAAGTCGGGCAGCTGGGCGGCGCGCATCTGCTCGGCGGCGTCGGGGGCCAGGAAGTCCGCGGCGGTGCGGGCCACGAACACCGGCTTGCCGCCCTTGCGGGCGGCCTTGGACAGCGCGGTGACGGCCTTCTCGACGTCGGGGCCGGCCATGACGCAGAAGCAGGCGAGGATGATGTCGACCTCGTCGTCGGCGATCAGCACGTCCAGCGAGCGGTCGAACAGCGTCGGGTCGCTGAGCACGGTGGCGGTGATGTCGACCGGGTTGTCCACCGAGCCGAACGCCGGGACGATCTCGGCCAGCGCGGCGGTGCTCTCCGGGGAGAGGCGGCTGAGCTCCAGGCCGGCGTCGATGGCGTCGGCGGCCAGGATGCCCGAGCCGCCGGAGGTGGTGACCACCGCGACCTTGGGGCCCTTGGGGCGCAGCGGGAACTCGAAGGCCTGGGCGGTGTCGAGGAGTTCGTCGATGTCGTCGACGCGGGCGATGCCGAGCTGCTTGAGGGCGGCGTCCAGGACGCGGTCGTCGGTGGACAGGGCGCCGGTGTGGGAGGCGGCGGCGCGGCTGCCGGCCTCGGTGCGGCCGGACTTGAGGAGGGCGACGGGCTTGCCGGAGTCGCTGAGGGCCTTCAGGGTGGCGATGTCGGGGATGTCCTCGAGGTAGCCGACCAGGCCGGTGCACTGGGGTTCGTCGGCGAGTTCGCGCAGCACCTCCAGGGCGGTGACGTCGGCGTCGTTGCCGGTGCTGACCACCCAGCCGGGGCGCAGTCCGCGCTGGAGGGCGAGGCTGGCGGCGCCGAAGCCCAGGGCGCCGCTCTGGCTGACGAAGCCGAGGGTGCCGGGCTCGAAGGGGACGTCGTCGGCGCCGAAGAGGGGGCTGAAGGTGGCCAGGACGCGGGTGTTGTAGCTGACGGCGCCGATGCAGTTGGGGCCGATCAGGCGCAGTCCGCCGGCGCGGGCGGTGGCGACGATCCGCTCCTGGAGGGCGGCGCCCTCGGGGCCGGTCTCGGCGAAGCCGGAGGAGGCGATGACGGCCAGCGGGACGCCGGCGGCCACGCAGTCGTCGACGGCGCCGGCGACGCGGTCGGCGGAGACCATGATCAGGGCCAGGTCGACCGGGCCGGGCACCTCACGCAGGCTGGGGTAGGCGGGCACGCCGAGGATCTCGCCGCCGCGGGGGTTGATGGGCAGGATGCGGCCCTTGTAGCCGTAGCGCAGGAGGTAGTCCATGGGCTTGCGGCCCAGGGCGCCCTTGCGTTCGGTGGCGCCGATGACGGCGATCGAGTCGGCGTTCCACAGCGCTGATATCGCGCTCATACGAGAGCCTCCTGGGCGCCGGCGGGGGCGCGGGTTTCGGGGGTGAACAGGGCGTGCAGGGCCTCGACGTAGACGTCGCCGTCGGGGGCGGCGGCCAGTTCGCGGGCGCGGACGGTGGGTTGGTGGAGCATCTTGTCGACGATGCGGCGGATGCTCTGGGCGACGGCGTCGCGGGCGCCGTCGTCGAGGGCTTCCAGGCGGCGGGCCAGCCGGTCGAGTTCGGCGGTGGTGGCCTCGGCGGCGCTGGTGCGCAGGGCGGCGAGGATGGGGGTGGCGCGGGCGGCGCGCTGGGCGGCCTTGAAGGTGTCGACCTCGGCGTCGACGATGCGGTGGGCCTCCTGGACGCTGGAGACGGACAGTTCGTCGTCGCCGCCGTCGCGGGCGATGCGCTGGAGGTCGACCAGGACGGTGCCGGGCACCTCGCCGGCCTTCGGGTCGATGTTGCGGGGCAGGGCGAGGTCGAGCAGGTAGAGCTCGCGTCCGGCGCGCCGGGCCATCGCCTGGGCGACCTGGTCGTGGGTGACCAGGGGTTCGGTGGCGGCGGTGCAGCTGACGACGACGTCGACCTCGGCGAGCAGCCGGGGGATCTCCTCGAGCGGGTAGCCCTGGCCGTCGGCGGTCTCGGCCAGGCGCTGGGCCTTCTCCGGGGTGCGGTTGGCCATGTGGATGGTGGTCAGGCCGGAGCGGCGCAGGGCGGCCAGGACGACGCCGCCGAAGGAGCCGGCGCCGATGACCAGGGCGGTCTTGCCGTCGAGGGAGCCGACGGTGCGTTCGAAGAAGGCCAGGCCGGCGGTGGCCAGGGAGCGCCCGGCCTCGTTGAGGCCGGTCTCGTTGCGGGCGCGCTTGCCGGTGCGCAGGGCGGCCTGGACGGCCTTGTTGAGGCCGGCGCTGGTGGCGCCGGCGCGCTGGGAGCGGTCGAGGGCCTCCTTGATCTGGCCGAGGATCTGGTCCTCGCCCAGGACGACGGAGTCGAGGCCGGAGGCGACCTGGAAGAGGTGGCGCAGGGCGTCGTCGGCGGTGCGCACGTACTGGTAGGGGGCGATGTCCTCGGCGTCGACGCCGGTGTGGCGGGCGATCAGGTCGCTGAGGGCGGGGGCGGGGTCGTCTCCGGGTGTGGTTTCGAGGTAGACCTCGAGCCGGTTGCAGGTGGACAGGACGACGGCGTTGCCCAGGCCCTGGGTGTTGATCTCGCTGACGAGGTCGTCGAGGGGGTTGGGGGTCTCGTAGAGCTGTTCGAGGAGTTCCAGGGGGGCGGTGGCGTGGCTGAGCCCCACCGCGACGAGGGTGCTGCTCTCGGGAGTCGGTCGTTGCACGGTATTTCACACCTCAGTAGTCCGACGGGGCCCGGCCGGGGGCGGGGCCCGGCCGGGGGCGGTGACGGCCCGTCGGCCGGCCGTGGCGCGGCCGACGGGTGTCGTCTCGGTGCGGGGGCTCAGGCGCCCAGGCGCGGGGCGAACTCGGTGGCCCAGTAGGTGATGATCTGGTCGGCGCCGGCCCGGTGGATGGACAGCAGGCTCTCCAGGACGGACGCGTCGCGGTCGAGCCAGCCGTTGGCGGCGGCGGCCTCGATCATGGAGTACTCGCCGGAGACCTGGTAGGCGGAGACCGGGACGTCGACGCGGTCGGCGATCATGCGGACGATGTCCAGGTAGGCCATGGCGGGCTTGACCATCACCATGTCGGCGCCCTCGGCGAGGTCGAGGGCGACCTCGCGCAGGGACTCGCGGATGTTGCCGGGGTGCTGCTGGTAGCTGCGCCGGTTGCCTTCCAGGCTGGACTCGACGGCGTCGCGGAAGGGGCCGTAGAAGTGGGAGGCGTACTTGGCGGAGTAGCCGAGGATGGCGACGTTGCCGTGGCCGGCGGCGTCCAGGGCGGCGCGGATGTGGCGGACCTGGCCGTCCATCATGCCGCTGGGGGCGACGATCTGGGCGCCTGCGTCGGCCTGGACGACGGCGGCCTGGGCGTAGAGCTGGACGCTGGCGTCGTTGTCGACGTCGCCGTCCGGGCCCAGGACGCCGGTGTGGCCGTGGGTGGTGTACTCGTCGAGGTTGATGTCGCCGATGACGACGGTGGCGTCGCCGACCTCGGCGGTGACGTCGCGCAGGGCGATCTGCAGGATGCCCTCGGGGTCGAGGGCGCCGGTGCCCTGGGGGTCCTTGTGCTCGGGGATGCCGAAGAGCATCACGCCGCCGACGCCGGCGCGCACGGCGTCGTTGGCGGCCTTGCGCAGGGAGTCGCGGGTGTGCTGGAAGACGCCGGGCATGGAGGGGATCTCGCGCGGCTCGGTGAGGCCCTCGCGCAGGAAGAGCGGCTGGATCAGGTTGCTGGCGTTGACCTGGGTCTCGGCGGTGAGGCGGCGCAGGTGGGGGGTGCGGCGCAGTCGGCGGGGGCGGTGCAGCGGGGCGCCGGCCGGGGTGCTGAACGGGGAGGGGCCGAGGATCGACTGGTGGTTGCTCATGGCGGGTCGGTGCTCCTTAGCGGGGCTGGTCCTTGACGGGGCTGGCTGGTGGGGCGGGGCCTCGGTGGGGTCGGGGCCCGGTGGAACGGGGTGAGGACGGGGTGGGGACGGGGTGGGGACGGGGTGCGGGCGGGTCTCAGAGGGTGGAGCCGAGGAAGACCTTCTCCAGGTGGTGGGTGATCTCCGGGTCGGGCCGGTGGAACCAGTAGCCGGCCCGGGAGCGGTTGAAGATGCCCAGGCGCTGGAGGGTGACGGACAGTTCGGCGAACTTGACGGCCAGGCCGGCCGGGTCGACGACGGGCAGGCCGTGCAGTTCGCGGATGCCGCGGTTCCAGAGGATCTCGTTGGGGATGCCCTCGGCCGGGATGATCACCTCGGCGCCGGCCTTGGCGGCGCGTTCGGCGGCCTCGGTGTAGGTGGTGAGGAACAGGTCGTCGTCGCCCTCCAGGGCGCGGTGGACGCCGTCCCAGCCGCCGGGGACCACCTCGTAGCTCGCGAGGGAGGAGTCCAGGCCGTAGCGGGTGATGTTGGCACGGATCGGCTCCTGCAGCGGCGGCATGAAGCCGAGCAGGCCGAAGCGGTAGCCGGACATCGCGGAGAGGTGGAAGGCGGTCTCGCCGTAGCCGAGGGTGGGGATGGCGGCCAGGTGGCGGGCGTCGCGCAGGCCCGGGTCCTGGCCGGCGGCGACCACCCAGGCGTCGTAGCCGGCGCGTTCGGCGGCCACGGCGCTGTGGGCGAAGTGCTCGCTGAAGAGCACCTGGGCGGCGTGGTGGCCGACCAGGCCGAAGGGGGTGTTGGAAGGGTAGGTCTGGGCGGGCAGGGTCTTGATGTCGATCTCGGTGTCGGGGCCCTTGATGGCATCGAGGTGCTCGCGGTACCAGGTGTCCAGGAGCGGCAGGCGCCCCTCGACGGTGTGTTTGTGGAACCAGATGCGCACGTGTCTCATCTCCTGGGGTCACGGGGACGGCGGGGAGGGGTGGGGGTGGCGCGGGCGGGTCAGTGGATCGGCTGCGGACGGGGGGCGCAGTCGAGCAGGGACGCCTTGATCAGGTACTCGGTGGTGCGCTCGGGGTCGGCGGCGGTGCGGCCGATGTCGTCCAGGGCGCGCTGCAGGGCGGTGGTGTCGTCGAGGCCGGCGGTGCGGGCCTCGCTGCGGGGCAGGACGGCGTCCAGGACGGCGGCGCGGCGCTGGGCGGCGGTGGTGGTCAGGGCGGTGTCGGGCAGCCAGCCGCCGTGGACGCCGGCGAGGGTGCGGCCGTAGGCGACGGCGTCGTGCAGGCCGCAGTTCATGTTCATGCCGCCGGCGGTGGAGGTCAGGTGGGCGGCGTCGCCGGCGAACAGCACCCGGCCGGCGCGGTAGTCGGGCAGGACGAAGCGGGCCAGCCGGTAGGTGTGGGCGTCGGTGACGCGGACCCGGTCGGCGACGGCGGGCAGGGCGCGGTGCAGGAGGTCGCGGACGGCGGCGTGGTCGGCGGCGTGTTCGCGGTCGGTGGTGCGGGGCATCCGGAAGATCAGGCGCCAGTGGTCGGGCATGCCGAGGATGCTGAAGGACTGGGCCGGGTCGCGGACGTAGGCCAGCGGGGCCAGGCCGGGGATGAGGGCGTCCAGCGGGGTGTCGGTGACCACCCGCAGGGCGTAGGAGGGGTAGGGGCTGGCCTCGGAGGGCAGTTGGAGGGCGGTGCGCACCAGGCTGCGGCTGCCGTCGGCGGCGACCAGGTGGTCGGCGTCCAGGGGTTGGCGCAAACCGCCGCGGCCCTGGGTCCACAGCCGTACCGCGTCGCCGTGGGGGCGGACGTCCAGGACGGTGGTGCCGAAGTGGACCTCGGCGTGGGGGTGGGTGGCGAGGGCGTCCAGGAGCAGGGGGGTGAGGCGGGACTGCTCGACGTGGACGCGGTAGGGGTGGCGGGTGTGGCCGGCCAGTGGGGCGTAGGGCAGTTGGTGGATGACCCGCTGGTCGAGGGTGCGCCACTGGATGTGCTCCACCCGGCGGCCGGCCGCGACGAGGTCCTCGGCGACGCCGAGTTCCTCGAGGAGGTCGAGGGTGGCGGGGTGGAAGGTGGAGGCCTTGGAGGCGGTGGAGAGGGCGGGGGCCTGTTCCAGGACGGTGACCGGGACTCCGGCGCGGGCCAGGACGAGGGCGGTGGTGAGGCCGACCGGGCCGGCTCCGACGACGACGACGGGCCGGCGGGCGACGCTCACGCGGTGCGGCCCGCGGCCTGGACCGCGAGGCGGTTGAGCTGCCAGGGCTGCTCGGTGACGCCGGCCGGGGCGCCGGTGTGCTTGTACGCCCAGCGGGCGGAGCAGATGTTGGACGTCAGCAGGACGCGGTCGTTGCCGGTGCCCAGGGTGTGCAGGGCGTCGAAGGTGAACATGCCGGTGCCGGTGAACAGCAGGGCGGCGTCGTCGGCGATGCCGGCGGCCTCGACCTGGCGCACCAGGTCCTCGGTGGTGACGTCGTAGGGGGAGAACCGCTCCCCCGCCTGGATCGGCAGCACCCGGGAGACCTTGAGGCCGGCCTGCTCCCAGTAGCTGCGGGAGAGTTCGGTCAGCCACGGCTCGTACGGGGAGACCAGGACGAGGTCGGTGATGCCGAGGTCGGCGCAGGTGTCCAGGGTGGCCAGGGTGGAGGAGGTCACCGGGTAGCCGGCGCTCTCGCCGAGCTGGTCGCACAGGCGGCGGTCGCCCTGGGGGTCGAGCAGGTAGTGCGATCCGCTGCAGGCCACCACGGCGGCGTCGAGGGCGAGCTTGCCGAAGGTGCTGAGGACCTGCGGGAGGATCTCGTTGTAGGTGTCGAGACGCTCGCGCAGTCCCTGGCCCGGCAGTTGCGGGAACCGGGCCGTGTGCACGTTGGCGGTGGGGCGCATCAGGTGGGCGATCTCGGGCTCGGCCGCGGCGTTGCCGGAGGGGACGACGACGCCGACGCGCGCGGCGGAGTGCAGGGACATGACGGGACCTCATTCAGCGGTGGGAGATGCGTCCGAAGGGCTCGGGCCCTGGCGCGGGAGGTGTCCGCGCCCTTCCTGGGCGGCCGGTGCAACACTAGGAACGCTCCGCTGGGGAGGCACTACGGAATTACGCAGTCAGCAGTTCGGGGCGGATCGGCAGGCGGTGGACGGTGGCGCCGTGCAGGGCGTTGGCCAGTTGGGCGCGGCGCTGGATGGACAGCTTGCGGTAGATGCGGGTGATGTGCTGCTCGACGGCGCGGCAGCCGACGCCCAGGCGTTCGGCGATGGCCTGGTTGGTGTGGCCGTCGAGCATCAGCTGGGCGATGCGGCTCTCGTGGGGGGTCAGCGGGCCGTGGCCGGCGCTCTTGTCCTCGGTCTCGGGGCGGCCGGTGAGGGCGGGGTGACCGAAGGCCAGGTGCCACTGGCGTACGTGGGAGCGGGCGACCAGGCTGTGGCGGGCCAGCGGGTCGGTGCGCAGCAGGCGGTGCAGGGAGACCTCGTCGGAGACGTTGAGGACGAGGAGTTCGCCGCCGTCGCCCTCCCAGGTGCCGCCGCCGATGAGCAGGCCGCGGGTCTCCAGGCCGTGCAGGAAGCCGCGGTGCTGGGTCCAGGCCTGGTGGGTGCTGGTTCCCTCGCGGAAGGTGCGTTCGGCGATGTACGGCATGAGGGGTCTCCGGGTGTGCTGGCGGGGCGGGTCGGGGGTGGTCATGGGTCGGGCCCGGGGAAGGTGGTGGCCTTCCCCGGGCCCGGGTGGGGGTGGGCGGGTTATTCGGCCGGGACGGCGGCGGGGACGGGCGTGGCCGTGGCGGCGGGGGCCGCGGCGGTGGCGGCCGGGGTGGCGGCCGGCTGGGGCTTGCGGCGCAGCAGGACGGTGGCGCCCAGGACGGCGGCGGTGCCGGCGATGACGGTCCAGCCCAGGGGCTCGCCGAGGACGAGGCCGCCGAGGATGACGGAGACGACGGTCATCAGGTAGACGACGGTGGCGGAGGCGGCGGGGCCGTCCTTGGTGATGATCATGGTGTTGAGCAGGACCGCGAAGCCGGTGCACACGATGCCGAGGACGATCAGGGCGATGGTGGCCTTGGCGGTGGCGTGGATGGCGGGCAGGCCCAGGAACGGGGCGGCGATGGCGCTCAGGACGGCGGCGGTGGACAGCTGGCTGCCGGCGAGCATGAACACCGGGATCTTGCGGGGGGCCAGGAAGCGGCCGACGTAGGCGAAGCTGGAGCCGAAGCTGATGGCGCCGACGACGCAGCAGATGAGGCTCTCGGTGGTGACGTGGGTGTCGTGGCTCCAGGGGGCGGAGACCAGGACGACGCCGAGCACGCCGAGGGCGATGCCGCCGATGCGGCCCAGGCCCAGGCGCTTCTCGGAGCCGAGGGCGACGGCCGCGGTCATGGTCCACACGGGTGCGGTGCCGCTGAGGATGCCGGCGATGCTGCTGGATCCGGTCTGCTCGCCGTAGGCGAAGAGCAGCCAGGGCAGGACGTTGCCGAGCAGGGCGGCGACCAGGATGTGGCCCCAGGTGTCGCGGCCCCTGGGCAGGCTCTGCTTCTTGGCGAAGCCGATGCCCAGGACGACGATGGCGCCCAGGACGAGCCGGGCGAAGACCATCTCGACGGGCGAGAACCCGTCACCGGCGACCTTGATCCAGAGGAAGACGGATCCCCAGACGAGGCTGAGCACGCTCAGACGGATCAATGCGGCCTTCGACATGACATTCCCTCTTCTCACACACGCCCCGGCATGGTGGGGATCCGGACGGGGATCCGTTCCGGGCACGGCGGATCGCGGGAGGGCAGGCGTGGCTGCTCCCGGACTTGCCGTGTGGGAGGGGTTCCGCGGGGACGTGGTCGCGGGCCCTTGTGAGTAAGAGCGTCACATCCGCGTCCCTGCGGCGTCCATCAAACTCTGCTACCGATGATCTTGAAGTGGGGGCTTAAGCGTCCTGGTCGGCGGCGCGCAGGGCGTTCGACTCCTCGGCGGCGGCGGTCTCGCGCAGGGCGTCCAGGACGGCGGCGATCTGCGGGACGCGCTGTTCGCCGCGGCGTACGGCCGCGAACACCCGGCGGCTGGGCGCGTCGGTGAACTCCCGTACCACCACGCCGTCGCGGGCCACCGGGCGGGCCAGGCGGGGCACCAGGCTGATGCCCAGGCCCGCCCGTACGGCGGCGAAGGTGGCCTCCCAGTCGCCGATGGCGTGGGTGGCCTGGGGGACGAAGCCGGCGGCCGCGCAGGCGGCCAGCGGGATCTCCTGGCACATGCCGACGGTGGCGAAGATCCAGGCCTCGTCGGCGAGGTCGGGCAGGCCCAGGGTGGGGGCGTCGATGAGGGGGTGGCCGGTGGGCAGGGCGACGTCGAAGATCTCGCGCATCAGCGGGACCTTGTCGAAGCGGGCGTCGTGCGCGGGGGCGTCGGGGGCCTCCACCGCGATGGCGACGTCGGTCTCGCCGCGGGAGAGGCGCTCGAAGCTGTCCGGCGGGTCGACCTCGGCCAGTGCGGTGCGCAGCCGGGGGTGGGTCTGCTTGAGCAGGCCGGCGGCGGGCAGGATCAGCGGGGCCAGGGTGGTGGCGAAGCCGGCCACCGAGACCTGGCCGGCCTCGCCGTCGCGCTGGGCGGCGAGGTCGTCGTAGAGGGTCTCGATCGTGTCGAAGATGCGGGTGGTGTGTTGCAGGACCAGTCGGGCCTGGGCGGTCAGGCGCAGTCTGCGGCCCACCGGTTCGGTCAGCCGTACGCCCAAGTCCTTGCTGAGGGCTGCGAGTTGCTGGGAGATGGCGGAGGGGGTCAGGTGCAGGGCGGCGGCGACGGCGCTGACCGTGCCGTGTTGTTCGAGTTCGGCGAGGAGCTGGAGTTTGCGCAGGTCCAGTTCGCTGGGGTGCCGCAGGCGTCCGGGGGCTGATTCCATGTCAGGGCACAACGTCCGGTGGTGGGGCCGCTGTTCCGGGTGGGCAGGCGCGGTCGCCTGCCCGCCCGGTTCGGCGGCGGGGTGCGGGATCAGGCGGGTTTGACGGTGCCGGTGGCGAGGTCGACGACGTCGCGGGCGAGGAGCTCCAGGGCGGCGAGGTCCTGTTCCTCGCGGCGGCGGGTGCGGGCCTCGCCGGGCATGGTGGGGTCGAGGACGACGTGCTCGACGCCGAGGTCCGTCAGCAGGTTCAGGTCGGAGCGGATCTCCTCGGGGGTGCCGATGCCCATCACCCGTTCGCGGCCCAGCGGCCGGTCGGTGAGGCGCAGTTTGATCCGCGGGGCCAGGGCGGGCACCGGCAGGTCGAGTTCCTTGGCGGTGGCGCGCAGGGCCGGCAGGCCGATGTTGACCAGCCATTCGGCGGTGACGGAGGTGGGGTGCCAGGCGTCGCCGTAGCGCACCGCGCGGCGCAGCGCCCCGCGGCTGTGGCCGCCGACCCACACCGGCGGGCCGGCGGGTTGGACGGGCAGCGGGCCGGTGCTCAGGTCGGTGAAGGAGACGTAGCGGCCCTGGAAGGAGGCCCGCTCCCCCGCCCAGCAGGCCTTGATGGCGGCGAGGTACTCGTCGCTGCGGGCACCGCGCTGGTTGTACGGGACGCCGAGGGCGGCGAATTCCCCCGGCGCCCAGCCGGCGGCGACGCCGAAGGTGAAGCGGCCGCCGCTGAGCTGGTCGATGTTGGCGACGGTACGGGCGACCAGGAGGGGGTGTCGGTAGGGCAGGATCGCCACCGTGGTGCCCAGGCCGATGCGGGTGGTGGTGCCGGCCAGCCAGGCCAGCACGGTGAACGGGTCGTAGAAGGGGGCGGCGAACAGCCGCTGGACCTCGGGGGTCAGGGCGACGTGGTCGGAGACCATCAGCTGGTGGTAGCCGAGCTCCTCCAGCCGGGCCGCCCACCGGCTCATCCCCTGGGGGGTGGCCGATTCACCGTAGTTGGGGACGTTGACGCCGAACTTCACCGCGGCCTCCGGGAGATGGACTGAATGGGGTGGACGGCCTCCGGGCCGGCGGGGCGCAGCCGTAGCGCGGCCGTGTGGAGGAGGAGGGAGCCCAGTGCGCCGGCGGCTGCCAGGACCGGGAGCAGACGGACGTCGGTGCCGGCGGCCAGGACGGCTCCGCCGGCGGCCGCGCCCACGGCGCCGCCGAGGTAGGTGGCGGAGCTGTTGAGGGCCAGGGCCCCGGCCCCGGCGGTGGGGCCGAGGTCCAGCAGCCGGTGCTGCTGGGGCACCACGAAGGCCCAGCCGGCCGCGCCCCAGACGAACAGCAGCGGCAGGGCGGCGGCGCCGGGCGCCACGGCCAGGGCCAGCAGGGTCAGGGCGAGGACGACCAGCAGGATCGCGGCGACCCGGCCGGGGCGCCCGAGGCGGTCGAGCAGCGGGCCGACGCCGATGCTGCCGATGACGCCGCCCAGGCCCCATAGCCACAGGCCCAGGGTGGGCGAGCCGGCGTGGTGGGCGTTCAGCAGCGGCACCAGGTAGGTGTACAGGCCCAGGCTGGCCACGGTCTGGCCGAAGGTGGCGGCGACGGCCAGGCCCACCCGGGCGTCGCGCAGTTGTTCCGCGCGGGCGCGCAGGCCGGGCATGGCGGCGCCGTCGACGCGCGGCAGCCACAGGGCGGTGCCCGCCCAGGCGACCGCGCCGAGGGCGGTGACCAGCCAGAACGCGACGCGCCAGCCGAGGTGTCCGGCGAGCAGGAGTCCGGCGGGCACGCCCAGGACGGTGCCGGAGCTGAGGCCGCCGAGCACGATGGCCAGGGCGCGGGCCCGGCGTTCGGGGCCGGCCAGGGCCGAGGCGGCGGTGGCGGCCACCGGCATGAAGACGCCCGCTCCGGCGCCGGCCACTCCGCGCAGCACCAGCAGCACGAGCGCGGAGGGGGCCAGGGCGCTGGCCGCGTTGGCGAGGGTGAAGACGCTCAGGGCCGCCAGCAGGACGGTGCGCACGTTCCAGCGGCCCAGGGCGGCCCCCAGCAGCGGCGCCAGCAGCGCGTAGCAGAGGGTGAAGGCCGTGACGAGCTGGCCGGTCTGCGCCATCGACCCGTGCAGGTCGTGGGAGATGTCGGGCAGCAGGCCGGCCGTCAGGTAGGCGTCCGTGCCGATGGACAGCGCCCCCAGGCCGAGCAGTAACGCGCGGAACACGCGACCTCCTTGGTTCGGTGCAAGCCCGGCCGCCGCGGGTTCCTGCGGACCGGTGCCGGGCTTCGTGGATCAGCCTGTCCCAGCCGGGCCCGCCGAAGCGCACCGGGACGGGTCGGCTGTTCGGGATCCCGCACCGCCGGGCGGCCGGGCCGGCTCCCGGCGCCGGAAGCTGTCCTAGCTTCGAGAGCGAAGGCAGTCGGAGCAGTTCGCTGCCGACGCCGCGCCCGACCGCGGACACAACTCGGCTACGGAAGGACCCCGCAATGCTGGACCGTGCGCTCGCAGACTCGTGGTTCCCCTCGGGCCTGCCGGAGGTGCAGGAATGGGAGGAGCGCTACCCGGAACGTGACCTCGCCCCGGGGGCCGAGGTGACCCGCTTCGCCCCCAGCCCGACCGGCTCGCTCCACCTCGGTGGGCTCTATGTGGCCCTGCTGTCCAGGGAGTTGGCCCGCCAGACCTTCGGGACGTACCTGGTACGGGTGGAGGACACCGACACCGGCCGTGAGGTCGCCGGTGCGGCGGAGGCCTTCGCCGAGGCGTTCCGCTACTTCGACCTGGTGCCCGACGAGCTGGAGGGCAGCGGGGCCTGGGGGCCCTACCGGCAGTCCGAGCGGGAGGACGTGTACCTCAGCTACGTGAGGGAGCTGGTGCGCCAGGGGCAGGCGTACCCGTGCTTCTGCTCGGCCGAGGAGCTGGCCGCCAACACCGCCGGGCAGCAGCAGTCGCGCTCCCCGCTGGGCTACTACGGCAAGTGGGCGCGCTGCCGCGGGCTGGGCGCCGAGGAGGCGGACCGGCGGATCCGGGCCGGCGAGCCGTTCACGGTGCGCTTCCGCTGCCCGGTGGGGATCCCCGGGCGGGTGCGCTTCCAGGACCGGCTGCGCGGCTCGCTGACCATGCTGGACAACGGCAACGACGTCGTCATCCTCAAGTCGCCCCAGCAGGGCCGCAGTCTGCCGACCTACCACTTCGCGCACGTCGTCGACGACCACCTGATGCGGGTGACGCTGGTGGTGCGCGGCGAGGAGTGGATCTCCTCGCTGCCGCTGCACCACCAGCTCCACAAGGCGCTGGGCTTCAAGCCGCCGCGGTACGCGCACATCGCGCCGCTGATGAAGGTGGAGGGCTCCAGCCGCCGCAAGCTCAGCAAGCGCAAGGACCCGGAGGCGGGTGTCGCGTACTACATGGCCGCGGGCTACCCGGCGGCGGCCGTACGGCACTACCTGCGGGGGCTGGCCAACAACCGGCTGGCCGACCTGCCGGTGGACAAGGCCGCCCAGCAGGCGCTCGCCCTGGACGAGGCCGGGCTGTCGGGCGCCATGGTGGACCTGGCCAAGCTGCGCTCGGTCAGCCGCGACCACATCGCCTCGCTGCCCTCCGAGCAGGCCCTGGAGCTGCTGGAGTCCTGGGCGTGCGAGTACGACCCGGAGCTGGCCGGGCAGTTGCGGGCCAACCGGGTCCTCGCGCTGGGGGCGCTGGAGCTGGCCGGGGCGGGCGGCGGACGCAAGGACCTGGCGTGCTGGAGCGAGTTCCGGGCCAAGTTCGGCTTCGCCTTCCCGGGGCTGCACACCCCGGTGACCCGCGTCGACGACGAGCGGTTCGCGCCGCTGCGGCCCGACTGCGTCGCCGATCTCGCCGACGCGCTGCTGCGCGAGTACCGGCACGCGGGGCCCGACGAGCAGTGGCTGGACCGGCTGCGGTCGGTGGCCACCGACTACGGCTTCGCCACCGACTCCCGCTCCTACCGGGCCGCGCCGCAGGAATTCCGCGGCTCGCTCAAGGAGGTGGCCAACGTGCTGCGGGTCTGCCTGACCGGCTCGCGCAACAGCCCCGACTTGTTCCGGGTGGCTCAACTCCTCGGCGAGGGCGAGGTCCTGAGTCGGCTCCAGGGGCTGCGCAGCGGCGCGGCGGTGCCGGAACTGGTCTGACCGGGCCGGACCTGTCCCGACCCGATCGCACCGGACCGGACCCGGCGGCCGGGGCGGGCGCGCCGTTGTGGGGCGGCGCGCCCGGCCCGGCCCCCGGGTCCCCGGGGCCCCTGCGTCCCCGTGCCCCTGTACCCCTGCGCCGCGGGCCTGGCGGGGTCCGGGGCGCAGGGGTCAGGCGCCCTGCCGGTGCCCGGCCCGGGCCGGGCCGGTGCCGACCGGCTCGGCCGAGCGCTCCAGGGCGACGGCCAGCTGGGCGCGCCGGCTGATGGCGAGCTTGCGGTAGATCCGCGTGATGTGCTGCTCGACGGCGCGCGGCGAAACGCCCAGCCGCGCGGCGATCTGACGGTTCGTCAGTCCATCCAGGATCATCCGGGCCAGCCGCCGCTCGTGGGCGCTGAGCGGCTCGGTGACGGCGAGGGCTCCGGCCGGGGCGCCGGCGGCCTCCCGGCCCGGGCCGGGGCGCAGCGCCCTGGCCGCCTCCAGGATGTTCTCCAGCTCCCGGATCCTGGTCCGCAGGATCAACCCCTGCTGGACGTAAGGGTCCTGGGCCAGCACGTGCTGCAGTGCCGCACTGTCCGCGACCTGCAGCAGCAGGGTCTCCCCCGTGCCCTCGGTCCAGCTGCCGCCGTGCAGGAGGATCTCGAAGGCGGCCATCCTTCTCCAGTAGAGGTGGTGCCGGGGCTCGGCGCGGCGCAGCTGGTCCCCGGCGCGCAGCTCACGTTCGATCAGGAACTTCACGGGTCCTTTGAGCGGGGCCGCTTCCAGCGGATCGGCGTCCAGCGGATCGGCGTCCTCCGGGTCTGCGGCCGCCGGGTCTGCGGCCGGCTGCTCTGGCGGGTTCTGGCGGGATGTCGTACGGGTGGTGGTGGTGAGTGCGTCAATCATGGCGTTTTCGTTTCCACCTCGAGCGCTGAGGGCGTAGGGAGGGGTCGAGCCGGTCACGTGGTAGACCGCCGGTGCGCTCGGCGCGGCTCGGCGGCGGATCGCGTTCCACCGGATCGCGCTCTGCCGGGCCGCGGGGAATCCGGGGCCGGATCGCCGCTCGTGCACCGGGTTCTGGCCTCCCGGACCCGGAACACTCTGCCTTCCGTCCGGGCCTCCCGCAAGCGTGGAAATCGCCCGGGACGGAACGGGTGGAGGGCTGGTTCGGACCATCCGGAATACGTGCGGGAATGCGCCCTCGGGCGCGTGGGATTCATGGCACGGTGGAGCGTCCCGCCGCTCCTGGCGGGCCGTCGGCGCAGGTGGCGGGCCAGGCCGCGGCTGTTGCGCGGAATGCGGAAAAGGCCGTGCCGGGGCGCGGCGGCGGCCGGGGCGCGGATGGTCACCGGCAATTCTTCCGCCGCGACGGATTTCCACCCGGCGGGGCCGTCCGGTCATCGTTTGGTCGAATCGGATGTGCGACTGCTGAACCGAACGCATTTGCACGGCCGTTCGCCGGTGTGGCGGTGAACGGCCGTGCGGTGCGCCCGGTTTCAGGCGCTGAGGGTGCCGGGGGCGGGTTGGGCGGTCTCCACGAGGCGGGCGAACTCGCGCCAGGCGGCGGCGCATTCGAGGGCGAGCTGGGAGATCCGTTCGGCGCAGTGCGGGGGGACGCTGCGGACCAGCTGGTCGCGTTGGGCAGCGGGGGGCAGGCTGCTGGTGAGCATGCGCAGCAGGTGGCGGCCGCTTTCGTTGAGGCGCATGGCGGGGTCGGTCATCAGGCGTTCCATGGTGCGGACCGGGTCCTGGGCGGTGGGTGGTGTGGTGGTGCGGCGGATGGTGCGGGGTTCGGGCCCCACGGGCCCCACGGCCGCTGCGGGCTGGGCGGGTTCTGCGGGTTGGGCGGGCTCGGGTGCGGGTGCGGGGGTGGTGCGGTGGCGGGCGGGCAGGGGGTGCTCGCCGCGGCGCAGGCGGTCGCGGACGTCGCGCACGGTGCCGGGTGAGATGCCGGCCTCCT
>NZ_JBVJQR010000037.1:14374-64349 GCF_055608425.1 Kitasatospora sp. NPDC036934 | reverse complement strand
CCGTCGGTACGAACGCAAGGGCGAACACTTCGCCGCCTTCGCCAGCATCGCCGCAGCACTCATCTGTCACCGCCGACTGTCCAAATGAGATGACTTCTAAGTCCCGGTTCAGGAAGGCCAGTTCCCTGAAGCGCTCGGCCAGCGCGTCGAACGAGAACTCCAGCGCCTCGAAGATCTCGGCATCGGGCCGGAAGGTGATCGCGGTCCCGCTGCCGACGGCAGGTCCAGCGTGGGCGGGCGGCGCGACGGCTACACCTCGCTCCTACTCCAGCACCCAGCGGGCGCCATCGCGCCGTACCTCGGCCGTCAGACGGCCCGACAGCGCGTTGACGACGGCCAGTCCCACACCGGAGTAGCCGCCGAACAGCGAGCGCCGGTTGGCAGGCTGCACCCCGCAACAGAGCACGGTCAACCGGGTCTCCAGTGGAGGGCCGTCACTGTGGCCGGCGTGCTCGACCGGGACGCCCGTGCCGTCATCGGCGACGCGGATGCCGCCGTCGGCGGTGAGGGTGATCTCGACACGGCTGGCAGTGCCGCCGAGGATCTCATCCAGTGCCCGCTCGGCGGCCTCGAACACCAGGTGGTGGAGGCCGCTCACCGATCGATCCGATGTACATCCCGGGCCGCCTCCGAACGGCCTCCAGGCCCTACAAAATCACGATCGTGCTGGCGTCGTACGCCTTGGATTCCTCGCTCATGATGCCCCCTCCGAGGGTATCCGACAGAGCTCCCCCAGCCTAGGAGATTTCCGAGAGAACGCCAGGTCAGAACCAATTTGGCGAGGCCGCTGGCATGCTCCTGAGGAACAATCGGGAGCACCCGGCCAGGAGAAGGTGCGCACTGTCGCCGCAAGCCCGCCGCGGCCCTCTGAGGGTCGTCTGCGCCACTGTTTCGGGCGGCTGCGGGGCCACGAGTTTCAGGAATTTTCACGTCGGCCCGGTGCGGTCGTGGATGTCGGGCGAACCGTCCGGCTCCGCAGCCGTTTGGGCCCACGGAGCCGGACGGTTTGACTGATGAGTGGGCCGTTTCAGTTGTTCGGCTTCCTGACGCCGGGCGTGGAGGAACGACGTTTCGCGTGCAATTGCGAGGGGGTACGGCGCAGCAATGCGCCGCACCTGCCGGACACACGGCCTGGGAGCGACTGTCCTTCGGCGCTGGAGCCAAGCGCCCTCGAGGTCGCTCTGGTTGTTCCTGAAGCCCGTTCCCGCGTCCTGCGCCGCCTCACGACAACGGGCCGGTCGGCGGCCCGGTCTCAGGGCCGCCGACCGCTCATAGCCCCGGCCGGCCACGGAGCGCGGCAGGCATGCCGCTCCGTCAGCTCGCGCCGCCTCGCCTTCGGCTGGGCGGCGGGCGGTCCGGAACTCTGCGCCTCAGGCGACCAGTACGCCCTTGTCGGCAGAGATCTCCGCGAAGGCGGCGGCGAGCTTCTCCGCCCCCTGCCGCACGGTCTCGTACGGGCGGGCCAGAGAAATCCGGATGAACCGCTCACCGCTCTTCGGGTCGGCCCAGTGGAACGGCGCGCAGGGCAGCACGTGGACGCCCTGGGTGACCAGTTTCTGGTACAGCTCACCCGAGCCGGGGCCGTCCTCGGGCAGGGCGATCCGGGCCACGCTGATCTGCGAGGTCGGGTCGGCCAGTTCCAGGCCGACCGCCTCGATCGCCTCCCGAACCACCACACGGTTGCGCACCACCATGTCGCGGGCTCGCTCGTACCCGCCCTCGACCCAGTCCCCCGCCAGCGCGGTGACCAGGCGCAGCACCACCGGGGAGGCCGCGAGCAGCGACTCCGAGAACGCCCGGTACAGCGGAAGCGTCGTGCGCTCACTGAAGGCCAGCAGGCCGATCTTCAGCTCGTGCGTCGGCCACAGCTTGCCCGTGTCCTCGATGACGATCCAGTCGGCCCCGGCCGCGTCCAGCACCTCGTAGGTGTCGTACTGCGCGTCACGGACCTGGCCTCGGAAGCTGGCGTCGATGATGACGGTCTGCCCGTTCCGGGCGGCGTGCTCGGCCAGCGAGCGCAGGTGTCCGCGCGGCGTGACCAGGCCGGTCGGGTTGTTCGGGTGGGTCACCACGATGGCACTGACCGGCGCCTCCGGCCAGTCCCGGTCCATCAGCTGCTGCTCGGTCATCGGCACCAGCTTCAGCCCACGCGTGGTGAACAGGTCCGCAATGTTGTCGAAGGTCGGGTGCAGCACGGCGATGGTGGCGCCGACCGGCAGGGCCCGCGCGACGATGTCCGTGGCCAGCGTGGACGAGTAGCAGCTGAAGATCCGGCCCGTGCCGATGGGCGCGCTGTACTGACCGATCGCGTGCAGGAAAGCCGTGTGCGCCTCGCGCTCGATGTCCTGGAACGGCCGACTCGAAGCCTCCGCGAACATGTCCGGAATGCCGCCGATGATGGCGGCCTGCTCCGGCGTGAGCCCGAGGCGGGCGTGACCGTCGGTCAGGTTCAGGCCGCCGTCGGCATCCGTCAGCGCGTCGACCTCCATCGTGGTCAGATTGACAACGTCACTCATTGAAGAATCAGCCCCTTGTAGCGCTCGGACAACGTCATTCTCCGAATCCGGAAACGAATGCTAATGGCCGGGCCGTCTTTGTGCCTGTCCCATCTAATGGGGACCGAATTGCCGAGACGGCTGCTCGTACACTGCAGAATCCGACCGAGAAGGGCGAGATCGGCCCGGCCCGTTCCGAGGAGAAAACCCATGCACCAGCTGACGCTGACGGCGGAGGAAAACGCCGCACTGCTCCCGATGCTCACCGAACTCGCCGAAACCCACGGCACGATCGAGAATCCGGACCTGCTACGACGGGCGCCGGTCCTGGCCTGCGCCCTGCCGGTGCGGCTGCTGGAGTTCCTCGAGGAGTACCGCCGGACCGAGCCGGCGGCCGTGTGCCTGATCTCCGGGCTGGACGTGGACGAGCGGACCCTGGGCCCGACGCCGGAGCACTGGCGCAACACCCAGCACGGCTCGACGGCCCTGCCGCAGGAGATCTTCTTCTTGCTCTGCGCCGCCAGGCTTGGCGATGTGTTCGGCTGGTCCACCCAGCAGGACGGCCGCATCATGCACGACGTGCTGCCGATCAAGGGCCACGAGCACTACGAGCTCGGGTCCAACAGCCTGCAGCACCTGTCCTGGCACACCGAGGACGCCTTCCACCCGTGCCGGGGCGACTACGTCTCGCTGATGTGTCTGAAGAACCCGGACGAAGCAGCGACCACGGTCTGCGACGCCGGCTCTCTCGACTGGGCGGCGCTGGACGTCGACGCCCTGTTCGAGTCGAACTTCACGCAGATGCCCGACAATTCCCACCTTCCGCAGAACACCGCCAAGTCGACCGGTGACCCGGTCCAGGACCGGCTGCGAGAACGCAGTTTCGCACTCATCCAGTCCTGGAACGAGAACCCCGTGCAACGACCCGTCCTCTCCGGTGACCGGCACGACCCTTACATGGCCCTCGACCCGTACCACATGAAGCAGGACGACTGGTCCGAGCGTTCGCTGCGCGCGTTCCAGGAACTCTGCGAGCAGATCGAGAAGAACATGCAGGACCTGGTCCTGCGGCCTGGGGACGTTGCCTTCATCGACAATTTCCGCGCCGTACACGGGCGCCGGTCCTTCCGGCCCCGGTACGACGGTTCGGACCGCTGGCTCAAGCGGCTGAACATCACCCGGAACATCCGCGGCTCACGGGCCTGGCGGCCTTCGGCTGCGGACCCGATCATCTACTGAGCGCGGCTCCGGCGGCGGCGAACCGCCGGGCGAGCTCACCGATGGCCGGCTCGTCGACATTGCTGAAGCTGACCCGGAAGGTCCCGCAGTCGTCCGGCCCGAATGCCGTGCCGGGGAGGACCAGGGTGTCGTGCTGCAGGACCAGGTCGCGGACCACGTCCTCCGTGGCCCGGCCGGCGAAGGGGTGCCGCACCCAGCCGAAGAACCCCCCGCTGGAAAGCAGTTCGAAGCCGCCCGGCCGGTCGGCCATGACGGCGTCGAATCGGACCTTCTTCGCCGCGATTTCGGCCACCCGCGCGGCCCGCCAGTCGCCGGCCGCGGTCAGCCCGGCCCACGCCGCCTCTTGACCGATCCGAGGCGCGCAGATCGCCACGCAGTCCAGCAGCTTCATGATCTCCCGGTTGACCTCGGCGGAGGCGACCACCGCACCGACCCGGTAGCCCGGGATGGCCAGGTCCTTGGAGAAGCTGTGCAGGCTGATCACGCTGCGGCCCCAGCCCTGCTGCCCGAACAGCGCGTGCGGCGGCTCCTCGGTGCCGCAGAACGTCCGGTAGGTCTCGTCGAGGATCAGCGCGATGCCACGGCGTTCGGCCAGGGCCGCGAACCCGGCGATGACCTCGGGCGCGAGCACCACGCCGCTCGGATTGCCCGGGGTCACCAGGACGATGGCCCGGACCCGGTCGTTGATCAGCGCCTCGCACTCGGCGGGGTCCGGGACGAAGTCGGCGCCCGGCTCCAGGTAGCGCGGCCGGATGCCGTTCATCTTCAGCCACATGTCGTGGTTGAAGTAGTAGGGAAGGGCCAGCACTACCTCGTCGCCGGGCCCGGCGACCGCCGACACCGCGAGGCAGAATGCCTGGTTGCAGCCTGCGGTGACGACGATGTCGTCCATGCCCACCGTCCCGCGGTACGCCTCGCTCAGCTCGACCGCGAACACCTCCCGCAGTTTCGCGAGACCGGCCAGCTCGACGTAGTCGGCGCCGCGGGCGCTCCGCGCGACGGCTTCGACGTGGGCGACCACCTCCGGCGCGGCCGGGTACTGCGGGGCGGCCTGCGCCAGGTCCAGCAGTTCACGCTGACCACTGCAGTGGTCGAGCAGGTCGTACGCGGCGCCGATCGGAGAATCGGTCTCCCGGTGGACGAGCGGATTCAGTCGCATGTTGCGCTCCATTCTTCGGTTTCTGCGGAGCCTTCCGGGAATGTCCGGCGGGCGCCCACTCACCGGTTCAGGGGACTGGCGCCCCGAGCCCGCGCCGGGGCTCACGAGGCGTTGCCGAGCCGGTCGGCGAAGACGGCCCAGCTGCGGGCGTATCTTCGGGCGAGCCTGGCCACCGCCTGTACGGAGTGCGGGGGCAGGCCGGCCGCGATTGTCTCCCCGTCCCGCAGGAAGGCGGCACTGACGTCGAGCAGGCGCAGGACCGAGCGCCCGGTGTCGTTCAGGCGCAGGGACGGATCGCGTCGCAGGGCGTCCAGGATGTCGCCGGCCGGCAGCTCCCGGCCGGGTTCCGCGGGGCGCTGCCGGACCGCCGTCCGGGGAGCCGGGGGCTCCGTCAGGGTCGGGCTCTCCCCTCTGGCCAGCCGCGCCCGCACGTCGGAGACGGTGGTGGGCGAGACCCCGGACTCCTTCGCGATCTGCCGGAGCGAGGCGCCGGGGTTGCGGGCCAGCAACTGCGCCGCCAGGAGCCGTCCCCGGTCGGGGTCCAGCGGACGGACCCGCCCGTCCCGTCCCACCCGGGCGGTGCCCGGGGCGGGTTCGCCGTACAGGTCGCGCCGAACGTCCGCGGCCTTCCCCGGTGCCACCCCGGCCAGTGCCGCCACCGACCGGTCCGCCCACTCCGGGTGCCGGGTCAGGATGCGCCGCACCGCCGCGAGACGCTCGTCCAGCGACAGCGGACGGCCGTGCCGAACGTTCAGGGCCACTGCCAGCAGGCGGCTCTGCGTCTCGCTCCCCTCGAAGAAGCGGGCCTCGATGTGCGTGGCCCCCCGCAGCAGAGCGGCCCGCACGCGATGTACTCCGTCGATCACCGACATCGATCCGCGGTGCACCAGGACAGGTGGTAGCGACCCGTCGAGGTCGGCGAGTTCACGCGTGTAGTCAGGACATTCGACAGTGTTCCGGGGAGATCCTGCGATCAGCAGGTCCCGCAGCGCGACCGTGTGGACCGGGGCCCGGCCCACCGCATCGCGCAGTTCCAGCAGGTGCTCCGCACCGGAGCGCACGGTTGACGCTTCCACAGCAGTACGAGCAGCTTCCACCCCGGACCTCTACTGCCAACCCGAGTCGCCGGGCGCCACGACCATCGTCCGGACGCTGCCCGCCGCGACCGGCCCCGCCACCACGGCACCGCTGGCGCCCGCGGCCCATCCCCCCGACCACCCCAGCAGCCCCGACGCCGCCAGTACGCCGTTGACACGTCGCATCGTCTCTCTCCCCCAAGTATGAGTACCGGCCGGTAGCTTCCGACCGGTGGCAAGATTTTGACCGGCCGATCCGGGGGGCGAGAAGAGGGGCTGGAGGGGGCAAAGTGGCCATGTCCTCCTCAGGACACGGCCACTGCCGGAACGGCCCTTCGGTCATTCATCGCCCAGCGCCAGCAGCGGTACCTCAGCGCGCAGCAACTCCCATTCCCGGAGCGCCGGCTCGGCATCGACCAACTGCTGCCAGAGCAGCCGGGCGGACTCCTCGGCCCGGATCAGGGTCGACTCCCGCAGGTACAGGCCGACGACCGGGCAGGGGCGGTCCGAGGAATGCACGACCACGTGCACGACCCCCGGGCGGGCCGCCAGACCGGCGACGGCCGCAATGCACTCGGGCGGCAGGGCCACCGCTGCGACCAGCGGCCTCAGATGAATATGGACCAGATATGTAGTCATATGCCGCAATCAAAGGAGTCGGAACAAAAGGTGCATACCAACCAAAGTGGCTTTGCTAGAATGAAGCAACCACGAGTCAAGTTCGCAAGTACCGGAGGTGGGCCGGGTGCTCAGCCGCCTTGGAATAAGTGCAGCCGCCGAGTCGGTATATCGGACAATGCTGGCCCATCCCAACGAAAACGTCGTCAGCTGGGCGCACCGGCTCGCACTGTCAGAATCCGAAGTGCGCGACGCGCTCAGCGAGTTGAGCGAGTTTGCACTCGCCCGCCCATGCACAGAGGACCAGAACCAGGTCCGCCCGGTCAATCCGCTACTGGGCTTGGATGCCCTAATTGCGCGACAACAAGTCAATCTCGCGGCGCATCAGCAGCAGCTCGAGGAGAGTCGCGCAGCCATCGCGGAGGCGATCTCCCAGTACGGGCGCCAATACGCCGCCGGAAATGACGGAGGAATTCGCCACATAGAAGGCATCGAGGCGATACGGGAGCACCTCGAACTTCTCAACAGAACGGTCCAGGACGAGTTCCTGACGCTGGCGCCGGGAGGCGCCCAGACCGTCGCCAACATGGCCGCCTCCCGGCCCCTCAACCGCCGTCTGCTCGAACGGGGTGTCCGGATGCGGACCGTCTACCTCGACAGCGTCCGGCGCGACCCCCCGACCATGGCGCACGCCCAGTGGCTGGAGAGCCTGGGGGCACGGGTCCGCACCTCACCCACCCTGCCCAACCGCGTCATCGTCATCGACCGCCGGACCGCGCTGGTCGCGAACCGCAGCGACAACACGGCGGCCAGCGCCGTCCTGATCCAGCACCCTGGCGTGGTCGCCCTGGTCCGTGCGCTCTTCGAGAGCATCTGGGAGTCCGCCGAGCCGCTCGACACCCAGGCGGCACCGGAGCGCGGCAGGCTGCCCCGACAGCGGACCGAGGTACTGCGGCTGATGGCCCAGGGAAACACCGACGAGTCGATCGCGAACAGCCTGGGCATCTCCACCCGCACCGTCCGTCGGATCGCGTCCAACCTGCTCGAACACCTGGATGCGCGCAGCCGGTTCCAGGCCGGGGTGCACGCCGTGCAGCGCGGGTACCTGTCCGCCTCGTCCGACTGAACCGCGGGGCCGTCCAACCGCCCACGGAGGCGGTTGGACGGCCCCGGAGATTGGCCGGATCGAGTCCCCTCGGGCTAGCCGACGGCCCCGGCGATCGCGGCGAGCACCTGCTGCTCGGCCGGCCCCGTGATGAAGTGCCCACCGGGCACCCGGTCGAGGTTGAAGGCCGCCGTGGTCTCCTCGCGCCAACCGGTCATCCGCTCCGGCGGCGCGGAGAAGTCGTCGATGCCGGCGAACGCGTGGATCGGCATGCCCAACGGCACCCTGTGCCGCGGTCGGTAGGTGCTGAGCACGGTGAGGTCGGCCCGCAGGGTCGGCAGCAGGGCGGCCATCAGCTCCGGCTGGGCCAGGACCTCCTCGGGGGTTCCGCCCATGCTCCTGAGGTACCCCTCCAGGCCGTGCTCCTGGTCCTCCCACTCGAACGTGCCGTCGTCGGTGCTCGGCGCGGTGTTGGCGGCCAGGAAGAGCCGGCGCGGCTGCGGCATCGCCCGTTCGCGCAGCGTGTGGGCGAGCGCCCAGGCCACCCGGGCCCCCATGCTGATGCCGTAGAAGGCGAACGGCCGCTCCAGGAGCGGGTTGACCACCTCGATCAGGTCGTCGAGGAGCGGCTCGATCCGGTCGTACGGCGGTTCCTTGAACCGGTCGGTCCGGCCGGGCAGCTGGATCGCGATCACCTCGATGCTCGATGGCAGCAGCTTCGCCCACTGCCGGTACATCGCGGCGTTGCCACCCGCGTGGTGGAAGCACAGCAGCTGGATGGCGGCCGTGCTGTCGCGTCGGCCGAACCGCTTCAGCCAGCGTCGTTCGTCGTTCATCAACTGCCCGTTCATGTTCTGCTCCCCGGACCCGCCTCGATCAGGTAGTACGCCGATCAGCCGCTGACCACCGCATCGCGGCGCGCGCTCCGGGGGCGGAGGTCCGTCCAGTCGGCCTCCACGTAGTCGAGGCTCTCCTGTCGGCCGGCCGGGCCGTGAACGGCCTTCCAACCGGCCGGGACGTCCAGGTCGGACGGCCACAGGGAGTGCTGGTCCTCGTCGTTGACGAGAACGAAGAAGATGCCCTCGGGGTCATCGAACGGGTTCACGGCAGCGGCTCCTTACCCGGCCGAGCCGGGAGTCCAGTGCAGTCGGCAGGCCGCAGTGGCGGCACACGGCCAGATCCGCTGGCCGCGCGGCCACGTTACTAAGAGTGGCTCCCGCGGCCCCGTCCCGTGAATCGAGGACGCCCGTCTGCGGCGGTCCGCGCCTAGGGTTCCGCGAGGGCGGCCGCCCGTCCCGCCTCGTGCCGGAACCGGCCGGCGGGCCCTGCGACCAGTGCCGCCCAGCTACCGCTACGGGATAGGCATCGTTATGGACATCGCCATTGCCAAGCTTGAGGCGTGGATGCGCGACTACTACCACAAAGTCGACCACGACATCGGCAGCAGCGGTGTCCGGGATCTGACCATGGCCGAACTGCGCGCGATCTGCGGATTCGAGCTGTCGGAACTGGACACCATGATCTTCCACGACAGCGAGAGCTACGGCGGCAGCGGCCTCCGCAGCGCCCTCGCCGACAGGTGGACCAGCGGCGACGTCGATCGGATGATGGTCACCCACGGCTCCAGCGAGGCGATCTACCTGGTCATGCAGCTGCTGCTGGAGGCGGGTGACGAAGTGATCGTGGTGGACCCGGCCTACCAACAACTGCACGACATCGCGGCCTCCCGCGGCTGCCGGATCACCCGTTGGCAGCTCGACGTCACCGACGGCTTCTCCGTCGACCTCGGCCGGCTGCGGGAGCTCGCCCGCTCGCGCCCGCGGATGATCGTGGTCAACTTCCCGCACAACCCCACCGGGGCCTCGATCACCGCGGAGCAGCAGCGGGAACTGGTCGCGATCGCCGAGGAGGCGGGCGCCTGGCTGGTGTGGGACCACGCGTTCGGCGAACTGACCTACACCACCGACCCGCTGCCGATCCCGATCCAGTACGAGCGCGCCGTCGTCTGGGGTACCTTCTCCAAGAGCTACGGCCTGGCCGGCCTCCGGGTGGGCTGGTGCGTGGCCCCGCCCGAGCTGCTGGCCCGGATGGCCCTGCTGCGCGACTACATCGCGCTCTACGTCTCGCCCGTCCTGGAGTTCTTCGCGGAGCAGGCCGTCCGCAACGCGGACAAGATCGTGGCCCTGCAGAAGGAACACGCCCAGCACAACCTCCGCCTGCTCACCGACTGGGCCGCCCGCCTGCCGGAGCTGGTGCGGCTGACGCCCCCGGCCGGCGGGGTGTCCGCCTTCGTGGAGTTCCCCGGGCAGCCGGACGTGGTCCGTTCCTGCCGCCGGCTCGCCGAGCAGCACCGGGTGCTGCTGGTACCGGGCGACTGCTTCGGCGACGCCTACCGCAGCCACGCGCGACTGGGCTTCGGCGCCACGACCAAGGAACTGACAACGGGGCTCTCGCTCCTGGAACGAGTGCTGCGTGAAGACGCAGGGATGACGGTGAATCATGACTGACCTGCAGAGCCGCATCGCGGCCCTGTCCCCGGAGAAGCGGGCCCTCCTCGAACGGCGGCTCGCCGAACGCACCGCCGCGCTCGGTGGTACCGCAGAGAACCGGATCGCACCGCGCGACCGCTCGGAGCCCACTCCCCTGGCCTTCCAGCAGGAACGCGAGTGGGCCATCGGGCAGTTCCGGCCCGCCAACAACATCCCCGGCGCGTTCCGCGTCGAGGGCGCCCTCGACCTCGACCTGCTGGGCCGGGTCCTCACCGAGGTCACCGAGCGGCACGAAGTGCTGCGCTCCACGGTGGAGCTGCGGGAGGGCGGGCAGCGCGTGCAGGTGGTGCACCCGGTCACCCCGGTGCCCACCCCGGTCACCGACCTGACCGGCCTCAGCGCCGAGGAGCAGAAGGCGGAGGTACTGCGGCGGTGGAAAGCCGAGGTGGTCAAGCCCTTCGACCCGGCTCACCCGCTGCGGCTGCGGACCTCGCTGCTGCGCATGGGCGAGGACAACCACGTGGTCCTGATCACCACCGACCACGCCGCCGCCGACCTGGTCTCGGTGGCGATCCTGGTCCGGGAATTCGCCGCCCTCTACATCGGCCACCAGAACGGCGCCGAGGACATCCTCCCCCCGCTGGACATCCAGTACGGGGACTACGCCTCCTGGCAGCGCGGCTTCGGCGAGGAGGGCGTGGCCGGCGAGGTGGAGCACTGGCGCAGGACGCTGGAGGGCATCCCCGGCGCCCTCACTCTGCCCAGCAACCGGCCCTTCCCCGCGCGGCCCACCTTCGCCGGCGCCGCGCACTTCGTGGACCTGCCCGCCGACTTCGCCGAGGAGCTGCGGCAGTACACCGAACGGGAGAAGGTCTCCCTCGGGGTGGTCCTGCTGGCCGCCACCTCCGTCCTGCTGCACCGGTACCTCGGCCAGGACGACATGGTCATCGGCGAAATCGTCTCCGGCCGCAACCGGACCGAGACGGAGCAGTTGATCGGCTGCTTCGTGACCGCGCTGCCGCTGCGGATGCAGGTGACGGAGGAGATGCTCCTGCGCGACGTGGTCCAGCAGGCGCGCAGCACCGTGCTCACCGCGTACGACCACCAGAACCTGCCGATGGAGCGCCTGATCGGCCAGCTCGGCCTGGGCCACGAGGCGTCGCAGACCTCGATGAGCCACATGTGGATCGACGTGCGCACCCCGGAACGGACGCTGGAGGTACCCGGGCTGCGGATCAGCGCCGAGCCGATCGAGGTGAACGTGGCGGCCGCGCCGCTCACGCTGGACGCCAATCCGGGTGCCGAGACACTGCAGTTGCAGTGGATCTACATGACGGAGATGTTCGACACCGACACCGTCGTGCTGTTCGCGGAGCAGTTCGACCGCATCCTGCGTCGACTCGTCCGGAGCCCGGACACCACCGTCGGCGGGGTGGAGCTGGCCACCGGAACCGTCGGGGCGACCGTCCCTGCGACCGGGACGGACGCCGGGGCCACCGCCGAGCCGGGCTTCGTCGAGCTGTTCCAGCGCCAGGTCGCGCTCGCCCCGCACGCCCCCGCCGTCATCATCGACGGAACCGAGACCAGCTACGCGGAGCTCAACGAGGCCGCCAACCGCCTGGCGCACCACCTTCGTGCACTGGGCGTCGGCCCGGAGTCCCGCGTCGGCATCCTGGTGAGCCGCTCGCCGCGGCTGGCCTCGGCGATCCTGGGCGTGCTCAAGGCCGGTGCGGTGTACGTGCCGCTGGACCCCGGCTACCCGCCGGAGCGGACGGCGTTCATGCTCGCGGACGCCGACGCCTCGGTCCTGGTCACCGAGCAGGAGGCGGCCGCGGCGCTCGCCGCCGGCACCGGCGGTGACCTGCCCTTCCGCACCGTCCTTCTCGACGCCGGTCCGCTGCCCGGCGGGGACGTCGCACACGACTTGCCCGAGCTGCCCGCCCCAGACTCGGCGGCGTACATCGTCTACACCTCCGGGTCGACAGGCCGTCCCAAGGGCGCTGTCGTCGAGCACCGGTCGTTGGCGACCTTCGCCCGGGACGTGGTCGCCCGGCTCGGCCTCGGCGCGGGCGACCGGTTCCTGCAGTTCGCCTCGCCCGGCTTCGACGTGCTGGTGGAGGAGCTGTTCCCGACCTGGCTGGCGGGCGGCACCGTGGTCATCCCGACCGGCCACATCATCAGCGGCCAGGTCGACCTGGTGGACTTGATCGCGCGCGAGCGCCTGACGGTCATGGAACTGCCGACCGCGTACTGGCACGAATGGGTGCGCGAGCTGGACCGCACCGGCCGTGACCTGCCGGACAGCATGCGCCTGGTGATCATTGGCGGCGAGCGGGTGCTGCCCGACCGACTGGCCATGTGGCGACGGCTGGGCGTGCCGCTGCTGCACGTGTACGGCCTGACCGAGACCACCGTCAGCTCCACCTTCTTCCGCGTCGACCCGCGCGATCCGGTCCGCGACTGGCCGAACCTGCCCATCGGCACCCCGCTGCCCTCCGCGGACCTGCGGATACTCGACCGGCGCCTGCGGCCCGTCCCGGTGGGCGCGACGGGCGAGCTGTACATCGGCGGCGTCAGCGTGGCCCGTGGCTACCTGGGGCGCCCGGGGCTGACCGCGCAGCGGTTCGTCGCCGACCCGGAGCAGGCCGGTCGACGGCTCTACCGCACCGGAGACCTGGTCCGGCAGCGTCCGGACGGGAACCTCGAGTTCATCTCCCGGGTCGACACCCAGATCAAGATCCGCGGCTTCCGGGTGGAGCCCACCGAGATCGAGTCGGTGCTGGACCGGCACCCGCAGATCGCCGAGTCCGTCGTGACGCTGTACGAGCCGACCCCCGGCGACCGCCGCCTGGTCGCCCATGTGGTCCCCGACGGTGCGGGCATGCCCACCGTCGAGGAGCTGCGCCGGTACCTGGAGCGGGAGTTGCCCGCCTACATGGTGCCCTCGGCGTTCATCGAGCTGGACGCACTGCCGCTGTCCCCGAACGGCAAGGTCGACCACAAGCGGCTGCCGTCCCCGGAGGGGCTGCGCCCCACCACGGACGAGGTGTACGTCTCTCCGCAGACTCCCATGCAGCTGCGGCTGGCCGAGATTCTGCAACCCGTCCTGGGCGTCGGCCGGATCGGCATCCACGACAACTTCTTCGAGGTCGGCGGGGACTCCATTCTGGCCATCCAGGTGGTGGCCCGGGCCCAGGAGGAGGGTCTCCACCTGTCCCCGTACGACCTGTTCACCAACCCGACGATCGCCGCCCTGGCGGAGGTGGCCACCGCCGGACCGGCCGTCGACGCCGTCCAGGGCGACGTCACCGGGCCGGTGCCGCTCGCCCCCGGGCAACGCCGGTTCGCCACCGCCCAGGTGCCCGAGCCCCGGCACTGGAACCGCTCCGCCGTGCTGGAGCTGCCGGACCGGACCGACGCCGACCAGGTGCGGGAGGTGGTCGAGGCGCTGCTGGGCCACCATGACGGACTGCGCCAGCGGTTCCTGCTGGCCGGCCCGCGGACCAAGGTGCGGATCGCCCCGCGCGGCGACCTGACCCCGTTCGAGGAGCACGACCTGTCGGACGCGACCGATGCGGACCGGGACACCCGGCTGGCGGAGGTCCACACCGGGCTGCAGCTCGGCCTCGACCTGGCCGTGGGCCCGTTGCTGCGCGCCGCGCTGATCCGCCACGACGGGCAGCGGCCGGACCAGCTGGTCCTGGTGCTGCACCGACTGGTCGCCGACGAGACCTCGCTGGGGATCGTACTGGCGGACCTCCGCAGCGCCCTGAAGCAAGCGGCGGCGGGCGAGCAGATCCGGCTGCGGGCCAAGACCACCTCCTGGCAGTCGTACCACCGGCGGCTCGCCAAGTACGCCGCCACCGACGAGGTCCAGTCGCAGCGCGCGTACTGGGAGGCCGTATCGGCACCGGGCGGCCTGCCCGCCGACGCGGCCGGCATCCCTGTGGTGGAGCGGACGCTCACCGCAACCCTGGATGCCCCGACGACCGCCGCGCTGCTGCACACCGTCTCGGAGACGCTGAACTGCCGCACCGAGGAGCTGCTGCTCGCCGCACTCGCCCGCACGCTGGGTGGCTGGAGCGGTGCAGCGCGGCAGCTGGTGCACCTGGAGCGGCACGACCGGGCACCGGTGTTCGAGGACGTCGACCTGAGCCGGACGGTCGGCGCGCTGACCCGGGTCCATCCGGTCGTCCTGACCTGGGAGCCGGACGCTTCACCGGTCGCGGGGGTCCGGGCCGTCAAGGAGACACTGCGGACGGTACCGGCCGAGGGCACCGGCTGGGAGCTGCTGCGGCAGGACCCCGACCCGCTGCCGGACGCCCCGGCGGACCTGCTGTTCGGCTACCTCGGCGAGGAGGACGGACCGGCCTGCGAACCTGCCGGTCCCGACACCGACCCCGCGGCCCCGCGGCCGTACCCGTTCGAGGTCCGGGCCTCGGTCCGCGACGGCGAGCTGGTGGTGCGCTGGTCGTACGGCGAGGACCGGCACGACCGGCGGACGGTGGAGGGGCTCGCCGAGCGCCTGCTCGCCGAGCTCCGCCACCAGGCCGAGCCGGACCTGCGGCCCGAGGACTCGGTGCACACCCCGTCCGACTTCCCGCTGGCGCGGGTGGATCAGGGGCAGCTCGACGAACTCATCAGCCGGTTCTGACAGTCCGTCTCCGGTGTCTCCGGCGGCCTTCGTGGCCGCCGGAGACACCGGGGACGGCACCGTTTCCAGCCCGACCAAGGACGGCAGTGATGGACTTCAGCCTCTTCTTCTTCGCCGACTCCGGCGGCCACTCGGCCGAGGCCGGGAACTACCGGCTGCTGCTCGACAGCGCACGGTTCGCCGACGACCACGGCTTCACCGCGGTATGGACGCCGGAACGTCACTTCCACTCGTTCGGCGGCCTCTACCCCAACCCTGCGGTCACCGGCGCCGCGATCGCCTCCGTCACCCGGCGGGTGGGAATCCGCGCGGGCAGCGTCGTCGCCCCGCTGCACCACCCGGCTCGGATCGCCGAGGAGTGGTCGGTGGTCGACAACATCTCCGGCGGGCGGGTCGGAGTCTCCTTCGCCTCGGGCTGGCACGCCCAGGACTTCGTCCTGCGGCCGGAGAACTACGCGGACCGCAAGGACGCGCTGCTGGACACCGTCGACACGGTGCGCCGGCTGTGGAGCGGCGAGCAGGTGGACTTCGCGGACGGGAACGGCGAGAAGCGGCCGGTACGGATCTACCCGGCACCGGTACAGCCACGGCTACCGGTCTGGATCACCAGCGCCGGTTCCCCCGACACCTTCCGCGCCGCGGGCCGACTAGGCGCGGGCGTGCTCACCCACCTGCTCGGCCAGGACGTGGCCGAACTCGCCGAGAACATCGCACGGTACCGGCAGGAGCTGGCCGAAACGCACGGCGACGACGCCCCCGGGCACGTCGTCCTGATGCTGCACACGCTCGTCGGCCACGACCGGGACCGGGTGCGCGAGCAGGTGCGCAAGCCGCTGACCGACTACCTGCGCAGCTCCGTCGACCTCATCGTCAAGGCGGCGTCCGGCCTGCTGCCGCCGGGGCTGGACGTCAACCGGCTGCCCGAGCGGGACAAGGAGTTCCTGCTCGGCCACGCCTTCGACCGCTACTTCACCAGCAGCGGCCTGTTCGGCACCGTCGAGGACGGGGTCCGGACGGTACACGCGCTGGAGGCCGTCGGCGTCGACGAGGTGGCTTGCCTGATCGACTTCGGGGTGCCGCACGACGAGGTTACGGACTCCCTGCACCGGCTGGCCGAGCTGCGGCTCGCCACCGCCTCCTGACCGTCCGGCACGCGAACGGCGAAGGGCCCCTCCGCGGAGGGGCCCTTCGCCGTTCGCGTGCTGCTCAGCAGACCTTGAGGATCCAGCCGAAGGGGTCGGACCGCCGCCCGTACTGGATGCCCAGCAGTTCCTCGCGCAGCCGCATGGTGATCGGACCGGGCTCGCCATCCCCCACGGTCCAGCCGCCCGACACGCCCCGGACCCGGCCGACCGGTGCCATCACCGCGGCGGTGCCGCAGGCGAACGCCTCGGTCAGCTCGCCGGCGGCACACTGCTCGCGCCACCCGGCCGTGGAGATCCGGCCCTCGCCCGCGTCTATGCCCAGGGTGGGCGCCAGCTTGAGCAGCGAGTCCCGGGTGACGCCGGGCAGCAGAGTGCCGGTCAGCTCCGGTGTCATGATCCTCGGTCGGCCGCCCTCGGGGGCGTGGACGAAGAAGAGGTTCATGCCGCCCATCTCCTCCACCCAGGCGTGCTCCACGGCGTCCAGCCAGACCACCTGGTCGCAGCCCCGTTCCAGGGCCTCCCGGGAGGCCGCGAGCGCGCCGCCGTAGTTGCCGCCGACCTTGACGAAGCCGGTACCGCCGGGGGCCGCTCGGGAGTAGTTCTCGCTGAGCCAGACGGTCAGCGCCCGGGGCTTGGCCCCGCCGCCGAAGTAGGCGGCGGCGGGCGAGGCGATGACGCAGAACAGGTAGCTGCTGGACGGCTTGGAGAAGCCCAGCCCCCGCTGTGTGGCGATCATGAACGGGCGCAGGTAGAGGCTGGTGCCGGGGGTGGTGGGCACCCAGTCGCGGTCCTGGGCCACCAGCAGTTCCAGCGCCCGGACGAAGACGTCCTCCGGGACCTCGGGCATCGCCATCCGGCGGGCGGAGGAGTTGAACCTGGCCGCGTTCACCTCCGGCCGGAACAGCACGATCGCCCCGTTGTCCTGCCGGTACGCCTTCATGCCCTCGAACAGCTCCTGGCCGTAGTGGAACACGGAGGTGGCCGGGTCGAGCGTGAAGGAGCCGTAGGGCTCCAGCCGGGCGTCGTGCCAGCCGCGCTCCTCCGACCAACGCATCGTGACCATGTGGTCGGTGAAGTGGTCGCCGAACCCGGGGTCGGCGAGGATCGCCTCACGTCGGGCCTCCGGCACCGTCTCCCGGGCCGGAATCATGTCGAAGTCGAGGGTCACCGCTGGCCTCCAGGCAGGGGTCGGGCAGGTCGTCGAAGAACGGGTGGTACGGCGGCAGGGCCGGTCAAGACCGGTGGTGCACGGTGCAGGGCAGGGCCGCGAAGCCGCGCTGGTGCGGGGAGTGGACCCGGCGGGAGTGCGGGAGGTCGATCTCGTAGCCGTCGACGATCGTGCCGATCTCCTCCAGGGCGACCCGCATCTCCAGGTTGGCGAGGGCGGAGCCCAGGCAGTGGTGCGGCCCGCGCCCGTAGCTGATGAGCTGGCTGGTGTCGCGGTCGAGGTCGAAGCGGTGGGCGTCCGGGAAGACCCGCTCGTCACGGTTGGCGGAGGCCGGCAGAGCGGCGATCCGGGAGCCGGCCTTCAGCTCGATGCCGTGCAGGACGAGGTCCTCGGTCAGGGTCCGCGCGGTCATCTGGCTCGCCGAGTCGTACCGCAGGGTCTCCTTGACCCACTCGTCGGCACGGCCGTTGAGGCCCTGGCTCTGGACGTCCGGCAGCAGGTGACCGTGGTACCAGGCGTTGCCCAGGGTCTTGCCGGTGGACTCGTTGCCCGCGCTGATCATCAGGAACAGGAAGGCCACGATCTCCGCGTCCGAGTGCTTCGTACCGTTGACCTCGGCCTCGATCATCCGCGTCGTCACGTTGTCGCCGGGGTGGCGGCGCATGTGCTTGACCAGGTCCACGAAGTAGTCGGCCAGGCGCAGGGCCGCGGCCACCGAGTTGGGGCCGCGCTCGTCGGAGCCGTCCGCGCGCTGGTTCAGCTGGTCCGTGTCGGCCCGGATCTGGTCCCACTCGTCGGCCGGGACGCCGAGCATGTCGCAGAGCACGTCGTTGGGCACGGCGGCGGCGTAGTCGGCAGCGAAGTCGAAGCGCTCCAGGTCGCGCAGCGGCTCCAGCCGCTCGCGGGCCAGCTCCCGGATCCGCTGTTCCAGCCCGGCCACCCGGGCCGGGGTGAACATGGAGCCGACCAGGCTGCGGTGCGCACCGTGCTCGGGCGGGTCCATGGCGAGGAACAGACTGGTCTTGACCGCCTCGGGGCCCCAGAGCTCGGGCTCCAGGGAGATGCCGTTCCGGTTGGAGAACAGGGCGGCGTTGCGCAGGACGTCCTTGACGTCGGCGTACCGCGAGACGGCCCAGAAATCGCGCTCCTCGTTGCGGTAGAGCGGCGCGTTCTCGCGCATCCACGCGTACGTGGGATAGGGATCCTCGTGGATCGCGTAATCGAATGGGTCATAAGCCGGCACCGGCATCGCCGTCTCAGCTTCTTCCCGCTTGGTCAGAGCACTCATTCCCATCAACGCAAACTCCATTGCCCGGGTCGACAGAGATCCACCGTGAACCTAGAGTCCGCCCCCCGGACCGTCGCGTCCCGGAAATCGGGGGCAGCGGATTACACCAGGTCAGAGCAGTGCCGATGTCCAACGGTTCAGGGTTTTGACCAGGCGGAGAGTCTGGTAGATCTTGCTGCCGTCATCTACTGAAGTCTGGAGGCCGAATTGATTAGGATTGACATTCTCACCAACTCGCCGGTCTATCTGGTCGGCCTCGCCCAGACCCTGAGGAACTCCGGCATCCAGGTGGTCGCCACCCGCAGCTCACTGGAGGAGGAGCCGTTCTGGCTGGCGGACGCGCTGGTGGTGGACGCCGAAGCGCTCCCCGAGGACGGCCCGCGGCACGTCTCCGAGATGGCGCAGAACGCCACCGTGCTGGTGGTCAACCACCGGACGCCGGAGAAGGCCGGGGCGTACCTGTCGGCCGGGGCGGTGAGCGTCGTCGCGAGACGGGAGCCCGCCGAGCGCATCGCCAGCGCCATCCGGTCGGTGGCCGGCGGCCCGGCCCCGCGCCCGGAGACCATGAGCACCGCCGCTCCGGAGAGCACGTCGAACCCCTTGAAGGACCTCAAGCTCTCCGGCCGGGAGGAGCAGGTCCTGCGCTACATCTCTCTCGGCATGACGCACGGTCAGATCGCCACCCGGCTGGGCATCAGCTCGCACACGGTGGACACCTACGTCAAGCGGATCCGCTCCAAGCTGGGCGCCGGGAACAAGGCGGAGCTCACCCGGGCGGCCATGCTACGGGCCGGCCACCACACCGCCGGTGACGCCGCTCCTCGGGCCGAACTGACGTCCGCCCATGTCCTCACCCCGGCGTGAGGACCGGCAGCCCCGGCCCGCCCGGCCGCCGGGAGCTCCCACGATCCCGCAGCAGTACGGAAGGAACGCCATGGACGAGATGGAAGAGGTCTTCGCCCGGATCAACGCGATACGGCAGGACCTCCCAGAGCGCGGACGACTCCGGGACGAATCGACGCTGAAGGAACTGACACGCCGCCTGGAGGTCTCGCCGGGCCTGCGCCGGCGGCCCGCGGTCCAGGCCCTGATGGACGATCTGCGCACCTTCGAGCCCGGCAAGCGGATGGAGGCCGTCAAGGCACACGTCAACACCCGGCGGGACAATCACCTCTTCTCGCTCTTCGACGCCTCGTACTTCCCCCGGCTGAGCCTGGACTACCTGACCTACGAGACCCTGCCGACCGACCCGCACCTGGCGGAGCGCTACCCGAGCCCCACCATGCCCGTCACCATCAGCGGCCGGACCGAGGGGTTCGGCTCCCGCGTGGTGGTCGCGCTCTTCCCGGAGAACCACCTCGACGGGGTCCAGCGCCCCGACGACCTGATCTTCTACTTCATCGACAAGTTCGTGGAGCGGCACAACCGGATCACCCGGCGGCTGATCGACGAGATCGTGGAGCCGGGTTCCTTCCCCTCCCTCCGGGGCGCCCCCGACGAGGTCGTCCAGCAGGCGTCCTCGTGGTGGGTGCGGCTGCACGAGTACCACCACCGGCAGGGCGACATGCCGATCCCCGACTTCCTCCCGGCGAAGAAGGCCAAGCCGCTGGCGGGGCTGGAGGAGCTGCGGGTGGACGTCGCCGGCATGCTGGTCTGCCTGCACGACGACCGGCTGCCGCCCGGTCCCGCCCTGCGGACATACGAGTACATCCTGGCCGAGCGGCTGCTGCGCTACGCGGTGGAGGGCATCCCGCGGCCGAACTACGACGCGGTGGCCTCGCAACTGCTGTTCAACTACCTGATCCGCCACGACGGGATCCGGCTGCGCGAGGGCCGGATCGGGCTCGACCCGGCGCTGCCGGCCGTACTCGAGCGCTTCCTCGACGAGATCCGGCGCATCGAGTCCGGCGTCCACCGCGTGCCGGTCGAGGAGGTCCGCCGGGAACTGCTGGCGTTCACGAACGAATACACCGACTACGACCCGGAAATCGGGGACTACCGGCACATCCCGTTCTTCTCCGACGTCAAGCGGCGGCTCGGGGTCTAGTGCCCCCCGCTTTTTGGGGACATCCGGTGGCCGGACCGGCTGACTACGTTGTCGAGCATGGACGTTCAGGCCCTGTCTCATGTCATGCTGGCCCGGGCCGACAAGACCCCGGATGCCGTCGCGTACGAAAGCATCGCCACCTCCGGCCTTGTCAGCACGCTGACGTATTCGCAAATCGCATCCCGTGCCGGTGAACTCGCCCGACGAATCGGCCGGAGCAGCGACGGCCCTGTGCTGATCGCGCTTCCGGCCGGTCTGGAATACCCCGTGGCGGTTTTCGCGGGATTCCTCGCCGGACGGCCGGTGATCCCGGCCTTTCCCCCGGACCACACCGCCACCCCCGACCGCACCCGGCTGGCCGGGATCATCGCCGACGCCCGCCCGGCGGTCGCGGTGGCGGCCGGGCCGCACCCGGACCTGGCGGTGCCGACGGTGCTCCAGGTGCCGGGTCCGGAGGCGGACGGCGCCGCGCCGTACGTGGCCGCCGAGCGGGACGTCGCGGTCGTCCAGTACACCTCGGGCAGCACCGGACGGCCGCGCGGCGTGCTGGTCCGGCACGAGAGCCTGGCGGCCAACACCGCGGCCATCGCCGACCGCTTCGGCCTCGACCCGGAGTCCCGGGCCCTGACCTGGCTGCCGCCGTACCACGACATGGGACTGGTAGGCAGCCTGCTGACGCCGATGGCGGCCGGCATCCCGATCCGCATCCTCCAGCCCGGCGACTTCCTCAAGGCCCCGATGTGGTGGCTGCGGCAGATCAGCGAGACGGGCGTCACCCACACCGGGGGCCCGGACTTCGGGTACGACCTGTGCATCCGGCGGGCCAGCCGGGACGACGCGCTGGAGGGGCTGGACCTGTCCAGTTGGCGGGTGGCCTTCAGCGGAGCCGAGACGGTCCGGCGCCGCACCCTGACCGAGTTCGCCCGGAAGTTCGCCCCGGCCGGGTTCCGGCCCGAGGCGTTCCTGCCGTGCTACGGCCTCGCGGAGGCGACCCTCATGGTCAGTGCCGGCCACTGGTCCCCGGACGCCGGAGAACCGGACGCCCCGGTCAGCTGCGGCCGGCCGGTACCCGGACAGCAGGTCGTCGTGGTAGACCGGGAGGACCTGACCCCGGTCCCGGACGGCACCGAGGGGGAGATCTGGATCGCCGGCCCACACATCGCCGCCGGGTACCTCGGACACGGGGACGACGACGGGATGTTCGGCGAGCTCGACGGGGTGCGCCACCTGCGCACCGGCGACCTCGGCCGCCTCCGCGACGGCGAGCTGTACATCACCGGACGGGCCAAGGATGTCCTGGTGCACCGCGGGGTGAACCACCACGCCGTGGACGTGGAGGCCGCGGCGCTCGACGCCGTGGGCCGGACCGGCCGGACGGCCGCGGCCTTCCTGGTGGAGACCCCGTCCGCGTCCGTCCCGGTGCTGCTGCTGGAGGTGCAGGGCACCCCCGGCGAGGAACTCGCGACCGAGGCCCGGGCGGCCGTACTGGCCCGGACCGGACTGCGGCTCGACGTCGTGGCGCTGGTCCGGCCGCGCGCGCTGCCCCGCACCTCCAGCGGCAAGGTGCGCCGCTTCGCGGCCCGCGAGTCCTTCCTGAACGGCGAGTTCGACCAGGCGGTGACGGTGGGCCGCGCGGCAGCCGAGGCGCTCACCACCGGCCGCACGCACGACGACGACGCCACCACCGACCTGACCACACTGGTCTGCGGGGTCATCGCGGGCACCGCCGAACTGACCAGCTGTCACCCCGACGACGAACTCGTCGCGCTCGGGGTCGACTCGCTGCGGGCGGCCGAGGCATCCGCCGTGCTGGAGCACGCCCTCGGGCTGGCCGTCCCGCTGGAGACCGTGCTCACCTCGGCCACTCCTCGGCAGGTGGCCGACACCCTGCTGGCGGGCTGGCTGTCCACCGGGCACAGCGCGGCGCTGGTGCGCACACGCCTGAACGACGTCTACGAAGGTACGGGAGCACAGTGATGGACCTCGACATCGGACGGAACCTCGTCCACCGCTGGCGGACCGTGGTCCCCGAGACCCCGCAGGACCCGGCCGGACCAGCCTCGTTGACCAAGGCCCAGCACGGCATCATGGTCTTCGAACGGCTCCACCCGGGCACCTCGGTCTTCAACGTGCGCTTCGCCGCCCGGCACACCGGCCCGCTCGACGAGGCCCGGTTCGACCGCGCGCTGGCCGACCTGCTGCACCGGCACCCCAACCTGCGCAGTGGCTTCCGGCAGGGTGACGACGGCCCGGTCCGGACCGTCGACGGGTCCGCGGTCCTCACTGCCCGGTGGACGGACCTGCGGCACCTGCCGCCCGGCAAGCGCGAGCAGGAGGCGCTGGAACTCGCCGAGCGGCTGGCGGCGGAGCCCTTCGACCTCGACCGGGCTCCGCTGGCCCGGGTGGACGGCATCCGGCTCACCGACCAGGAGCGGCTGCTCGTCTTCACCGCACACCACCTGATCTGCGACGGCGCCTCCATGCAGGTGCTGCTCGCCGACCTCGACACCGCCTACCGGGACGGACTCACCGCCGTGGTCCCGGTGCCCGCCCCCGCCCAGGCTCCGGCCGGTGCGCTGTCGTACTGGCGGCAGCAGCTCGCCGACCTCCCCGAACTGGACCTGCCGACCGACCGGGTCAGGCCCGCACGGCCGGGATTCGGTGCGGACTCCGTCGAGGTGGTCGTGCCGGATGAGCTGGTGGCCCGGGCCGAAGACCTGGGGCGGGATGAGAACGCCACCCTGTTCATGGTGGTGCTGGCCGTGTTCCAGTGGCTCATCGCCGAGCACAGCGGGCAGTCCGACTTCGCCGTCGGCTCCCCGGAGGCGGGTCGCTCCCGCCCCGGCGAGCACCGGGTGGTGGGCCTGCTCTCCGACCTGCTGCTGCTGCGTGCGGACCTGACCGGGCGCCCGTCCTTCCGGGAGCTGCTGCGCCGGGTGCGCGCCACCTGCCTCGGCGCCTTCGCGCACCGCGGGGTGCCGTTCGAGGACCTGGTCGCCGCCCTCGCGCCCGGGCGCCACCTGGACGGCTCACTGGTCCGGGCCAGCCTCTCCTTCCAGGGCGAGTGGGGCCCGCTGCAGCTGGGCGGCGCCCCGCTCCAGCAGGTCGCGACCGGGCGCCCCGGTCTGCGGTACGACGTGGACCTGCACCTGTGGCGGAAGCCCGAATGCCTTTGGGGCACCTGGGACTACAGCACGGAGCTGTTCGACCCGAGCACCGCCGCCCGGATGGCCGCCCGGCTGCCGGTCCTGCTGAGCCGGGCGCTCGCCGAGCCCGACCGGCCGCTGGACCGGCTGGACCTGCTGACCGAGGACGACCGGACCCTGCTGGACCAGTGGGGCCAGGGGCCGGACACCGACGACCCGGACACCAGCCTGGTGGCGCTGGTCGCCGCCCAGACCGCGCGCACCCCTGACGCCGTCGCCGTCGAGGACGCCCGGCACTCCCTGACGTACCGCCAGCTCGACGAGCGGTCCAACCGGCTCGCGCATCTGCTGGCCGAGCGGGGGATGGAGGACGGCGACATCGTCGGCATCCGGCTGGGCCGGTCCGTGGAGCTGGCCGTGGCGATGCTCGGCATCATCAAGATGGGCGGCGCGTACCTGCCGCTCGACCCGGCCTACCCGGCCGACCGGACCACGTACATGCTCTCCGACAGCGGGGCCCGGCTGGTCGTGACCGAGGCCGAACTGGCCGCGCTGGACCGCCAGCCGGACACCCCTGTGGACCGCGCGCCGGTCCGCCCTGACCAGCTGGCCTACGTCCTCTACACCTCCGGCTCCACCGGCCGCCCCAAGGGCGTCCTGGTCACCCACCGCAACGCGGTGCCCATGGTGCTCTGGGGCCGGCGGACCTTCACCGCCGAGCAGATGTCGCGGGTGCTCGCCTCCACGTCGGTCTGCTTCGACGTGTCGGTCTTCGAGTTCTTCGGCCCGCTGTGCACCGGTGGCACCGCCGTGGTGGTCGACAACGCGCTGTCGCTGCTGTCCGACCCGGTGGACGTCTCGATGGTCTGCTCGGTGCCCTCCGCGGCCCGGGCCCTGATCGCGGCGGGCGCGCTCCCGCGCAGCACCCAGGTGGTCGGGCTCGGCGGCGAGGCCGTAACCGGCACGCTGGTCGACGACCTGTACGACACCGGGCACGTACGGGCCGTCGTCAACCTCTACGGGCCGACCGAGGACACCACCTACTCGACCTACGCCGTGCTGCAGCCGAACGAACAGCCGCCGCCGATCGGCGTGCTGCTGCCGCACGGCCGCGGCCTCGTCCTGGACGAGGCCATGCGCCCCGTGCCGGTCGGCGCGGTCGGCGAGCTGTACCTGGCCGGCCGGGGCGTCTCCCGCGGCTACCTCAACAGGCCCTCGCTGACCGCGAGCCGCTACGTCGCGGACCCGTACGCGAAGAACCCGGGCGAGCGGATGTACCGCACCGGCGACCTGGTCCGGTACCGCGCCGACGGTGCGCTGCTCTACCTGGGACGACGCGACTTCCAGGTCAAGGTGCGCGGACAGCGCATCGAGCTGGGCGAGATCGAGAGCGCCCTCCTGCGCCACCCGGACGTCCACGAGGCCGTGGTGGCGCTCCATGAGGACCGTCTGACCGGCTACCTGACAGCCCGCGAGGGCACCGCGCTCGACCTCGACGAGGTGCGGGCGTACCTGCGCCGGACCCTGCCCGTGGTGATGGTGCCCAGCAGCCTGATGCTGCTCGACGCACTGCCGCAGACCCCGAACGGCAAGGTGAACCGCCTCGCACTGCCCGCCCCGGCCGCCCCGGCCGGCGTCAGCGGGGAGCCGCCGCGAGGGGCGGACGAGGAGCTGATCGCCGAGGTGTGGCGGGAGATCCTGGAGCTGGACACGGTCTGCCGCGACGACGACTTCTTCGACCTCGGCGGCGACTCACTGCTGGCCGGGGAGATGCTCAGCCGGCTGCGTTCCCGGGCCGGCGGCGCGCTGCCACTGCGCATGGTGTTCGAGCACTCGCGGCTGGCCGACCTGGCCGCCGCCCTTCCGACGGGCCCCACGACCGTCCCCGACGCGGTGACGCCGCGGCCTCCCCAGGCCCCGGCAGTGCTCTCCTTCGACCAGCAGCGGGTCTGGCTGGAGAGCATGGTCAAGGGCGGCACCGCCTACAACGTGCACGGCCGCCAGTGGCTCACCGGGCCGCTGGACGTGCCTGTGCTCGAACGCAGCATCCGGGCCATGATCGGGCGCCACGAGGTCCTGCGGACCAGCTTCCCCGCGGAGGGCGGCCTGCCACGGCCCCGGGTGGCCGCGCACGACCCGTCCTGGCGGCTGACCGTTCGGGAAGCGGGCAAATCCGGCCCGGACCAGGCCGAGCGCCTGGCCGACGCCCAGGCCGGCACGGTGTTCGACCTGGCGACCGGGCCGCTCTTCGACTGCCTGCTCGTCCGTGTCGACGACCAGCGCCACCTGCTCAGCATGACCATCCACCACATCGTCTCCGACGCCCACTCGGTCGGACTGATCCTCCGCGAGCTCTCCGCACTGTACCGGGCGGGTGGCGAGCCGGAACGCGCCGAACTGCCCGAACTTCCTTTCCAGTACCTCGACTTCGCCGCGTGGCAGCGGGCCGAGCTGAGCGGCGAGCGGCTTGCCGCTCAGCTCGGGCACTGGCAGCGGCAGTTGGCAGGGGCTTCCCCCGCACTGGCCCTGCCCACCGCGCGGCGACGGCTGCCGACCCAGAGCGCGGCCGGCGGGCGGGTGCGTGCGGAGCTCACCCTGGAGGCGTCCGCCGCCCTGCGACAGCTCTGCCGGGCCCACGACGTGACCCCGTTCATGGCGCTGCTCGCGGCCTACGCGACCGTGCTCGGCCGCTGGTCGGGCCAGGACGACCTGGTCGTCGGGGTGCCGGTGAACACCCGTGCCACCGCCGGGGCCGACGCCCTGGTCGGACTGTTCGTCAACACCCTCCCGCTGCGCATCGGGCTCACCGGGGAGCCCTCGTTCCGCGAGCTGCTCGACCGGGTGCGCCAGACCTCGCTGGAGGGCTACGGCAGCCACGCCGACACCCCGTTCGAAGCACTGGTCAGCGCGCTGAAGCCGGTTCGGGACCCGGCCCGGACACCGGTGTTCCAGGTCATGCTGAACATGATCGAGAGCGCCGACGCGGAGTGGCGACTGCCCGGGATCACGGTCGAGACCCCGGCCCACCCGGTGCAGCCCAGCAAGTTCGACCTGAACCTCGACGTCCACCATCACGGCGACGGTTACCGCTTCGACCTGCAGTACCACGCACAGCGCTACGACGCCGCCGCCATGGAGGTCCTGCTCCGGCAGCTCGACGCAGTGCTCACCGCAGCTGCGGACGACCCGGAGATCGGCATCCGCGCGCTGCCCGTGCACGACGGCGACCGGGTCGGCCCGGAGCGGCCGGCCACCTTCCCGGGGCTGTCCGCCGGGGACCGGTTCGCCCCGCTGTCAGGCTCCGTCGAGCACTGGGAGGCCGCCGTGACGGCCGAGGGCGCCGCCCTCGTGCTGCCCGACCGGCCGTCGGCCACGGCCCCGGAGGCGCTGCTCCGTCTGCTCCGCACCTCGGCGGTGACCGCCGTCGAGCTGGGCGCACCGCTGCTCCGGGCCCTCACCGGCCACGCTCCCGGGGCGGTCCTGCCGCTGCTCCGGCACGTCTTCCTGGTCAACGACGGCTCACTGACCGCCCACGACGTGGCACGGGCCCGGAGCCTGGCGCCCGGCTGCCGGGTGGTGGCGGTGTACCGCCCGACGGCCGACACCCGGCCGACCGCGGTGTACGAGGTGCCCCTGCACTGGTCGCCTGCCTCGGCCCCGCTGCGGGTGCCGATCGGCGACCCCGGCACGGCCCCGGTCCGCACGGCGGGCGGGCTGCCGGCCGCCGTCGGCGAGCTCGCCCGGTTGCACCCGGCGGACGGGAGCGACGGGCAGCCGGTGCGGCTGCGCCCCGACGGCCTCCTGGAGTTCGCGGGACCGGCGGACGGACCGGACCTGCTGGAGACCGTCGCGGCCCTGCTGGACCTGCCCGGGGTCGCCGACGCGGTGGTCACCGCCCCGACCCGCGCCGGGGAGGGGCCGGCCGCCTGGGTGTCTGTGCCGCACGCCGCGACCGACCCGGTCGCGGTGCGCCAGCACCTGGTGGCCCGGCTGCCGCAGTACCTGATCCCGGAGCGGCTAGTGCTGCTGCCCCGCATCCCGCTCGACCCGGAAGGCCACCCCGACCTGTCCGCCCTTCCGCACCCCGCGGACCCCGCGGACCCCGACACCGACCGTAACGACAACCCGCAGGAGTAACCCGTGAGCATCCAGCAGACGGAGTCCACCGTCGAAGGCTCCGAGGAGGCGCGCCTGGACCAGGTCCTGGCCGTCGTACGCAAGGTCATCGGCAAGCCCGGACTCACCGCCGACGACGAGGTCATGGACCACGGCGGCACCTCGCTGTCCATCGTCCTCATCCTGTCCGAACTGAAGAACACCCTCGGCATCGAGGTCGACCTGCGCGCCCTGGACGGTTCCGTCACGGCCCGCAGCCTCGTTCGCACCGCCCGCTGACCACTGAAGAAACGAGCTGAGACAGTCATGACGGACACCTCCCAGACCGGCTTCGCCCTCGACGAGGCCGACCGCGAGACCTTCCGCAAGCAGGGCTTCCTCATCTTCAAGGTGCTGGAGGAGGAGGAGATGGTGCGCGCCTGGCGGACCGAGCGCCTCGCCCTGATGGACCGCAGCAACGCCGTCTACACCGAGGAGTGGGCGGTCTCCGGCAACACCAACATCTCCAACTACGACCGGCACCTGGACAACGACTTCCTGGCCGATCTCATCACCGACCCGCGCATCACCGACCGGGTGTCCAGCGTGCTCGGCCCCGACGTGCTGTGCTGGCGCACCGAGTTCTTCCCCAAGTACCCCGGCGACGAGGGCACCGACTGGCACCAGGCCGACACCTTCGCCAATGCCTCGGGCAAGCCGCAGATCGTCTGGCCGCAGGACAGCAGCTTCGGCGGCACCCTGACGGTCTGGACCGCCTTCACCGAGGCCACCGTCGACAACGGCTGCCTGCAGTTCATCCCGGGCTCGTACACCTCGATGAACTACGACGAGACCAAGGTCATGGAGTACCGGCCGGAAAGCATCAACCGGAGCCGGAAGGAGGGCGGCGTGCGCCGCGGCTTCTTCGGCTACGACTACCGCGAGCTGCAGATCGACCCGGACTTCGTGCCGGACGAGTCCAAGTCGGTGCCGATCGTCCTGCGCCCCGGCGAGGCCGTCATGTTCTGGTCGACGCTGATGCACGCCTCCTACCCCCACTCGGGCCGGACCGAGGACATGCGGCTCGGCTTCGCCGGGCGCTACGTGCCGACCTCCGTGCACGTCTACCCGGACACCGACGTCGTCGAGGAGTACGGCGGCAAGGTCAGCCTGGACCGCTACGGCGCGGTGCTCGTCAGCGGGGAGAACCACTACGACCACAACCGCATCGCCACGCACACCACCACCGGCCACCCGTTCCGCGCGCGCTGACGATGGCGACCCGGACACCACCGACACCCCAGGCCGGCACCGCAGCCGCGGTCGCCCTGACCGACCTGGTCGCGGCCATCCGGCAGCTCGAAGGCATGGTCCGCCAGACCGGCCCCTTCGCGCTGCCGGCCGGCACCTGTGACCGGGCCCCCGAGCTCGTGGCGGCCGTCTGCCGTGAGCTCGGCGTCGCACTCGCCTTCGACGGCCCGGAGGACGACCACGCGCTGCTCGCGCTGGCCGCCGAGATCAGGCGGGCCCAGCAGGCACCCGCACTGGCCGGCCTGGCGCCCGACGACGCGGCACGGCTCGCCCGCGGGATCCACCACCGCGATGACGAGGGGCTGCGGGTGCACCGCGTCACCCGCCCGGACGGGGCCGAGCTGGAGGTCGTCGAGACCGGCCCGCCGGACGCCCCCGGCATCCTGATCTCACCGGCCTGCGGCATGAGCCACCGGCTCGCGCTGCCCTGGCTGCGGGCCCTGGGGGACGAGTACCGGTGCGTGGTACCGCAGACCCGAGGCACCAGCGAGCCGATGACCGATCCGGCCGACTTCGACCGGTACCTACCGGGCGTGCCGGAGCAGGCCGACGACCTGCTCGCCGTGGCCGAGGCACTGGACCTGGGCCCGTTCCACCTGATGGGCATGTGCGGGGGCGCCGTCCCCGCACTACTGGCTGCCAGTCAGCAACCTTCCAGAGTAGGGTCATTGAGCCTTTGGCATGCCGACCTGGAGCTGGGTCCGGAGGCCGCGAAGACCGACCACCAGGCCAGTCTGCGGGCGCTTCTGGACCTGGCCGGCGAATCCCGGGCCACCGCCGGCTGGCTGCGGGACAAGATCGCCAGCGGGCCGATGACCGGCGTGCCGCCCAGGATCGGCCCCCTGGTGGTCCGGCCCTACGCGACCGCCGAACTCCTCTACCGGTACGCCCGGTTGACCGGGGCGACCATGCACTGGGACTCCCGGCAGACCGCTGCCGCGATGACCCGGCCGTGCCTGATCATGACCAGCGCCGACGACGGTACCGCCCATCCGGACGGGTCCAGGCGGCTGGCCGAACTGCTCCCGGACGCCCGGCTGGTGGTCACGGAGCACGGCACCCACCTGGACGCCTTCCGGGCCAGCCCCGAACAGCAGGAGACACTGCTCTCCTTCCTGCGCGAGCGGGACTGACCGAGCGCACGGCACAGCACGGCGGAGCGGCCGGTGGAAGATGTCTTCCACCGGCCGCTCCGCCTTTCCGCACCGGGTCAGCCTCCCAGACCGGCTTGCGCCTCGGCCTCTCTGCGCAGGCCCGGGTGGTAGCGCAGCGAGCCGCCGGGACCGCCGTACGGGCGGGGGCGCACCGCGCTGGTGCGCCGCAGGACGGTGATGCTGTTCTGGCCGAGCTTGTGCGGCTCCAGCAGGTTGACCATCTCCAGCTCGCCCGGGCGGCTGCGCTGCACCTCGGCGAAGTAGTCGAGGATCGCCTCGCCCTCCGGGTAGGTCATCAGGTAGTGCATGACGACCAGTCCCCCGTCGGGGTTGATGTGCTCCCAGAAGTGCTCGAAGAAGTACAGGCACTCCCAGGCGTCGACCCAGGCCAGGTCGATCGGAAGGAGGTCAGCCGGGAGCAGTCCGGCGCACTCGTGCAGGTCGGCGTTGACCACCTGCACCCGTTCGTCCAGACCGAGCTCCTCCAGGAGGCCCAGCACCCGGCCGGCCGACGACGCCTCGATGGACAGGTTGTCGACGGCCACGAACCGGGGCCGGTAGGGCTCGGCGTAGAACGAGGGCGCGAGCAGCGGCGGCTCGGTGTACGCCCAAATGTCGTCGAGCTCCGCACCGGCGCCCAGATGCGCGCGGGTCTTGGCCGCCAGGGCCTCGGCCTCGGCGGCTGCCTCCCGCTCGTTCTCGGCCAGGGCTGCGGCCAGGAACGGAGTCGTGTAGCCCATGCCGATCTCCAGCACCCGCCGCGGGCGGTGCAGCCGGACCAGCTGCGCGAGCAGCGGGGCGACCACCTCAGTGCCCATGCCGGGCGCCCGCAGCTTCTCCACCGCGGCCCGGAACTCCGGGTCCGACACCTCCAGCGCTGCCATTCAGCGTTCCTCCTTGTCTCGAACCGTGAAGCGCACGGGCAGACGCTCGTGCCCGTGCAGGAAGTTGGACCGCACCAGCTCCGGCACACCGGCGAGCTCGATCCCGCAGAACAGCTCCGTCAGGACCGTCAGGGTCGTGCGCATCTGGAGCCGGGCGAGCCCGGACCCCGGGCAGCTGTGCACGCCGGTGGCGAAGCCGAGGTGCGGATTGGGGTGACGACGGATGTCGAAGACGTGTGCCATCGGGAAGACCTGCTCGTCCCGATTGGCCGACACCTGCCACAGCACCAGCGGTTCGCCGGCCCGGACGGTCTGGCCGCCGAGCTCCACGTCGCGGGTGGCGACCCGGGTGAGGTGCCGCACGGGATTGGCCCAGCGCACCGACTCCTCGACCGCCGAGGCCACCAACTCCGGCCGGCGGCACACCGCCCGGAAGCTCTCCGGGAACTGGACGAAGGCCAGCAGCATGTTGCCGAGCGAGTTGCGGGTGGTCTGGGTCCCGGCGATGGCCATGTTGAGGGCGTTGAGGATCACCTCGCCCTTGGTCAGGCCGTCGCGGCTCGCCGTCCCCTCCGCCAGCTGCTGGACCAGGCCGCGCCGGCCCGCCTGCCGCCGGCCGGAGCGGACCAGCTTCGAGAAGTAGCTCAGCAGCTCCTCGTTGGCCCGGGTCGCCCGTCCGTCGAGGTCGGCCGGCCGCCCGTCCTCGACGACCGTGCCGGAGAGGAAGACCTGGGCGGTGCGCTCCGCGATCCAGTCGAGGTCCTCGGGCGGCAGGCCCAGCAGCAGACCGGCCACCTGGGTGGGGATCCGGGTGGACACCTCGGCGACGAAGTCCACCGGCCGGTCGCGGTCGCGGACCGCCCCCAGCAACCGCCGGACCAGCGCCTCGACGTCCGGCGCCATCGCGGCGACCGCGCCGTCGGTGAAGAACCCCCCGATGGCCCGGCGCAGCCGCCGGTGCTCCGGCGGATCGGTGACCTCGACCATCATTCCGGCGGCCGGATCGGGCGCCGTCCCCACCGAGTCGATGGTCATGCCGTGGGTGGCGGTGAAGGTCTCGGTGTCCCGGTGCACCCGCAGCACGTCCGCGTACCGAGTGACGGACCAGAACCCCGGGCGGCTCTTCGCTCCGTGCCAGCTGACCGGGTGCTCGCGCCGCAGGTCCGCGAAAACGCCCTGGAGGTCCAGGGTGTGGTGCAGATCGGGTAGGGCGAGGTCCAGCCAGGGGAGCGGATCGGTCCGCCCGGCGGACGGTGCGGCTTCCACTGGGCTTGTCGTCATGACGGCCACCTTCCTGCAGGCCCCGGCGACTGCCGTGGCCGAGGACGGTCCTGATCTGCAAGGTAGCGGCCGGCACCGGGCGGCCGGGTGTCCCAGGAAACGGGGAGCGCGGGCCCGCGACCAGCACCGCCGGGCTCCGTCCTCGATTCATGTGACGCCCCTGCCGATGCCCCACTAGGTACCTTCGGCCGCAGGTCAGCAGCTACGTCGGGGGCGTGACGCTCTTCCGGGACCGGCTGGGCGGGCACCCCCGGCGACGTTCCGGTCAAGGAGTCGACGCAATGAATCCGTTCGGTACCCCCGAACCCGCTTCCGCCCACGACGGTCCCCCCGCCACCGTCCCGGGCCTCATCCGGACCCGTGCTCGGCGGTCGCCGGACGCCCTGGCGGTCGAGGCGTCGGGCGAGTCCCTGACGTACCGCCAGCTGACGGCGCAGGCCGAGGGCCTGGCCCGGCACCTCCTCGGGCTCGGGGTGGGCCCGGGCGACCTCGTCGCGGTGGCGCTGCCCCGCGGGGTCGACCTGGTGCCGGCCCTGCTCGGGATCCAGTGGGCCGGTGCCGCGTACGTGCCGCTCGATCCGGAGCACCCGGCGGAGCGGCTGAACCACATCCTGCGGGACTCGGCGGCACGGGTGCTGGTGACGGCCGACGCGGCCGGCGTCCCCGGCCTGCGGGCCGGACTGCGGGTGCACCTCGACGACGTGCCACCGCACGACGGCCCGGCCGAGCTGCCCGAGCCCGATCCGGAGTCCGCGGCCTACGTCATCTACACCTCCGGGTCCACCGGCCGCCCCAAGGGCGTCTCGGTGCCTCACCGGGCGCTCGCCAACTTCACCGCCTCGATGCGCGAGCGCCTCGCGCTGCCCGAGGACGTGGTGCTCCCGGCGGTGACCACGGTCTCCTTCGACATCGCGGCCCTCGAACTGTTCCTGCCGCTCGTCATCGGCGGCACGGTGGTCCTGGCCCGGCCGGAGGAGACCACCGATCCGCACCGGCTGGCGGCACTGCTCGCCCGCACCGGCGCGCGGGTGATGCAGGCGACGCCGGTCGCCTGGCGGTTGCTGCTGGAGACCGGCTGGACCCCGCCGCCCGGTTTCACCGTGCTGTGCGGCGGCGAGCGGCTGTCGGCCGAACTCGCCGACCGGCTCCTGGGCGAGCAGGTGGTGCTCTGGGACCTGTACGGCCCGACCGAGACCACCGTCTGGTCCTCCCTCACCCGCCACGAGCACGGCGTCGACACCGAGTTCCACCCGGTCCGCGCGACCGCGCTGCACGTGCTCGACGACCGGCTGACCCCCGTTCCCGCGGGGGGAACGGGCGAGCTGTACATCGGCGGCGCGGGGCTGGCCACCGGCTACGTCGGCCGGCCCGGCCTGACCGCACAGCGCTTCACCGCCGATCCCACCCCCGGTGCCTCCGGCGCCCGGCTGTACCGCACCGGCGACCTGGCCAGGCTGCACCCGGACGGCCGGATCGAAATCCTGGGCCGCGCGGACGACCAGATCAAGCTGCGCGGCTTCCGGATCGAACCGGGCGAGATCGAGCACGTGCTGGCCGCCCACCCCGGCGTCGCCGAGACGGCCGTCCGGGTGACCGGAGCGGCCGAGGGCTCCCCGCGCCTGGTCGCCTACCTGCGAGCGGCCGATCCGGCCTGCCCGCCGGACCAGCACCGGCTGCGGCTGCTCGCGGCCCGCTCGCTCCCCGGTTACATGGTCCCGGCCCAGTTCGTGGTCCTCGACGACTTCCCGCGCACCCACAACGGCAAGCTGAACCGGGCCGCGTTGCCCGCCCCGCCCTCGCTGCCGCGCCCGCAGGCGCCCGTGGCCACCGGGGCGGACACCGGACCGGACGGCGCGCCCCGGTCCGCCGGCGGGACCGAGGAGCGGGTGGCCGAAGTGCTGGCCGAGGTGCTGGAACGCCCGGAGATCGGCCCGGACGACGACTTCTTCGCCCTCGGCGGAGACTCGCTGCGCGCCGTCCAGGCGATTCTGCGCCTGAACGCGGAGCTCAACCGCGAAGTCCCGATCAACGCGCTGTTCGAGGCCCGCACCGCCTACCGCCTGGCCCTGCTCCTGACCGGGGAGGACTCCGGCGAGCCGGACCTGACCGCCCTCCCGGCTGACCGGGCGCCCCGGCTGTCCTGGGCGCAGTGGCGATCCTGGCTGCACCAGCAGCGGCTGCCCGACGACGCCTCCGGCAACCGGCCGCTGGCGGTCCGGCTGCCCGGGGTGCTGGACGTACCGGCTCTGGAGGCGGCGGTGACCGGGCTGCTGACCCGGCACGAGGTGCTGCGCACCCGGTACGAGTACGACAGTTCCGGCCAGCCCGTCCCGGTGGCCGATCCGCCGGTGCCGGTCCGGCTCACCGTCGAGGACGGCGACCCACAGGCGGTGCTCGCCACCGAACTGGCCCGGCCCTTCGACCTGTCCGCGGAGCCGCCGGTCCGGCTGCGGCTGCTGCGGGAGGCCACCGGGCAGTCGGCGGTGCTCCTCCTGGTGCTGCACCGGATCGCGGTCGACGACCGCTCCTGCGAGCTGATCGCCAAGCAGATCCGGGCGGCCTACCGGTCCCGTGAGGTGTCCGCGCCCGAGCTTCGCTACGTCGACTACGCACACTGGCAGCGGGAGCTGGTGAGCGGCCCGGCCGGTCACCGCCAGCTCGACTTCTGGCGCTCGACGCTGACCGGGCTGAAGGTCGCCGGGCTGCGCACCGACCGGCCGCGTCCACTCGGCCGCGACGGGGCGGGCGGGACGGTCCGGTTCGAGGTGCCCGCCGATACGGCCGAGGCGCTGCGGCTGGTGGCCCTGGAGTACGACGCTCCCGCGTCGGCTGGCCTGCTGGCGGCGTTCTTCTCGGTGCTGGGCCGGTACACCGACGGCACCGACCTGACCGTCGGGGTGCCCCTGTCCACCCGGAAGCGACCCGAACTCGCCGACCTGGTAGGCGTGTTCGAGGAGACCGCGGTGATCCGGGCAAGCCTGGACGGCGCGCCATCCTTCCGCGAACTGCTGGTCCGGGTCCGCGATGCGGCACTCGCCGTGAACCGGCACACCCTGCTGCCGCTGGAGGAGATCGTCGCCGGGGTGCTCGACGTGGTGGACACCCCGCCGACCCCGGGCCGCAGCCCGCTGTTCGACGCGGTTCTCAGCACGCACGGGGTTCCGGCCGAGCAGCCCGGCTTCCCGCTGCCGGACCCGGCCGGCAGTGGGCACGACCTCTGGCTGCAGCTCACCGACCGCACGGACGGCGGCATCGACGGCCGGCTCCGGTACGCCACCCAGCTCTTCGACGAGGCGACCGCCACCCGGATCGCCGGGGACTTCGCCGGTCTGCTGGCGGAGCTCGCCGAGCCGACGGGCTTCCCTGCGGGCGTCACGGTGGGGGCCGACGCCTGACCGGGCACTGCGGACAGCGGAACGGCGGGCCGGGGCTTTGAGCCCCGGCCCGCCGTTCCGCTGTCGGTTCCTCTGTCCGTCTTCTGTCGGTTCCACCGTCCGCGGACGGTGCGGAACGGCCTCGTCAGTCGCCGAGCGTCCGGTACAGGTGGGTCCGGCCCGGGAGCTCCCCGGCCAGCCGGACCGCGATGGCCTGCTGCGCGCGGTAGTCGTCCCGCCGCGGGTCCAGCACGATGCCGATCATGGTGCCGCTGTGGCAGGCCACCAGGCCCACGCCCGACACCTCCCGGCAGATCTCCCGCAGGTCCGCGAAGTTGCGGTTCGGCATCCGGGACTGGTTGAGGGCCGCGCTCTCGGTGGCGACGGCGCCGACGGCGGCCAGGTCACCGTCGGCCACGGCCCGGGTCAGGTCGTCCAGCAGCCGCGCGTAGTGCCGTCGTTCGTCCGGATCGAAGCCGGGCGCACTGTGGTTGAACGCCAGGGTGTCCACGAGTCCGCCCTGGTCCACCGCGACTATCTGCAGTGCCGGAAGCCGTCCCAGGGTGCGCAGCAGCGCGCCCCGGCGATGGTCGAAGGCCACCACGCCCGGGTACATCACGCCGTCGGTCGGCTCGATCGCGGTGAGCAGCTCGCCCAGCCGCGGTCCCGGCACCTGGCCGCCGGTGACCGCCAGCACGGCGCGCGCCGTGGCCACCAGGTCCGCGGAGGAACTCGCCAGCCCCTTGCCCTCCGGGATGCTGCTGGTCAGCACCAGCTCCCCGTCGCACGGATGGCCCAGCTCGGCGAGCAGGGCCGCGGCCAGCGCCCGGGCCTTGGACTTGCCGGCCGGCTCGACCCGCAGCCCGCTACCGGGCGGCCTCAGCACGAACCGCGCGGTCGACCAGCGGGCCACCGGCAGGGTGACCAGGAAACGGCCCTCCCCCGCAGCCTCCCCGGGGCCCGGCAGGGCGCCCTGGAGCAGCTCGCCGAAGGTCCCGTTGGCCGTGCCCACCCCCGCCCGGCCGGAGCCGGGCGGGGCGGGAACAGGCGCGGTGACGGGGACTGCCGGGGCCGTCACGACCGCTCCTTCGCCGTCAGCAGGCCGATCACCGTCTCGGGGGAGGTCCGGACGAGGTCGCCCGCCGTCTGCGCGAGCGGGTGCCGGGTGATCCCGGGCGCCCCCTCCGGCAGCCGGGGCGCGGCGCCGCCCAGGATGATCTCGGTGACCGGGCAGTCCAGGCCCGGGCCCTGCGCGCCGAACCCGGCGAGCAGGCGCAGCGCCTCGGCCCAGTCGTGCCGGTAGGCCCTCGCCACGAACGCGAGCCGGCCCGGCGTCGCGCCGTCCACCTCGACGTACGCCTGGCGGCGGCTCAGCAGATCGGCGATCGCGTCGTCGGTGAGCGCCTCGTCGTTCACCTCGGCGAGGTGCTCGGGCATGGTGTCGTCCCAGGCGGCCAGCACCCCGGCCACCTTTGCGCCCGCGGTCTGCAGGGCGCGGGCGGTCGCCAGCGCCGCGGCCGCTCCGGCGCCCTGCCCCCAGAGGTGGAGGCCGTCCCGTCCGGCCAGCTCGGCGGCGAGCCGTCCGGCCAGCCCGGCCAGCCCCGCGGGCCGCTCGTCGGGACGGGCGAGGTCGTGGCCGGGCAGCTCCACGGCGAGGACCTGCAGGCGGTCGCCGGCGAGGTCGGCGAGCCGCTGGAAGTTGATGGCGTTGCCACCGGCGTCGGGCAGGCAGAGCAGCACGGGCCGGTCCGGTCCGGCCGGGCTCAGCTCGTGCACGAGCCGGCTGTCCCCGGCGCCCATCGCCTCGTCGATCAGCCGGGCCTGCTCGTGCAGCACCGAGTGGCCGAGCATGTCGGCGAGCGAGACCCGGTGCTCCAGCCGCATCAACAGGTGGATGGCCGACAGCGAGGTACCGCCGAGGTCGAAGAAGTCGTCGTGCCGGCCGACCCGGCCCTCGACCGTCCCCAGCACCTCGGACCAGAGCACGGCCAGGCGGCGCTCGGTGTCGCTCGCCGGGGGCTCGAAGGCGCTCAGTCCCGCCGACATCTCCGCCGCGAGCTCCTTGAGCCGCCGTTTGTCGGTCTTGCCGTTCTCGTTCAGCGGCATCTCGGGGAGCCGGAAGTGGTACGCCGGGACCATGTAGGAGGGCAGCCGGGCGGACAGCAGGTCGTGCAGGTCGACCGAGGACAGCTCCAGGTCGGAGACGTAGAAGCCGACCAGCCGGGCCGCGTTGCCCTCGCCCACCGTGACGACCGCCGCGCCGGACACGCCGGGCACCTCGGCCAGCGCGGTCTGGATCTCGCCGATCTCCACCCGCAGGCCGCGCAGCTTGATCTGCTCGTCTCGGCGGCCGAGGAACTCCAGTCGGCCCTCCGGCAGCCAGCGCCCGATGTCGCCGGAGCGGTACAGCCGCTCCCCCGGGGTGTACGGGTCCTGGTGGAAGGCGGCCGCGGTCCGCTCCGGGTCGTTGATGTAGCCGCCCCCGACGCAGACGCCGGCGAAGACGATCTCGCCGCGGGCCCCTTCCGGCATCAGCCTCAACTGCTCGTCGACCACGTAGACGCGCATGTTCCGCAGCGGGCGGCCGACGTCCACGACGGCCAGCCGGCGCTCGGGCGGGCCGTCCAGCACGGTGTGCATGGTGTCGTCGGAGACCTCGGTGGCCCCGTACGCGTTGACCAGCCGGACTCCGGGCACGGCGGCGAACCAGCGGCGGACCAGGTCCGCCTTGAGCGCTTCCCCGGTCACCGACACCGAGGCGAGCCTGGGCAGTCGGACCACCCCGGCCTCCAGGTGCGCGAGCAGCACCTCCAGGTAGGACGGGACGATCTGGATGGTCGTCACCCCCCGGCGGGCCAGCAGCGCGGCGAACGCGGCGATGTCGAGCTGCTCGTCGAGGTCGGCGATCACGGTCGAGCCGCCGACCAGCAGGGGCGCGCAGATCTGCCACAGCGAGATGTCGAAGCACTGCGACGCGGTCTGGGTGACGACGTCCTCGGGGCCGAGCCCGTGGTCGTCCACCTTGGCCCACAGGTGGTTGATCATCCCGTCGTGGGCGCATACTGCGCCCTTGGGGCGGCCGGTGGAGCCGGAGGTGAAGTAGACGTAGGCGGGCTGGTCCAGGGCCGGCGGGGCGGGCAGCTCCCCGGCGGGGGCCGGGGCTGCCAGGAGGGCGTCGATCCGAAGCGCCCTGCCCTGCCACCGCTGGTCCCTGGACACCTCGGTCATCAGCTCTGCGCCCGCTGCGTCGGTCAGCGCGAGCGAGCACTCCGCGCGCAGCAGCTGGTCGAGCACCCGGGCGGCGGGGAAGTCCGGACGGACCGGCAGGTAGACGCCGCCGGCCTTGAGCACGCCGATCAGCGCGGCCACCCAGTCGGTGTGCCGGTCGCAGACCACCGCGACCGCCTGTCCGGCTCCGACGCCCAGCGCCCGCAGGTGCCGGGCGATCCCGTCCGAGGCCCGGTCCAGCTCGCCGTAGCCGACCGCGGTGTCGCGGTGATGGACGGCCGGCCGGTCCGGGTGGGCCGCGGCGCGGGCCCGGAACGCCTGGACGAAGCCGTCCGGGCCGTTGTTCACCCGGGGCCCGCACAGCGCGGTCAGCTGCCGGTGGAGCTCCTGCCCGTCCAGCATCCCGGCCAGGTCCACGGGCCTGCCGGGCCCGGCCACCGCCTGGGCGAGGGCGTGGCCCAGGTACCCGAGGAGGCGCTCGGCGGCCCGGTGCGACACCTGCGCCGTGTCGTAGTCGGCGCTGAGCCGCCCGGCGTGCCGGTCCACCGCGATCGTCAGGGTGTGGTCGCCGGGGGCGACGCTGCCGTGCAGGTCGAGCACGCTGTGCGGACGGCCCTCAAGCGGCTGGCGCCGGAGCGCGGCGGCGAGTTCGGACCACGTGGCGGGGTCGGCCGTGGCGGTCAGCGCGGTGAGGGCGCCGTCCGGACCGGTGACGGCGGTGGTGACCTCCGTCTCGCCCGTGCAACGGGCGAGCACCGCGGCCCAGCACGCCTGCACCAGCTCGTCGTCGGTGCCGCGCAGCGCCGGGGGCAACTCCGTCTCCTGGCGGCCTCGGCCGGGGCGGGCATCCGGCAGGGTCCACGGCGGCAGCGCGGTGGTCGGCGCGGGGGTGCGGGTGGAATCAGTGAGGTTCATGACTGCCTCCGGGCGAGGATCGCGCGAGTGTTGCCGTCCTGGTCGGCGACCGGTCGGATCTCGCTGTAGGTGCCGAGTGCGGTGAGGCGCTTCTCCACGACGCGGCCCATGCCCGCGCCGACCTCGAAGCAGAGCCAGCCGCCGGGGACGAGGTGCCGGGGGGCCTCGGCGATCAGGCGGTAGACCACGGTCAGGCCGATGTCACCGCCGTCGAAGGCCGCCGCGGGCTCGAACCCACCCACTTCGACGGGCATCGCCTGCGCCGTTGCGGTCGGCATGTAGGGCGGGTTGCACACGATCAGGTCGAAGGCCGAGGGCCGGTCCGGCAGTTCCTCCAGAGCGTCGAACAGGTCACCGGCGGCGGTCGTCACGCGGTCGGCCACTCCGTGGAACCCGGCGTTCCGGGCGGCCACGGCGACGGCCTCGGCTTCCAGGTCCGAGGCCCAGACCCGGGCCCGGGGCTCCAGCACGGCCAGCGAGACCGCGAGGTTGCCGGCGCCCGTGCAGAGGTCGAGCACCCGTACCCCGGCACCGGCCCGGTCGGCGACCGTCCCGGCCAGCTCGACCACCGCGCCGGCCAGCAGTTCGGTGCCCCGGCGCGGGATGAGCGCACCGGGTGCGTTGAGGAGTTCCAGGCCCATGAAGGCGCTGCGACCGGTGAGGTAGGCCAGCGGCTCGCCGGCCACACGGCGGGCGACCAGCGCGTCGAGGGCGTCCTCCTGTTCCGGGCTGAGGCCGGGCAGCGAGGTGTCCGGGTCCGAGGTGACGGCCCTGGGGTCGCCGGCGGCGGCGAACCAGAGTGCGCGGGCGGTGCTCTGCGGGTCCTCGTCCGGCTTGTCCGGGGTGAACACGGCCTGCTCCCGCAGCCGTCGCACGGTCTGCTCGTACAGGTCCGGCCCGGCCTCGGACGGCTGGTCGCCGTCCTCGTCCACCATGTCGAGTTCGTCCAGCAGCGCGGTGAGTTCGTCCACGTCGGACAGCTCCGCCTGCGTGCGGACGATCAACTGAGCGAGTTCGTCCACGGTCGGGGCCTCGAAGACGTCCCGCAGCGCGAGTTCGACCCCGTACAGCGAGCGGATACGGGTGGCGAGCTGGGTCGCGAGCAGGGAGAAGCCGCCCAGCTCGAAGAAGCTGTCGTAGACCCCGACCCGGTCGAGGCCCAGCAGCTCCTCGACCAGCTCGGTGAGCTGACGCTCCATGGGTGTGCGCGGCGCCACGAACTCCTCGTCCGCGTCGTGGTCCTGCCCGGCGACGGCCAGCGCCTCCAGGTCGTACTCGCCCCAGGGGGTGCGCGGCAGGGCGGGGAGCACGACGATGTGTTTCGGGAGCAGGTAGCCGGGCAGCCGGGTCCGGAGGAAGTTGTGCAGCCCGGCGACGTCGGTGTCCGGGCCCGGTCCGGAGAGGTAGGCGGTGAGTTGGGCAGCGCCGTCCGGCTGCTCCGTCACCGTCACCACCACGTCGCGGACCCCGGGGACGTCCCACAGGGTGGCCGCGGTCTCCTGCGGGTCGAACTCCACCCGGTCGTCGGTGCGGCACACGAACTCCAGGGAGCCGTCCGGCCAGCGGCGCCCGAGGTCCCCGGTGCGCTCGCCCGCGAAGCAGAGCTCGCCGAGCTCGCCGACCGCCGCTGGGCGGTCGCCGGGGCGCAGCACCTCGGCCCGGTGGCCGGCCGGTTCCCGGCCGAGCGGCACGCGCAGCGGCGCGGTTCGCAGGCTCCAGTCGCCGGGTGTCTCGTGGACCGCTCGGGGTAGGCCGTCGAGTCCGGTGCGGTAGAGCGAGACCAGCCGGCCTGTCGGGGCCAGCCGCCGCAGGGTGGCCACGTCCTGGGAGAGCAGGTCACCCGCGTTCTCGACGAACACCAGGCCCAGGTCCGGCAGTCGGGGCTCGCCGGGCGCGGCAGCCAGGGCCCTCAAGACCGACGGGGTGGCGTACAGGACGGTGATCGCGCGGTCCCGTAGCCATTCCGTGACGGCGGTGGCGTCCGCGGTGAAGGAGCAGTTCGGCACGTGGAACGCCGCTCCGACGTGGAAGGCCGTGCCCAGGGCCGCCGCCAGGTGGCCGGGCACGCTCGACAGCACGGCGACCCGGTCGGAGGCGGTGACACCGAACGGCCCGGCCGCCTGGTGGTGCGCCGCCGGTGCGCCGGAGACCGGCCCGGCCGGGCGCTGCAGCAGCTCGAAGAGGTCGATGGTTCCCGCGCCGCCCGCGACGTCGATCACCACGGCCCCGGATGGGGCGGCCGACGGGTCGTCCACCACCTCGCACCGCATGCCGGCCTGCTCGCAGCCGAGCAGTGCCGCCACGAAGCCCGCGGTCGGGCGCCGGACCACGACGACCGGGTCACCGGCGGCGAGTCCGTGCCGGGCCAGCAGTGCGGCGGTCTCCGCGGCTGCCCGGGAAAGCCGCTGGTAGCTCCACTCGCCGTCGGCGTCCGACACCGCGGTGCCGCCGTGGTGCGCGGCGTGGCGGTCCACCGCCTCGTGCAGCGCCGGGGTGGCCCGGTGCGGCAGAGCGTCGGGCTCGGCCGGAGACTGGAACGGGTAGTCGAGGATGCCCTGGCCGGGGTCCGCGACGGCGCCGCCGAGCAGTCGGTGCAGGTGCGCGACGAGGACCTGGACCATCTCGGCGTCGCAGCGGTCCGAGGCGAAGTCCAGCTGCAGCCGGAGCCGGCCGTCGGACTCCTGCGCGGTGACGCTGAGGTCGAACCGGCTGAACAGGGCCGGCGTCTCCATCGGCTCCACCGTGAGCCCCATGGCCTGTTCGGCCTCGGGGCTGCCGACCACGTTGAGCACCACCTCGAACAACGGGGTGCGGCGCGGGTCGCGCGCCACCTGGAGGTCCTCGACCAGGGCGTCCAGCGGTGCGTCGGCGTGGTCGTAGCCGGCCAGCGCGACGCGGCGGACCCGGCCGAGCAGTTCGCTGAAGGTGGGGTTGCCGGACAGGTCGATCCGGAACGGCAGCACGTTGACGAAGAAGCCGATCATGTGGTCCGTGCCGCTGGTGGTGCGGCCCGCCAGCGGCACCCCGATCACCACGTCCTGCTGCCCGGTCCAGCGGCTGAACACCGTGGCCAGCCCGGCCAGTAGGGCCATGAACGGGGTCACTCCCTGGGCCCGGCACAGCTCGTACAGGGCCGCCGTCTCCGCCGCGGTGAGCACCGACTCCATCCGTTCGGCCTCGGCGTGCTGGGTGGTGGTGCGGCGCTGCGCGGTGGGCAGCGCGAGCACCGGCGGCGCACCGGCCAGATGGTCGCGCCAGTACCGGACCTGCTGCTCCAGGGCCTCGCCCACCAGCCGCTCGCGCTGCCACACCGCGTAGTCGCCGTACTGGACGGCGAGGGGCGGCAGATCGGCGGCGACCGGGTCACCGCCCGCCTGGTAGAGAGCCGACAGCTCACGCACGAACAGCGCCAGCGACCAGGTGTCGGAGACGATGTGGTGCACGGTCACCCCGAGCAGGTGCTCGGTGGCGCTCATCCGGACGAGCAGGCACCGCAGCAGCGGGCCCTGCGCCAGGTCGAACGGGGTGGTCGACTCCTCGTCCAGCAGCGCCAGAGCCAGGGCGGTGCGGTCGCCCTCGACGGCGGAGAGGTCCTCGACCCGGACCGTCCAGTCGTCGTCGGCCGGTGCCACCAGCTGGACCGGCCTGCCCTCAACCGTGGGGAACCGAGCGCGCAGCGCCTCGTGGCGGGCCAGGATGGCGCGCACGCTCTTCTGCAGCACCGACACGTCCAGCGGGCCGACCAGCCGGCGGCGCATGTGGACGTTGTAGACCACGCCGGGCAGCAGCTGGTGCTCCATCCAGAGCCGTTGCTGGTCGTAGGAGAGCAGGGGTTCGGCGTCCGCCGGACGCGGCGTGATGGTCCGGGGCGAGGCCGCCGCCTTGGCGGCGGCGTCCTTCGCGGCGACCTTGGCGGCCAGACTGGTGACCGTACGGGACTCGAAGAAGTCCATCACCGGTATCTCGACGCCCAGGCGCTTGCGGATCACCGCCACCACAGTGGGTGCGAGCGAGTGGTCGCCCAGGGTGAGGAAGTCGTCGGTGAGGCCGATGTCGGTACGGCCGAGGACATCCTGCCAGATGCCGAGAACAGCATCCCGATAGCGGGCGCCCTGCCCTCCCGCGGCTTCCGCGGAAACGTCGGAGAAATCCTGTCCTGCGAACTCGTCGTTGTCCGCGGAATCCCGCGTCGAAGGAAATGACATGGTCGAAAGACTAGGACCAGGACCGTCCGGTCGAATGTCACCTAAAGCAGGGGCCCGGGGGATCTCCGGGGAATCCCGGAAGGCCCGTACCCGAGCCTCCGGAAGGGGAAATGACTGGGCCGGGAAGGGCGGGCGGAAAAGGCCGGACGGGGCCTCGGCGGCCCCGCCCTTCAGCGGCGGACCAGATAGTACTCCTCGTCGCGGGCGACCCGCTCCAACACCTCCGGCCGCCCGGAGGCGGCGGCGATGTCCTTCATCCAGTCGAACACTTCGTCGGCCTGTATCCCGACCTCGAAGTGCCGCTTCGTCAGGATCGCCATCACGTCCCGGTAGTTGTCGAGGTCGACCACCTGCGCGAGGCCGAGCAGCGCGTCGCGCTCCGCCGGGCGCAGCGCCCGGCGGCCGGCGATGTTCTCCACCGGAACGCCCAACTGCCGCGCAGGCGGGGCGAGCAGCGTCTCCTCGATGCTGTCGGCGACGAAGTCGCAGGTCAGATGGATGCGGTCGACGTCCCAGAAGGACGCCGCGGTGTGCGTGCGGGTGGCGTCCAGGAACCACATCTCACCGGCCCTCATGTGGAAGACGGTGTCCCCCTGGGAGCTGAAGCACCGCTCGGAGGTGCGCAGCGGCACGTGGATGCGGATCATGTCCTGGTCGAGTTCCAGGTAGTCGCGGTGCGGCACCATGACGCAGCCGGGCGGCAGCACCAGCAACCGGGCGAACTTCAGGTGCTCGGTCCGGAACAGCCCGGTGATCAGCTCGTTGACGTAGGGCAGCAGCCGGCCGTGCTCGGTGGGCCGGGCTCCTCCCCGGTAGTCGCCGAGCAGGGCCTCGTCCAGCGCCCCGGTGGCGTTCCAGAGCATGGTGTTGCGCAGCGGGGCGAAGGCGAAGTCGCTGTAGGAGGAGGCGTACGGCAGCTGGTCCATCACCGCCAGGTCGGCGGCCAGCCGCTCGGCGTCGAGCCATACCGTGCCGAGGCGGCGGGTCCGCTCGTGGCCGGCCGGCTTGCCGGCCGTGCTGTCGGTCATCAGGTCTCCCTCGTGAGGCAGGTCGGGTGACTATGCGGGGGTCGGCAGGCAGTCGGCGAAGGAAGCCAGGGCACGGGACCAGTTCCCGGCGTACTCCTCGGTCAGCCGCATGAAGTCCTCGGCCTCGGCGGCCGAGCGGACCAGGCTGGACGTGCCGGTCTGGTCGGCGCTCACCTGGGCCGCGTGCACGGTCTCGGCCCGGATGTGGGAGTCGACCCAGTCCAGAGCGCCGTCCTTGCGGAAGATCGCGACGCCGTCGGCCTCGACCTTGCCGTACATCCGGCGGAAGGCCACCGCGATGTCCAGCGCGATGGTCTCGACCACCCGCAACTGCACGGCGGCACCGAGCGGTTCCGCGGCCAGACGGTCCATGTTGGCCAGTAGCTCGGTGACCGCTGCGGGCAGCTCGGCGGCGCGGGCGCGGACCTCGGCCGGGACCAGCGCGGCCACCGGCGCGAGCACGGTGTCGTCCCACCAGACGTAGTGCACCCCGGCCGGGCCCTCGGGTGCGACGGCGCTGAACTCCGGTGCCGCGTTGGCGAGATCGTCGCCGATCACCTGGTAGACGGTCTGGAACGCGCCGAGGACGGTGGGCGAGGGGTCGGGTTCCCGGTTGAGCCGGGTCGCGAGCACACCGAGCCCGCCGAGCGTGGTGAACATGAAGCTCTTGGTCATCACGCGCCAGCGGTGCGCCACCGCGAGGGCGCCCTCGTGGGACACCTCGGTGGCCCGCCGGGCCGCGTCGAAGAACGGGTTGTCGGCCCGCCGGAGCCGGGCCGCGTCGATCGCGGCCTCCACCCGCGCGTCCAGCTCGGCCTGCTCAGCTGCGGACTGCCCGGCGGAGGGCGGGGCGGGGGTGGTCATGGTGCCTCCTGGTGTGTGGGTCGAATTCACCTGCTCAACTACACACTCGATACGCCACGGAACGGAAGTCCGACCGTTCTCCTCCAGCGCCCCCGGTTTCAGTGACGCGACGCCTCCCGGCCTCCCTCGTACGTTCGATAGGAACGGCACTCGAATGATTTCCGCAGGGAGCGTGGGTGGGTACCAAGAATATCGACGACGTCTACGAGCTTTCCCCGTTGCAGCAGGGAATGCTGCTCCACAGCCTGCACGACGGCGCCGCCGACATGTACCTCAGTCAGCACACTTACACCGTCGACGGCCCCTTCGACCTCGACGTTCTGCTGCTCGCCTGGCAGCGCATGGTCGCCGCGCACCCCTCGCTTCGCACCTCCTTCCACTGGGACGGCGGCATCGAGAAGCCACTGCAGGTCGTGCACAGCACGGTGGAGCTGCCGGTGCACCGGCACGACTGGGCGGACCAGGACGAGGAGCAGCAGGAGAAGGAGCTGGAGCGGCTCCGGACCGAGGACCGCGCGGTGGGCTTCACCCCGGCCGTCGCCCCGCTCCAGCGGCTGCACATGATCCGGCGCGGCCCGCAGCGACACACCCTGATCTGGACCTACCACCACCTGCTGCTGGACGGCTGGTCGGTGCCGGTCTTCATGAACGAGATGATGGCGCACTACCGGGCGCTGGCCATGGGGACGCCGGCCCCGCCGCCGGCCCCGCCCTACCGGAGCTACATCGCCTGGCTCCAGCGCCAGGACCTTCAGGAGGCCCGCGACTTCTGGGTGCGGACGCTGGCGGAGGTACGCCCCAGCCCACTGCTCGAACTGGCGCCGGCCGATCCCGAGCGCGGCACCGGCGAGATCGAACGGCGCACCGTGCCGCTCGATCCGGAGATCTCCCGGAAGCTGCAGGCCACCGCGTCGCGCCATCGGGTGACGCTCAGCACGGTGGTGCAGGCGTGCTGGTCGGTGGTGCTGCGGCGGCTCACCGGGCTGAGCGACATCACCTTCGGCTGCGTCAGCTCCGGGCGGCCGCCGGAGCTGCCCCAGGTGGACCGGATCGTGGGCTCGTTCGCCAACACCCTGCCGCTGCCGGTCAGCGTGCCCGAGGACGGCCCGCTCGGCGCGTGGCTGCAGGAGCTGCAGGGCCTGTACGCGCAGATGCGCCGGTACGAGTACACGCCGCTGGGCGACATCCGGAAGTGGAGCGGCACCACCGGACGGGTGCTCTTCGACAGCCTGCTGGTGATGGAGAACTACTCGCTGTCGGTCAACTCCGAGTCGGGCCAGGAGCTCTCGTTCCGCACCCACGAGCTCTTCGACAAGATCGACATTCCGCTGACGCTGACCCTCGCCCCCGATCCGGTCAACAAGCTGGAGCTGCTGACCCACCGCGAGCGGTTCGCCCCGGACTTCGTCGACGACGTTCTGGCCTCCCTCTTCCGCGTGTTCGAGGCCGTGGTCACGGCCGAGGACGTGGCCCCGGTCGTGCTGGCCGCCGGCCCCCGCCTCGCCGGCGCGCCCAGCGGGCCGGACGCGCCGGAGTCCGCCCCGACGGCGCCGCAGCAGGAGCCCACCGCGCCCACCGGCGCGCTGGAGGAGTCGATCGCGGCGGTGTTCGAGGACGTCCTCGGCATCGCCGCCGTCGACGCCCTGGCGAGCTTCTTCGACCTCGGCGGCAACTCCTTCGACGCGGTCAGGGCGGTCAACCGCATTCCCGGCTCCGGCCTGGGCATGCTGGCCGTCCACCCGAGTGTCCGCGCGCTGGCCGGCGCGCTGGAGTCGGGCGACCGCCCGGCCGGGCTCATCCGGCGGCTCACCCCCGGCGGCACCGCCTCGCACACCCTGGTCTGCGTGCCGTACGGCGGCGGCAGCGCGCTCAGCTACCAGCCGCTGGCCCGCGCGCTGCCGCCCGACATCGAGCTGCTCGCCGTGCAGGTCCCGGGCCACGAGCCGGGCGGGGACGAGGAGTTGAAGCCGCTCCAGGAGGTCGCCCGGCAGTGCGCCGACGCCGTGCTGGCCACGGTCGAGGGCCCGGTCTCGGTGTACGGCCACTCGGCCGGCTCGCCGCTGGCCGTCGAGCTGGTCCGGCTGCTGGAGGCCGCCGGGCGGACGGTGACCCGACTGTTCATCGGCGCGTCCTACCCGTTCTACGACGGCGGGCGGATCGGCCGGATCCTGCTGCGCCGGCTGGAGAGCACGGACGCCGTCGCGCAGGAGCTCCGCGAGCTGCGGGAGGCCGCCGGTTTCGACGGCGAACTGGCCGAGGAGGAACTGGCCTTCGTCACCCGGGCGGCGCACCACGACATCACGGTCGGCCGCGAGTACTTCTCCCGGGAGTGGCCGAAGAACGGGGCGACCGCACCGCTCGCCGCACCGATCACGTTCATCGCCGGAACCGAGGACCCGGGCACCCCGCAGTACCAGCAGCGGTACACGGAGTGGGCCCGGTTCGGCCCCGCCGTCGAGCTGGCCACCGTGCCGTCCGCCGGGCACTACTTCCACCAGCAGCAGCCGGACGAGCTCGTGCGGATCGTCCGCGCGGCGCTCGACCGGCCCGGCGGAAGGTGAGCCAGGCGCCGTGACACCATCAGCCTCCGGGTTCCGCGCCTATGTTCTGCTGTGGGTCGGCCAGTTCGCCGCCCTGGCCACCTCGTCCGTCAGCGGTTTCGCCCTCGGCGTCCACTGCTACCTGCAGACCGGTTCGGTCACCTCGTTGGCCGTCCTGTACGCGCTGCCCTTCCTCCCCTTCCTGCTGGTCGCCCCGCTGGCCGGTCCTCTGGTGGACCGGTGGGGCGCCAAGCGGGCGATGCTGGTGAGCAACACCGGCTCGATGCTGGTCGCGCTGCTCATGACGGTGCTGCTGTGGACGGGCGCCTTCGCCGTCTGGCAGGTGTACTTCATCGTCCTGGTCACCGCGACGCTCCGGGCCCTGGACCTGCCGGCCTTCGAGGCGGCCCTGCCGTTGCTGGTCCCGCAGGACCGGATCGGCCGGGCCACCGGGATGCGCATGCTCGCCACCGGGGTGAGCGCCGTGGTCGGGCCGGTGCTCGCCGGAGCCCTGCTGGCGGTCGTCGACGTCGAGGGCATCGTGGCGCTGAACTGCCTTTCCTTCCTGCTCGCGATCGGCACCTTGTCGCTGGTGCGGATCCCGCGGCTGCCGGTCCCGGACGCTGCCGGCGGCGGAGCGCGGCCGTCCGTGCTCGCGGACGCCCGGGCCGGGTGGCACTACCTGGTGGCCCGGCCGGGGCTGATGTCGCTGGCGGCCCTGCTCGGCGTGATGAGCTTCGTCGTCGGCTTCGGCGAACTGGTCCTGCCGCCACTGGTGCTCGCCTTCGACGAGGCGTCCGGCCTCGGCCTCGTGATGTCCGTCGGGGCCCTCGGCATGGTCGTGGTCAGCGGGGTGTTCAGCATCTGGAACTGGCCGCCGCCACGGCACCGGATCACCGGCCTGGTGACCGCGTTGTTCGTGTTCTCGGCCTCCGTGGTGCTGGCGTCGCTGCGGCCCTCCGTGGTGCTGCTCTCGGTGGCCGTCTTCCTGTTCATGGGCTGCGCCACCTTCATCGTGGGAACCGTCCAGACCGTGTGGCAGGTCAAGGTGAGCCCACGGATGCTGGGGCGGACCACGGCGCTGCGCAACGCCGTCTCGATGACCCCCCAACTGGTCGGCAACCTGCTGGCGGGCGCGCTCTGCGACTGGGTCGCCGTCCCGCTGGTCGGCCGTGACCGGGTGCGCTCCGACACGGTGGCCCTGCTGGTGGGCAACGGCCCGGGCCGCGGCTACGCGCTGACCCTGGCCGTGCTCGGCCTGGTCACGGCGCTCGTCGTGGCGCTGGCCGCCCGGTCGCCCCGGCTGTGGCGGCTGGACCAGGAACTTCCGGACGTCACCGTCCCGGAGCGGGACCTCACCGAGGCCGCGGCTACGCGCTGACGGTGGCGTGGGGAAAGAAAAGGGGGGGGAAGGGGGGGGGGGGGTGCGCTCCCCTCTGGTTCCTCCCCCCCCCCCCCCTCTCCGCG